>DVGK01000135.1 GCA_018712785.1 Candidatus Choladousia intestinavium | reverse complement strand
GCAGCTGTCCATCGAACTGCTTTTTTCATATTTTGCCACCTCTCATTCTTCCTGCTTTGCAATCATCGCCTCCAGGTCTTTCAGATATAATGTATAATCCGCATCCCAGGATTCATACCCTATTTCTCCTTTATGGCTTTTCAGCCCAAGCTCCTGGGACAGATACTGTCCAATCGTCTTTGTACATTTCTCTGCTCCATATACATTCAGGTGACCTGTATCACAGAGATCCTCTGTCAAACTAATTCCAGCTTCTCCCGTCTTCTGAAAGAAAAAGAATGGAATATTGTTCTCTTTCGCGTATTCTTCTACCGAAAGGACAACTCCCTGTTTCTCCCAATAACCTTCCTCGCTGTCAATTACCCCAAAAGGAGTGCAGAACATTACAAAGTGAATCCCTTCATTCTCGCAGAGTTCTACCATCTTGTTCAGATATTCCAGACTGGTTTCCGGTATCTCTACAGCTTCCCGGGCGACCCCAAGATCTTCCATAGAATGAACATTGGCTCTCATAAAAGATCCTTTCAGATACGGTTTGGAATGAAAATCTGAATTCTCCAGCTCCTGCCATCTCTGATGATAGGTCATAAAAGGAACGTAATAATTAAACTTCTCTTTCCAGGACAGATCTCCCAGAAGTTCATCCACCATTTCCATCTTTACCGTTCCAAACCGCATGGGATCCATCGCCTGGCGCAGCCTTTCTTCCTTCGTGTAAAGCTGATCAAACCAGAGATAATAAGACTCAAATAATACAACTTCCGGTTTCTGATACTGTAAAGCTTCTTTCAGCAAATAGTAAGAAAGGGCTGCCGTTTGCTGAGGACTTCCCAGGACACAGGAAGTAATTCCATATTCATTCCAAAGTACATTTGGCTGAAAACCATAGTAAGCATGACTGCTTCCCAAACACAGAACATCCAATGTATCTTCTTCTATATCATAAAACGTGTGGACCATATCGGACGCGTTGGAGGTCTTGGCCCGGAAGATTTCTGAAACTCGTAAAAACAGAATACAGAAGAGAATCAGGAAAGCCACAACAGAGACAATTCTGCCAACTCTTTTTTTCATCCTGCCCCTCCTTTAGAACTGCGCGTAAATGAACTGACTGGCATCGTATCCAGGTCCGTATACGCCGAAAATCAATATTCCAAAAATCGCCGCGAAATAAATCAGCCAGCGGAACCAGATTCCCTGTCTTGTAATCCACTCCGTCAGGCGGATCTTTTTATACTGACAGATCTCCACCAGCAGCAGCACTGCCAGAGCCGCCACTAAAAGGTTTCTGGACTGAGCTGTAAGCCCCATGGCCTCCAGATTATTACCCCAGGTAAACCAGTAGGTGTCTGTATTCAATCCGGCGATACGAAACAGGATCTTCAGGGACTGGATAAAAGGATTCCTGAAAAAAATCCAGCTTACGTCAATCAGAGCAAAGGTAAAAATACCTTTTAACAGTTTATGGCTGAATGCCTCTTCATCCACCCTAAATACTTTCACCAGCCATTTTTTAACCGGGCGCATCCATTCTCCTATCACCTGATAAATCCCGTTTAAGAATCCCCATACTACATAATGTCCGCTGGCTCCGTGCCAGAGTCCGCTGACAAGAAAAACAATCATAATATTCAGATGCTTACGCAGTTTTCCCTTGCGGTTTCCTCCCAAGGGAATGTACAGATAATCCCTGAACCAGGAGGAAAGGGAAATGTGCCACCTTCTCCAGAACTCCGCCACAGACTGTGAGAAATATGGAACATTAAAATTCTCCATAAGACGGAATCCCATAACCTGCGCCGCGCCCCTTGCAAGGTTCGAATAGCTTGCAAAGTCACAGTAAATCTGAAAAGCATATAAAAGGGATGCCATCAAAAGCTGAAATCCCGTTCTCTGGTCATACGTGTCAAACACGCTGTTCACAGCGATGGCCAGATTCTCTGTCAGAACCAGCTTCTGGAAGTAGCCGTACAGCATCAGGAGAAGTCCTCCCCGGACCTGCTCAAAGGAAAAAGAATGCTTCTCGTCTATCTGAGGGAGCAGGCTTTTTGCCCTTCCAATAGGGCCGGATACAATCTGCGGGAAAAATGAAACAAAAAGCGCATATTTGAAGAAGTTCCTTTCAGGCTTTATATCGCTCCTGTACACGTCCATGGTGTATCCCAGGGACTGGAAGGTATAGAAAGAAATCCCCACTGGAAGAACCAGATCCAGAACCGGCTGCTCCACAGCAATATTCGCCAGGCCGAGCAGCCGTACCAGCGTGCTGGCGGCAAAGTTAAAATATTTAAAGAAAAACAGAATTCCCAGATTGATCAGAAATGTCAGCGCCAGAACCGTTTTCTTCCTGAGGTTTCTTTTTTTCTCATCTGCAATTTCTTCAAAAGAACCCAGCAGCAGGCCACACCCATATGTCGCTGCCGTGGATGTAAGCAGCAGCAGGGCATACGTGGGATTCCAGCACATATAAAAGAAGTAGCTGCATGCCAAAAGAAATAAATACCTGACCCTATGGGGAATTACATAGTAAGCCAGACATACAATTGGGAAAAAAATCATGAACTCCAGCGAATTAAATAACATATGCAGTATCCTCCGTTAAAATTTAAGTCCGAAAAAAATAAAGAAGGCCGTCCTCTCCTGTATACTGCCTGGAAAATCCCAGACGTTCCGCCAATCGGATAGAAGAGAGATTGTCGGGATGAATCCTGCACCATAGCTCCTCCGTTTCCAAGCGATTCTTTGCGTACCTGATCACAGCCTGACACATCTCCGTCCCATATCCATGATGCTGTTCTTTTTCATCCAGCATATAGCCCAGCTCAAGAGCGAAGCTTCCATCCTCCAGACGAAACGGTGTAATCCCGCATCTCCCGATCACCCTGCCCCCAAGCAGGACGGTCCAGAGACCAAAGCCATAAAGCCGGTAGGCTGTTTTTATATAAGCGCTCAGCTTCTGTCTCTCTTCCTCCGCTTCCCCGGGCTTTTCTTCCAATCCGTACCGCATCCCTGGCTGAAGGCTGATCCGGTACAGAGAAGAAAAATCTTCCATCTTCGTTTCACGCAGAATCAGCCGCCTGGTTTTCGCCACCACCACAGGCCTTCCCTGAGAGCGAAGCAGATACTCTTCCAGAAAGGACGCGTCAATTCCTTCAAAACTCTGGAGCACATAAGCGGCTCCTGGAAAATAATCCTCCGAGGTGCGGCAAAAACCAATCACGGCGAAGCCCTCCTCTGAAGCTTCTCTTAAGAGTTTCGGAGAGTCTGTAATAAAAAGGATGTAATTGCGCAGGTTATCTCTGTTAATCTTTTTCTCTCCTCTGCGGCAGCCTTTTACATCTCTCTCCCACTGTTCCAGACTTCCGCAAAAAATTCCTTCCCGCTTCAGTCTGGCATGAAGGCCGCGTATTTCCTTTTCTCCCTGTCTGTCCAGTGCGTATACAACCTGTTTCAGCCTCATCTTTTCCTCTTCCTGACGCGCTGTTTGGAAGTTTGCTTCCAAACCTCTTTTCTCTTCCGCCTCTGACCGACGACATCCCGCAGTTTAGGGCGGATTATCTTTTTGAGTATACAACCTTCCAATGAAAAATACCAGTCCTCTTTTCATTTTTTGAGATTATGATGGCGATCACTACATTTTAAAGAAGGCTCCTTTCCCAGCTTGAAAGGACTGCTGTGCCAGATTTAAACTGCCGCCTTGCAATCTTGCAGATACCGGGATATAATATCGAAGACATCTCTTCAGCCTTATAGCTGCCCGGCAGCTCAGGCTGAACCACTACAATCAAATCAGAGAAAGAAAGGACTTGCCAAAGATGAATAAAAATCCAATTGTCACAATTACAATGGAAAACGGCGATGTAATCAAAGCAGAACTCTATCCGGAGGTAGCTCCGAATTCTGTCAATAATTTTTTAAACCTGGTAAACAATAAATTTTACGACGGTCTGACCTTTCATCGTGTAATCAGCGGTTTTATGATTCAGGGCGGATGCCCTGAAGGAACCGGCATGGGCGGCCCTGGCTATACAATTCCCGGGGAATTCGCAAGAAACGGCTTTGCCAATCATTTGAAGCATGAGCCGGGCGTTCTCTCCATGGCGAGAGCTATGCATCCTGATTCCGCCGGTTCCCAATTTTTCATTATGCACAAGGCTTCCCCACATCTGGACGGAGATTATGCTGCTTTTGGAAAAGTGATCGAGGGCATGGATGTGGTAGACAAGATTGCCGAAACTCCCACAGACTATCAGGACCGCCCTCTTACGGTTCAGAGAATTAAATCCATGACGGCCGAAACCTTTGGAGTGGCTTACCCAGAGCCTAAAAAAATGTAGCAGACAGCATAAAAGCGTAAAATCTTATTTTAAAATAAGTTCCTGAAAAGAAGGAGACTGCCCCGCGGAATGCAAGGCTTTGAAAAAGCTTGAACTCCCAGGTAACAGTCTCCTTTTTTAATCTTACAGCAGCCCTGGCTCCATCGGCCGTGCCTTATCTTTCAAAAATGTATAAGTTCTATCAGCAGGAAAAAGCAAGTTTTTTCAAATTAAACATGCGGGATATTCGTATGTTCACTGATCTCCCTGCTGGTAGTACAGAGATCCTCCACAGACAGAGCATGCAGGTCTTCATGTCCTGTAATCCTGGCGAACATTTTCAGTTCTTCCAATGATACTTTCAGGAAATTTCCCACCCGTGCGGCGCCCGCTTCAATCTGCACACGTGACCTGAGTTCTTTATCCTGGGAGGCTATTCCCATAGGACACATACCTGTTCCGCAGATTCTGTACTGCTGGCATCCCAATGCCATCAAAGCCGCTGTGGCAATTGCCACAGCATCCGCTCCCATAGCGATTGCCTTTGCAAAATCAGATGAAACTCTTAATCCGCCTGTAACAATCAGACTGATGTCAGAGTGAATACTGTCCAGATATTTTCTGGCCCGATACAGGGCATAAAGCGTAGGAACACTGGCGGAATCCCGAAGAAGCTTGGGAGAAGATCCTGTAGCCCCTCCCCTTCCATCAATAGTGATAAAATCCGGTTCCCCATATGTACAGAAAGCAAGATCTTTTTCGATTCTTCCAGCAGCAATCTTAACGCCTACCGGCCTGCCTTCAGAGGCATAGCGGAGCTGGCTGATCAGCTCCTTTAGCTCCTCTTTTGTCCCAATCCCCGGGAATCTGGAAGGCGCGATAATATCCTTCCCAACCGACCGATTCCGAATTCTGGCAATCTCCTCTGTAACCTTTTCTCCAGGCAGATGACCGCCCATACCCGGCTTCGTTCCCTGCCCGATTTTAATTTCCACAGCATCCGCCGTCCTCAGATTTTCCGGAGTTACACTGTAAAGATTCCCCACATACTCAAATATATACTTGTCTGCCGCTTCCATTTCTTCCGGAAGGATACCGCCCTCCCCGGAGCACATAGCGCTTCCTGCCAGGGCAGAACCCTTAGCCAGAGCGATTTTGGCCTCTCTGGATAAGGCGCCGAAGGACATATGAGAAATGTAGACAGGATTTTCCAGAATCAAAGGCTTTTCTGCCCGTTTTCCAATCACCGTCCTAGTATTCACAGGAGCATCCTCTTCCAAAGGCATGGGATCTAACTGCGCCCCCAGAATCAGCACGTCGTCCCAGCCCGGCATGGGCAGCCCGGTTCCCATAGCCGCGGAAACACTTTTCCCGGTCACCGCCATCTGGTGAATTTCCTTCATATACCGGCAGCTGTCATCCTGCTGGACAAACTCCTTAGGGTAATCCAGCTTTAAAGCTTCTTCCTTTCGGCTCTCTTTTGTCTCTGCCTCTTCATAAAGCTGAAACTTCTCCGCCGGCTGATGACAGACAGGACAAAGCTCCAGCTCACTGAAAGCTTTTCCCTCCCTTTCTTCGTCAAAAATATACCCGCAGACACTGCATCTGTATTTGGCCATTTTCTTCCTCCTTTCGCACTGTATTTACGGTTCCATCCCTATCCTCTGTTCCGCTTCGCGGCAGCATTTTGCATACTCTCCAGATTTCCCGGAACAGAAATCACTTGTATTTATAGTATAGCGGAAACAGCCCTATATCTCAATCGTATTTTGGAATGGTTCTATAAACACAAAATGATGTGAGCAGCTTGTTCTGGTTTCCTTCTCTACTCCGCCCGGCTGATCCCCTCCGCCACATTTCTGGTTTTCCACTCCTTCAGTATACCTCCGGACAGAGCCGCGCATAAAAGCAGAGAAGCGGCAGCTATAAGGAAATAAGCGTCGAAGGGATAATGGAAAGCGTGGCCGAAGGAACGCATCTGCGAAATACGGTACAGATACCGGAGAACGAATTGTGAGAGAAGGAAAGCGCCTGCGCATCCCAGAGCGCCCAGTATCAGATTTTCAAAGAGAATCATCCTTCTGGTCATGGAGACGCTCATTCCCACCGCTCTGAGCATACAGATTTCCCGGCTCCTTGCCTGCATCCGGTACCGAAGGTGATTCGTCATGTGGATAAGCACCAGCAGAAAGGCGACTGCGGCAATCCCGTATATATACACCATCTGCTTCCGGTAGACTCCCTCATTCTGCCGTATTTCTGAAATCATGCTTCTGGCGGAAACGTCCGGGCTGCGGCTGGTAATCTTAATCAGCTCCTCCTCCAATGTTTTCTGTTCTTTTTCTGAAAGATCTCCCCGGGCGTCCGCGTATACACACTGAAAGGCGCTTTCGGGGGCCGCTTCCTTAAGCTGCTTATCTCCCGTAATCAATACCGGATAGACAGTCTGGGTGCAGTCATACATATACGCGAAGGATACAATGGCTGCAATCCGGTACGTTTTATAAACGTAGGGCTCTTCCGCGTCCTGAAACCGCTCATATTCCTTGGAAGAGGTTTTCCTGTCTTCTCTGTATTTTATGGTGATCTCATCGCCTGCCTGATAATCCATAAGAGGCGTTCCTTCCCGGTAGTTTCCCGGCGTATCGTTTTCCTTTGTGTCATCTGTACGCGCCACCGATAGGATCACTTCATCTTCACCCAGCGCTTCCGGATCAAAGCTTCCGGAAATCACGTACTTTTCAAGCTCCTGCAGAGCCGTCGTATTGTATCCCAAAAGAAGGGACTTATAGACCTGATCCTTCCCGTCAAATCCCTCTTCCGAGAAGCCGTAAATTTCCTCCCGGCGGCGGTTGTATTCATCGTAATAAGCTTCATTTTTTTTAATTTTCCCCTGTTCGATCACCCGTATGGGAAGTCCGGAGCTGGTGGCAATTCTCTGGATTCCCGGAAGCTTTTCAATCTCTTTCGCGCTTTCTCTGGACAATCCTTGATCATTCTGGTCATAGTACAGCATTGTCACCGAATAGTCTCCATTCAGGTACATCATCTCCTTCGTGTCGGCCCGAAATGTCCTCTGTATCCTTGCCTGGTATAAAAGCCCGGTAAAAAGTGCCGCGCCCAGGCAGATGGTGAGAACCGCGAAAAAGCTGGTTTTTACATCCAGTGTCATATATTTTCGAGCCAGAAAAAACAAAGCGCCGCTTTTGCTGCTTCCTCTTTCTCTTTTCTTTTCTTTAAGCGGATTCGCTCTCTTGGCGAATACGCCTTTCCTCTCCCTGCTGCCCCCATGTCCTGAGATGGCCTCCACAGGAGACATAGCGAGAACCTTCCCAGCGGCCGCCATCCCTGCTATACCTACCAGCAGCGCTGTAAGTCCTGCGCAGACCAGAATAGCTACGCCTGGAATTACAGGAGAAATCTGTATTCTCTCATTGTACAGATAGATCTCCAGATCCCGGTCCCCTGTAAGGGCCAGAAGGGCCTGGGACAGAAGGAGTCCCGCCCCGACGCCTGCCGGAGCCCCTGCCGCGAAGATTTGATACAGCTCCAGAAGGATCATTTGTTTCATCTGATTTTTTCCCATCCCCACAGCTCTCAGGATGCCGTACTGCTTCTCTCTGGTTATGGAGGCAATCCTATATACTCCGTAAAAAGCCGTCATGCAGATTAAGAGAATCACAGGCACGATCTGCGCATCCGTCCGGTACAGTCCTGCCTTTTCCTCTCTGGCAGGACATTCCTTCAGCTGGTCCTCTTCCAGCTGATACTCTTTTCGCAGCCTGTCAGTTTTATCCAGATAGTCGGTTCCTTTCCGGAACCGGAGATAAACCAGATAATTTTCCCCTTCTTTCTTTTCCTCAAGAGGCGCGTACAGTGAAAGAAGCCCGTATTTCTTATTGGGATAGATGTCCGAGAGAATCCCCGTGAGAGTAACCTGCTGTTCTTCCCCGGTATCTTCCTTTTCAATAGAAAAGGTCTGCCCGATTCTTGGCAGGATTCCCAGGTTTAAAAGCACCCACTCCTCCGCGGCTATCTCCCCCTGCTTTTGGGGCAGCCGTCCTTCTCTTAGGCAGTTCAGCATAGTCATGGACGCATCATCCCCCTTCATCAGGTGAAACCGCTGGCTGTTTCTCTGGAAAATTTCGCTGCCCGCCTGCTCCACCGCAGCTTTTTCGATCTCTTCATCCCGACGCAGACTCTCTGCCTGTTCCCAGGTAAGCCCGTCTATGTAGCAGTCCGAGGGAGTAAATTCTGCCTTGGCCTGCAGATTCCCGATCCGGTGATTCGTATGGAGCAGGACCAGAAGCAGAGTAAGAAGCAGAAAGGTGAGAAAAAAACAGAAAAAAACTGCCAGTGTATTTTTCTTACAGGATCGGATCCATCTCCGGTGAAGGGAAAGGGGGCTTTGTCTTCTGTCTCTCATTTCACCAGCCTCCCATCCTCGATCCGCAGAATCCGGTCCGCGCTCTGGGCGATTTCCTCATTGTGTGTAATCATCACAATGGTCTGGCTGAATCTTTCCCCTGTAACCCTCAGCAGGCCTGTCACATCCTGGCTGGTTCTGGAGTCCAGATTCCCGGTGGGCTCGTCCGCCAGGATGAGAGATGGTTTGGCCGCCAGCGCCCTGGCTATCGCCACTCTCTGCTGCTGTCCTCCTGAAAGCTGTCCCGGAAGCGCTTTCATTTTTTCCTCCAGTCCAAGGAGATGAACCAACTCCTGAAGGTACTCCTCATCTCCCTGCCTTCCATCCAGCCTCAGCGGCAGAAGAATGTTCTCCCTGGCATCCAGCATGGGAATCAGATTATACTGCTGGAAAACGAATCCGATTTTCCTTCTTCGGAAAATCGTTAACTCCCGCTCGGACAGCTGCTGAAGGTTCCTTCCATCTACAATCACTTCCCCGGAGTCAGGAACGTCCAGACCGCCTGCCAGATTCAGAAAGGTAGATTTGCCGCTGCCGGAAGAACCTACCACTGCCACAAATTCTCCTCTGGCAACACTCAGATCGATTCCCCGCAGCGCCTGTACCTTCGCTTCGCCCTCTCCGTATGTTTTCGTAAGACCTCTGACCTCAAGTATGCTCATTCTCAAGCCTCCCCTCTGAAAAAAATCAGATTTTTTCGCTAAGTATTTTCAGTCAGTATAGCATAGGATCCTCTCATACCTGTCTCCAGAAGGTCTCGGTTCTGTGACATTTCGCTTTCTGTCAAAGCCTATTCATTCACTGGCAGAAAGACAGAAAAAATACTCCCCTTTCCTTTGGCTGATTCTACCTTAATATATCCCTTCTGCTGCTTCACAATCTCCCTGGCAATATACAGTCCGATTCCCAGTCCGGGCTCCTGTGAAAGGGAGGGGGAACGGTAAAAACGTCCGAAAATCCTCGGCTGTTCTTCCTCCGCAATCCCGATACCGTCATCCTGCACCCGGATTCTCACGAAAAAGGAGTATGTTTCCGCGCTGATTTTTACCTCTCCTCCGGCGGGCGTATATTTCAGGGCATTATCTACAAGATTAGCCGCCGCCTCCACCGTCCATTTCATATCAAAGACGGCCCTGGCATCCGTTTCTGTTAACGTCAGACGTACCCCCTTTTCTCTGGCCTTTAAAGAAAACTGCCTCTCCAGGGAGTGAAACAGCGGTTCCAGCTCCTGTTCCTTTCTTTCCACATGAATGATTCCGGTCTCCATCCGGGAAAGTCTCCCAAGCCCTTCAATCAGGAAGTCCAGCGCATGGGTCTGTTCTTTCACAGCTTCCAGATACTCCAGAGCCTCCCTCTTCTCATCCTCACTCAGGTCTCTTTCCTCCAGCCACTCCTCCAGAAGCTGAGAATACAAAAGTATATTAGACACAGGGGCAGCGCTCTGGTGGGAAAGATCGGAGATATCCGCCTGAATTCTCTCTTTCTCCTGCCGCAGAGCCTTTTCTCCTGCTTGTCTGGCGCAAAGATATTTCCATAGACTGTTCTCCATCAGAGAAATCGAAGATTCATTCAGATGAATTTCCCGGAAGCTGCCGTCCGAGGCCTGATCGAGCATTCTCAAAATCTGCCCGGTACGCTTTTTCTCCCTCATAAGAAAGAAAACAGCCGTTCCTCCGCAGATACACAGCGAAAGAACTGCCGTTCCCAGAAGGATTACAAGAAGATTTGGCTGCACGTTCTTCTGCTCCTTTCTGCTACTCCTGTAGCCACATATATCCAATTCCATATACGGTCCGGATCCGTTCCCGTCCGTCTGCCCCTTGTCCCAGCTTTTTTCTCAGACGGTTTACCGCCACTGTCAAAGCATGCTCGTCTACAAATTCTGTCTCACCCTGCCAGACCCGGTCAATCAAAAGCTCCCGGCTCACGGTTCTTCCGCTGTTTTCCAGCAGGCAGCGAAGAAGCTTCTGTTCCGTCCGGCTAAGCTCCAGCCCGGCCTTTCCCCGGCTGAACTCCATCCGGTTAAAATCAAAGGTAAAATCCCCCTGTCTGAAGACTCCTTCATCCTCACGGGATTCCCGAAGCCAGACCCGCACCCTCGCCCGGAGTACCATAAGACTGAAAGGCTTCGTGATATAATCATTTGCCCCTGACTCCAAGCCGCTGACGATATCCATTTCCATCTTGTTGGCTGTAAGCATCAGTACCGGCACCTGGCTTATCCTGCGGATCTCTCCTAAAAATTCCATCCCGCTTCCATCCGGAAGGTTTACATCCAGCAGGATCAGATCCGGCATGTGATCTCCCATCTTTTCTCTGGCCTCTTCTAAGGAAAAGGCCTGCCGGCAGAGATATTCATTCTTCAGGGCCAGACGGATTCCGTCGTTCAATTTTTTATCATCCTCAAGAATTAAAATCTCTTTCATTCTGTTTTCCACCTCCCGGACTCTTACAGAAAATTTTAACAGAGTCCCGGCAAAATTTCCACTTCTATCTTTGGTTTTTCTCCGGATTTTGATTTGTGGTAATCTGAAATTTCCCTTCCCTTTTTTTCCACCTGAAAAATCAGCGGAATATTTTCGTCTCCCTTCTCCTTCCAGCGATAGTAAGCTCTGATAAATCCTCCGTGTATCTGCTGCTCTGCTTCCAGCCTGGCACTTACAGCTTCTTCATAATTTTTATAGATTCCCACATGGTATCTCCTTCCCTTGAAGCCTATGGAAACTCTGAATCGCCCGTTTTTTAAAACTGTAACCCCTCGGAAGCCGCTGGTATTGTCTTTTCTGTGCTTTCTTTTCTCAAGCCACTCTACGCAGGTTCCATCCACACGGTGAAGAGTTTCCGGAATCTTTTTCTGCTGCTCTCTCTGCAGGCAACCGCAGCTTCTGTAGCCTCCGTATACCAGCCTGTCCTCCGTGACCTCTGTTTCATTTCCGCAGTCGCAGAGACAACGCCAGACCTGATATCCTTGTCCTTTCTTTTCTATTTTGTCAATTACTGTAAGGCGTCCGAAACGCTGACCCCTAAGCTCCAGTTTCCTCGGCATGATGTCTACCCCCTGATTCTCACAAAAACTGCTTTCTTAAATAAAACAGCTTCAGAAAAATC
>DVGK01000134.1 GCA_018712785.1 Candidatus Choladousia intestinavium | reverse complement strand
TGTAACGGACTTTTGATATTCCCGCCACATCTTTAAAGGAGCTTATTTTAATGAACACAACTCACACAGGTTCATTCACACCAAAATACAGAGAACTTTATCAGTGGCTTGCGGACCGGATATATGACGGTACATATAAGTATCAGCAAAAACTCCCTTCCGAATCCGCCCTGTGCCGACAATTCAGCATCAGCCGGCAGACTGTGCGGAATGCTATGGATCAATTAGAATGTGACGGCTTTATCATCCGTTCAAAAGGAAGCGGAAGCTTTGTAAGCAAACGAGTCCGAAAAAAAGAAAAACTTATCGGAGTGCTGTTTACTACACTTGGAGATTACATAAATTCAAATATCCTTACAGGATTAGAAAGTATTTTTACACAGCACGGGTACAGCATGCTTCTGGAGCAAAGCCATAACCGGATTGAAACCGAAACACTCTTTCTGGAAAAGATGCTGAACAGCAAAGTTTCTGGGTTAATTATTGAGGGAACAAAAAGCAGTTTCCCCTCTCCCAATGAGGAATTGTATAGAAGACTGTCCGAAATGAAGATTCCTTATATCTTTATAAATAATTATTTTTCCAATATTTCGGGACCAAGCGTTATCTGGGATGATGAAAAGGTGTCTTATCTTGTAACAGAGCAGCTGATTAAATCCGGTCACAAAAAAATAGCCGGATTGTTTCGTTTCGACGAGACCCAGGGGCCCAACCGATATCTGGGCTATGTAAAAGCGCTGATGGACAACCATCTACCGATTCAGGAAGATTATATTTCCTGGTACTGCTTTTCCGGTCAGCCCGGCGAGCAGAAGCGCCAATACCAGGGGGTAGATTTATTTGTAGAAGATGTTCTTGAGAATTGTACTGCTCTTATCTGTTACAATGATTTCATCGCCTGCCATGTTGTCCCGTATCTGACTTCCCGAGGCGTCAGAATCCCTGACGACCTCACCGTTGTAAGCTTTGACAATTCGGACATTACAAAGCTGTATGATTCCAAACAGGTTCCCAGTATTGAACATCCCAAGGAGAAGCTGGGCGAAATGGCAGCCAGACTTCTGCTCCGTTATATTGAGGATCCCACACTGGATCCCACTGTCAGCTCACGTGTAAAATTCCCTGTACTGAAAGAGCAGGAAGTGACTTTTGAGCGCGTCCTCCGTTTTCAGACGGATGATATTTGATAATCGCCCCGACCCTTTCCGCAAACTGCACCACTATGATGTGATCGGTCTCTATGCCAAACAATAGAAGCTGCCTGGATGTTCCCGGCGCAGAAAATGCCGGGGTGATTTCCGGACATCGGAAATCACCCCGGCAGATACAGACCAAGGCTAGGCCGCGGCAGACGCGGCCTAAGGTTCGGCTGCGGCGAATAACTTTGCAGCCTCTCAGATGGTATACATATACAGCTCATGCATGGCCCGGGTGGCGCAGATATACTCTGCCTGGCGCAGCAGGGGCGTTTTTTCCTTTCTGCACAGCGCCGCCGCCTGATCAAATTCCAGGCCCTTGGCCAGATAGAAAGTGGTGACGGTAATTCCCCGCTTAAAAGAAGTGCTGTCCTTATGGATATAGGTGGCCGGAACCCCCATGGCCCGCAGGCATTCATAGGCTTCTTCGGCCTCTTTCCTGGTCATGGCAAGGATGGCTGCCGTCTCATAATCCTTATCTTCTGGGAGAAGCTTCTTTACCGCCTCTTCCACTGCCTCTGAGATTCCGGAAAACCGGCGTTCCTCCACAGGCTTCCCATGGCGCTCAAAAAATTCCACATCCCGGACACTGGTGATACCGGCAGCATACTCCGCGATCTCCGCAGTGTTCCGGTAGCTTTTCTTCATCTCAATCCTTCTGGTCTCTTTCCCGAAAATCTGAGGAAGAAATCGCAGCACGTCCCGGCTCTCTCCCTCCATAGTCTGAGCCCTGTCTCCCAGGATGGTCATGCTGCAGGGAAAGATCTGAGCAAGAATCACGTACTGCAGATACGTGTAATCCTGCATCTCGTCAATAACCAGATGTTTTACCGGCCGGACCTTCTTCCTTCTCTTCAGACGGTACTTCAGGTAAAGGAGAGGATATACATCCTCATACTCCAGGTACCGCCTTTCATAGGGAACCTCCGGCAGTTTTTCATATCCCCACTCTTCCAGAAACCAGTTATAAATCTCATAGAGATCTCTGGTAACGTAGAGATTCATAAATTTTCTCCGGATCACCTCCTGATCCCCATCGGAAAGAGTCTTCTGGCGGAGAGTCTCATACTGATCCATGAAATACTCTATAATCTCCTCCATCCTGGATAGTATAGGTATTTCCTGAAATTTAAAATAAAACAGCTTAATCAGCTTCTCCTCCGGCAGAGTAAAGCCCCGGAATACCACGTCCTTAAAGTTCATCAGACGGTCTTCCAGCTCTGCCAGAAATGCCTCAGCCTGGCCAAGAAATACCTTCGACTGCTTATCCTTCCCCCCGGCGGCGTCACCTGGCGTCCAGCCTGACAGCTCCAGCTCCAGCCTCTCGTAACGGTCCTGGCAGTCCGGGACGGTATCCTTTAATTCCTGATAGGCGAAAAGGTCAAAGCTCATCTCCTGGATGTTCTCTTCCCCCAGCTCCGGCAGAATATGGGAAATATACTCGGAAAACACGCCGCTTGGAGAAAGCACCAGCACATCGGAGGATTTCAGGCTTTTCCTGTCATGGTACAGAAGGTAGGCCACCCGGTGAAGGGCCACTGAGGTCTTGCCGCTGCCCGCAGCCCCTTGAATCACCAGAATCCGGTCCTTTGTATTGCGGATAATGGAATTCTGTTCTCTCTGAATGGTACTGACGATATTCTTCAGCTGGACATCGCCGCTGCTTCCTAATTCTTGTCTCAGGATCTCGTCATCGATCTTCATGTCGCTCTCGAAGCCGTAAATCATTTTTCCATTCCGGATCTTATACTGCCGCTTAGAGGTGATCTCTCCTTCTAAAATTCCGGAGGGCGTCTCATAGGATGCCTTTCCCCGGTCATAATCATAAAACAGGCCGGAAACCGGTGCCCTCCAGTCATAAATCAAAGGCACACTTCCCGGTCCTTCTGAGAAATTCCCGATGCCGATGTAAAAGCTCTCCGGCTCTTCCTCTCCCTCATACAGGAAATCCACTCTCCCGAAAAAAGGAGAATCCGCCATCTTTTTCAGCCGGCTCCTCTGCTTCAGACTCTCCTGGTTGGCATTCACTCTGCTTAAGAGAGCCTGCTGGTTGTCATAATCCTCATACCCGTACTGATCCATTTCCGTATAGTTTTCCCAGTAGTACTCATGCATCTGGGCGATATCCTTCTCTCCCTCCCGGATCGAAGAGCTGATTTCTTCCAGCCGTTTTTTTATCTTATCTATCATTATCTGAAGAAAAATTCTTCCGTCATCTCTGTTCATACTGCACTTCCTTTTTGGCTTTCTCTGCATCATACCATTTATTCTGTCTGCATGCAATCCCCCTCTCTTGTATTTTCTTCTCCCTTAGTATAGAATGGTTACATACCGCACCCGAACCACGCGCCCGCCGCGCGGTTCGGGCATATATGATTTGGCAGGTGATCTGGCGGCTTTCAATGCCGCCCCGCTCTGTTGATGGCCGGCCTGCGGCCGGCTGCTATAGAATCGCTGCTGTTTCCGCTTTTAAAGGCAGCAGCATCCGCAAAATGAAAGAAGGAATGTGAAATGTCTAAAAATCTGATCGCTTATTTTTCAAGAAAAGGATTCAATTATTCCAAAGGGCAGATCGTCTTTCTGGAAACCGGCAACACCGAAACTGCCGCGAAAAAGCTGCAGGCCCTGACAGGCGCCGATCTCTTTCAGATCGAGCCTCTTTCTCCCTATTCAGAGGATTACAGGGAATGCGTTCAGGAGTCAAAGGAAGAGCTTGCTGTCGGCGCGAGACCTTCTCTTAAAAGTATTCCTGATTCCATAGAGAATTATGATACCATTTATCTGGGATATCCCAACTGGTGCGGAACCTGCCCCATGCCGGTGCTCTCTTTTCTGGAGGCCTTTGATTTCACCGGCAAAAAGCTGGCGCCTTTCTGTACCAATGAGGGAAGCGGCTTAGGACGCAGCCTGGAGGATATCCGCAAAGGTGCGCCAGCCGCCCGTCTCCTGCCGGGACTTTCCATTCGGGGAAGCGAAGCGGCCGGCTGTGAGAATGAACTGAAGGAGTGGCTGAAAAAGCTGGAGGAAGAAAATGCCTGAGGTAAGAAAACAGATTATTTTTCACGGAAGGGTGCAGGGAGTAGGCTTCCGGTATATGGCAATGCATTACGCCTCCTTGCTGGGTCTCTCCGGCTGGGTGAGAAATGAACCAAACGGAACGGTCTCCATGGAGGCGCAGGGAAGCGAATCCGCCATATCCAGACTTCTGGAGGCTCTGAACCAGCGGCCCTATATTTCCATCGAATGGATGGACACCAAAGAGCTTCCCCTTGTGCAGGAAGAAAGACGCTTCCGGATCCGATAATCCGAAAGCGTCTTTCTTATGAATCAGAATTTCATTCCATACTCTTCTTTGGCAAAGGCCTCCAGGGCTTCAAAGCTGCGAAGCACCTTTTCCGTATCAATGCAGTAGGCCATGCGGAAGTAGCCTTTTACCTCAAAGCCGTCACTTGGAACCAGAATCAAATTATACTTTCTGGCCTTTATGCAGAAAGTGTTGGCATCCTCCTCCAGGGCCTTGGGGAAGATGTAGAAGGTCCCGCCGGGCTTTACCACGTCAAAGCCGATCTTAACCAGCTCATCATAGAGCAGATTCATATTCGTCTCATAGACCGACAAATCACTGGTCTGATCCAGAATCTCCGCCACTGCCAGCTGTACGCTGGAGGGCGGGCAGTTATGGCCGATGCCCCGGCTGATCTGTCCGCACATCACTGCCAGAATATCCGCGTCTGTGGCCTTGGGGTTCACTGCCACATAACCGAGACGCTCTCCCGGTATGCTTAAGCTTTTTGAAAAAGAATAGCAGGTAAGGGTATTGTCATAGTATTTTGCCGGATAGGGAACTGTCTTTCCGCCAAAAACGATCTCCCTGTAGGGCTCATCGCTGATCAGGAAAATATCGTGTCCGAACTCCTCCTGCTTCGCCCGCATCAGCTCCGCCATTCTCTGGATCGTAGCCTCTGAATACACAGCTCCGGAAGGATTATTGGGAGTATTAATTAAAACAGCCTGAACCTCCGGCGTCAGAAGCTCTTCAAAGGCTTCAAAATTCACTTGAAAATCCTCAGTATTGGCCGGAACCACCACCAGCTGGGCTCCTGTTTTCCCCACATACTCATGATATTCTGAGAAAAAAGGAGCAAAGGTCAGAAGCTTGTCTCCCGGCTTGGTCACGCAACGAACCGCATGGGCAATGGCTCCCGCCGCTCCGCTAGTCATAAATATATGTTTCGTCTCATAGGGAATCCCAAACCGTTCTCTTAAGTGAGCCGCTACCCTTTCTCTCACGGATGTATTTCCCAGAGAGGGGCTGTACCCGTGAAGCTCATTGGAGGGCATGGTCTGGTGAAGGCGGATCATCGTCTCGGTGTAGGCGTCCGGCACAGGAACACTGGGATTTCCCAAACTATAGTCAAATACGTTCTCATATCCGATCTTCTTGCCAAGCTCTGTGGCAAATTCGGACTGCTCCCGGATAATGGATTTCCCACCCAGCATGTTTTTATACATTTGATTTACCATCTATACATCTCTCCTTCTGCGTCTTTCCTTCAAAAATACCACATTTCGCGGAAAATCTCAATCCTTTCTGTGCCTTCAGTCCTGCCCCCTCGCCGCACATGCGTCTTATAGCCGGTTCTATGGATTCCTGCCGCTGTATTCCTCTTCGCCCTGTGCCTCACTGTACGCGCATCTCATAGCCTGTCCAGTCTCTTCTCAGCTTCCTCATACAGGAAAAATAAGCAGGCAGCAGGAAGCAGTCCGCGAAGATCCATGCCATCACATGGGAGAAGCAGATTCCGGTGTAGCCTGCCAGAGGTACCAGCACCAGCCCGGCCAGAGAACGGGCCGCCATCTCAAAGACGCCGGAGGTAATGGCAAATACAGAAAATCCCATCCCCTGGATTGTGAACCGGACTACGTCCACCAGCGTCAGCAGGCAGTAGCCGCCTGCAGAGGTGACCAGAAACTGATAAGAATACTCAATCACCTGAGGATCCGGCTCATCCAAAAACAGCATGGAAAGCTGTCTTCCTGTAAAAATCGCCGCAAGCAGCAGCAAAACAGAGACCGCAAAGCCGCAAAGCGCCGCGTCCTTCAGACCTTTACCGATCCGATCCAGTCTCCCCGCCCCCATATTCTGTCCGGCGAAAGCAGCCATCGTCCCGCCCAGAGCTTCCATGGGACAGCCGAAGAAGTTGTTGATCTTCTGCGCGGCAGTCACTCCTGCCACCACCATGGAACCGAAGCCGTTTATCGCCGCCTGAACCACCAGCGTGCCGATGGCGGTCACTGAATACTGAAGGCCCATGGGAATCCCCATATAGCAGAGCCGGCTCATATAGAATTTTCTCGGTTTCCATTCCTCTCTGGAAATCCGCAGAATAGGAAATTTTTTCTTCATATAAAAGAGACACACCACTCCGGACAGCCCCTGGGAGATGACGGTAGCGATGGCCGGCCCTTCCACTCCCATATGGAAAACCAAGATGGATACCAGATCCAAAACAATGTTAATAACGGAAGCCAGCGCCAGAAACAGCACCGGAGATTTACTGTCTCCCAGCGATCGGATGATTCCCGCTAAAATATTGTACAGAAAGGTACAAGGGATTCCCGCGA
This sequence comes from Candidatus Choladousia intestinavium, assembly GCA_018712785.1. Lineage (GTDB taxonomy): Bacteria > Bacillota > Clostridia > Lachnospirales > Lachnospiraceae > Choladousia > Choladousia intestinavium. The sequence goes on along the minus strand of DVGK01000134.1, from coordinate 8,729 downwards.
AAATAATTACAATATACAGATAGGCATACTCAAAAATATTTTCCGGCGTATTCAAAAACATCAGGATCGGCCGGCAAAGCCCCACTACCAGAACCGTCATTCCCAGCGAGAAAAGTATGCAGAGCCAGGCGCTGTTGGCCACATATCTTCGCAGCTCTTCCTCCTTTTTGGCGCCGAACATCTGAGACACAGGAACCGCGAAGCCATTGCAGACTCCCGTACAGAAACCGATGACCAGAAAATTCAGGGAACTGGTGGAACCCACCCCCGCCAGGGGATCGACTCCCAGAAATTTTCCTACGATAATCGTATCTACCATGCTGTAAAACTGCTGGAAAAGCATCCCCAGAAACATAGGAACCGCGAACCCTATAATCAGTCTCAGGGGAGAGCCTGTTGTCATATCCTTTGTCATACCATGCCACCTCGTCCAATCTTTCTATGGCCTGACGCCGCCTTTAATTACTGTTCACACCATTTTTATACCGAGGTAAATTTTAATCATTTTAAGGGATTGTTTCTATAACAAAACGGGCTTATACTATAACAAAACCGACATTTTGGAGGATGGATATGAATGAGACATTAACGGATAATCTGATTACATCCAGCGGATATGAGAGGAAGCAGCACGGAACAAAGGATTTTCCCTGCGCCGCCTACGGTTCCAGCCTCTGCCAGATTTGTTATCCCTGGCACTGGCATGAGGAGTTTGAATTATCCGTACTGACCCAGGGCTCTCTGTGGTTTTATACTCCTCGCGAAACCATTCTGCTGGGACCAGGAGACGGCCTTTTTCTGAATTCAGAAGCCATGCATTATGTGGAACCCTATAAGAATACGGATGCAGCCAAGCTGGATCTTCTTTTTCACGGCCGCCTTGTATATGGACAGGAGGACAGTGTTTTCTGGAAAAAATATGTGCAGCCCCTGCAGCAGTCCTCCTTTCAGTCTTTTCCTCTCCTTGGCAGCGTGCCATGGCAGCGGACTCTTCTTGAGAAAGCGCAGAAAGCCCACGGACTTTGTGTCACAAGGCCCGCGGGCTACGAATTTCAGGTGCGTTCTCTTCTGTCTGAGGTAATTCTGGAACTCTGTCTCCACCTGCCTGGCCAGGATAAAGACTCCCGGACTGTCGGCCGACAGGAAAAAGAACGGGTTAAAAAGATGCTTCTCTATCTGCACGAAAATTATCAGCGTCCGATCTCCCTGGCAGAGCTCTCAGCCCAGGTAAATATCTGCGAACGGGAATGTCTCCGGAGCTTTAAGAAAATCCTTCGGCAGTCCCCCATCCAGTATCTGATCCGATACCGGATTCTGAGGGCCTGCCTGCTGCTGACTGAGGGCAGCCAGTCCATTCTGGAGGTCTGTGAAAGCTGCGGATTTGAAAGTCCCAGTTACTTTTCAAAAACCTTCCGTTCTGTTATGGGCTGTACCCCTACCCAGTATCTGAGGGGCAGCCGCTCCTAGCTTCCCTTTTTCCCCGCTGCCGCCGGCCTTCACAGGACAGACGGATCCTTTTCATGACAATCGAACGTTTGCAAAGCGTATTGTTCGCAGAATGCCCATAGTTTTTCAGGATGCCGGCTGCTCCTGAACCCCGGCGAACTGGCTGTTGTACAGCTCCGCGTAGAAGCCTCCTTTGTCCAGAAGCTCGCTGTGGGTTCCCTGCTCCACAATATTTCCATTTCTCATAACCAATATCACGTCCGCGTTCCGTATGGTGGACAGGCGGTGAGCTACAATGAAGCTGGTGCGTCCCTCCATCATGGTCTGGAATGCCTTCTGAATCCGGATCTCCGTTCTGGTATCAATGGAAGAGGTTGCTTCATCCAAGATCAGCATAGGCGGCAGACAGAGCATCACCCTGGCAATGCACAGAAGCTGTTTCTGTCCCTGAGAGAGATTTCCTCCGTTCTCACCGATGACGGTATCATACCCTTTCGGCAGACGGCGGATAAAGCTGTGGGCATGGGCTTTCTTTGCCGCTTCCACCACTTCCTCCTTTGTGGCCTCCGGCCGTCCCATTCGGATATTATCCCGGACAGTGCCGCTGCGAAGCCAGGTGTCCTGCAGCACCATACCATAGGAGCTTCTTACTTCCGCCCGCCTAAGCTTCCGGATGTCTGTATTCTCCAGGCAAATTTCTCCCTGATCCACATCGTAGAAGCGCATCAGCAGATTGATCAGCGTTGTCTTTCCGCAGCCTGTGGGACCTACGATAGCTACCCTCTGTCCCGGCTTTACCGAGAGATTAAAGTCTTCGATCAGCTTCTTATCCGGACTGTAGGAGAAAAATACATGGCGCAGCTCCACATGTCCCCGTCCTGAAGGCAGTGTCTGGGCAGGAGACGGGTCCGGCGTCTGAGGCTGGGCCTCAATCAGCTCCAGGATTCTTCCCGCGCAGGCAATAGCATTCTGAAGCTCCGTCACCACTCCCGATATTTCATTAAAGGGCTTAGTGTACTGGTTGGCATAGGAAAGAAAGGCTGAAAGCTGTCCTACCGTCATGCCTCCTGCCACTACCGTAAGGGCTCCGGTAAGACCGACCCCAGTATACACCAGGCTGTTTACAAAGCGGGTGGAGGGATTCGTGATGGAAGAAAAGAAAATAGCCCGAAGAGAATACTTTCCAAGACGGTCGTTGATCTCATCGAATCTTTTCTCTATATTTTTCTCCTGTCCGTAGGCCTGCACCACTTTCTGGTTTCCGATCATCTCATCAATGAGAGAGGTCTGCTCTCCCCTGGCTTCCGACTGAAGCTTAAACATGGAATACGTTCTTTTGGCGATAAAGTTGGCCACCAGCAAAGATACCGGAGTTAAAAGAACCACCACAATGGTAATCTTTCCATTTACAGACACCATAAAAAGCAGGGTCCCCACAATGGTAGCCACTCCTGAGAAAAGCTGTGTAAATCCCATAAGCAGACCATCCGCGAACTGGTCTACATCCGCCACCACCCGGCTGACGATTTCACCTGTAGGATGGCTGTCCAGATATTTCAGGGGCAGAATTTCAATTTTCTCAAAGGCTCTCTCGCGGATATCTTTCGTAACTTTATATACAATCCGATTGTTGCATACATTCATCACCCACTGAGCCGCCATAGTGGCCGCTACAATGACGCCAATCCTCCGGAGAATCCGGAAAATCTCAGGAAAATCCACCTGTCCCGGCCCCAGGATCTGGTCTACCGCCTGCCCTGTAAGCACCGGCACATAAAGGGTAAGGGCAACGGAAACAGCCGCCGTCAGAAGAGAGAAGAAAACCCACAGACTGTATGGCTGAATATATTTCAGAATTTTCCAAATGATCTCTTTCTGTGTACCTTTCTTCATGCTCTCTCCTCCTTGGGAAACTGTGCGTAGTACGTTTCCCTGTAAACCTCGCAGTTCTCCAGCAGCTCCTCGTGTTTTCCAATACCGACAACGTATCCGTCATCCAGCACCACGATCTTATCCGCGTACTGAATGGTGGAAGCCCTCTGTGAGACGATAAATACCGTCATCTGCCCCGGAAGATTCCGTATGGCCTCCCGAAGCCTTGCGTCTGTGGCAAAATCCAGGGCGGAGGCGCTGTCGTCCAGAATCAGAATTTCCGGCCTGCGAACCAGGGCTCTGGCGATGGTAAGCCGCTGCTTCTGCCCTCCGGAAAAGTTTCTTCCCTCCTGCTCCACAAAAGCATCCAGGCCCTCGGCCTTTCCTGCCACCACATCCTCGGCCTGAGCCGCCCGCACAGCTTCGCGCAAATCCTCCTCGGATGCTTCCTCATTGCCCCAGAGAAGATTTTCCCGGATCGTTCCCTTAAAAAGAACCGCCTTCTGCATGACGATTCCGATTTTGCTCCGCAGCTCCTGAATCTTATAATCCCGCACATCGGTTCCGTTGACCTTCACACAGCCTTCCGTAACATCATAAAATCTGGGAATCAGGTTCACCAGAGAAGACTTTCCGGAACCGGTCCCTCCGATGATACCTACGGTTTCTCCCCGTCTGACTGTAAAATCCAGCTTGGTCAGGGCCTCATCCCCTCCGTTTTTATACTTAAGGGAGGCGTGGCAGAAGGCCACGGCTGGTTCACTTCTGTCCCCTGCGCCTGGCCTGTCCGTCCCGTCATCCATTCCCGGATCTGTCTCCAGAATCATACCGATCCGGTTTCCGCAGGCAATAGCCTTAGTCACTGTGATAATCAGATTCGCCAGTTTCACCAGCTCAACCAGAATCTGAGACATATAATTCACTAAAGCCACTACTTCTCCCTGGGTAATGATCCCTGTGTCCACCCGAAAGGCGCCCACATAAATCAGGGCAATAATTCCTCCGTTGATAATCACATAAGTCAGTGGATTCATCAGCGCTGAAATTCTTCCGGAGAAGGTCTGAATCTTTACCAGCGCTTCATTTTCCTGATGAAACCGCTCTTTCTCCTCACTCTCCTTGCAAAAAGCCCGTATCACCCGAACCCCCTGCAGATTCTCTCTTGTGGTAGCTGTAACCTGGTCCAGTCTCTCCTGAACCCGGCGGTACAGGGGAATGCTGACCAGCATAATGCCAAATACAACAATGCACAGAAGGGGAATCACCACTACAAAGACCAGAGCTGCCTTCACATCAATGGTAAAAGCCATAACCATGGCTCCGAAAACAATAAAGGGAGAACGCATAAACAGACGCAGAAAGAGATTCACCCCGGACTGTATCTGATTAATATCACTGGTCATCCTGGTTACAAGGGTGGAGGTTCCTATGGAATCCTGCTCTGAAAAGGACAGGCTCTGAATGTGAGAAAACAGAGCATGCCGAAGAGCTGTAGCAAAGCCCACCGCGGCTTTCGCTGAAAAATACTGAGCCGTAATGGAACATGCCAGTCCAATCAGCCCCAAGGCAGCCATCAGAAGGCACATGCGCAGGATATACCCCAGATCTCTCTCCTGTATTCCCACATCAATGATCTTTGCCATTACCAGGGGAACGAACAGTTCAAACAGAGCCTCCAGCATCTTAAAGAGAGGGGCGCAGACGGATTCCTTTTTGTAGCTTCCCATGTAGCGCAAAATCTTTTTCATACCGTTTCCGGCCTCCTCTCTTTTCCTGTAAAGGTATGTACGTCAATACAGTAAACGGCCGTCCGCTCCAGCATCGAGGGCTGAAAGGAGATCTTTGTCTCCGGAGCTATATGCTCCAGAATTCTGGTAAGACCGTAGATTTTATCCTGGGCATTTTCCAGGGGCCGGATCTGGCCGTTTCCCATAATGCTGCGGTAAGAATAAGAATAGCTGCAGGTATAGTCCCCGGTAATCAGACCGTGGCGGCAGTCCATCTCCACGGCCACCCGGCTATCCCTGGCAAAGGCTCTGGCCTTTCTCCCCTCCCCGGCGCCGTGGATATACAGCTTCAGGCCGGGAATCCCCTGGGAGACAGAAAAGTCATACCCGAAATTCACCGGAACGATCATCATTCCCTCTTCATCGGCAAACCCGATCCGCACCACCTGGCATTCCTTTAAAATTTCCTCCAGAAGCTTCGGGTCCCGTATCTCTCTTTTGTACAGCCGCATCTTCCTCACTCCCCCTGTTCCATCTGCTTCCCGCTAAGAGGCAGAAGCTTTTTCACCTTATCCATCAGCTCTGAAAACATAGCGGGTGTCAGAGACTGGGGCCCGTCGCAGAGGGCTCTCGCCGGATCGTTGTGTACCTCGATCATGAGACCGTCCGCCCCTGCTGCCACAGCCGCCAGGGCAAGAGGCTCCACCATAAACCGCAGGCCGGCCGCATGGCTTGGATCCACCACCACCGGAAGATGGCTCTTCTTCTTCAGCATGGGAATGGCCGAGATGTCCAGGGTATTGCGCATCGAAGTCTCAAAGGTGCGGATTCCCCTCTCGCAGAGGATCACCTGGCTGTTTCCCCCTGCCATAATATATTCCGCGCTCATCAGCAGCTCATCCAGAGTATTGGCAAGACCGCGCTTTAAAAGAATCGGCTTGCGCAGCTTCCCCAGCTCCTTTAAGAGTTCAAAATTCTGCATATTTCTGGCTCCCACCTGGATCACATCCACCTCTTCAAACAGGGGAATCGCGTCGGGACGCATGATCTCGGTCACAATGGGAAGCCCTGTGGCTTTCTTTGCCTCCAGAAGTAGCTGCAGTCCGTCCTCCCGAAGGCCCTGAAAGGAGTAGGGAGAAGTCCGGGGCTTAAAGGCTCCTCCTCTTAATAGGCCTGCTCCCGCCTGCCGGATCGATTCTGCCACTTCTGTTATCTGGGTCTGGGACTCAATGGAACAGGGACCGGCGATTACCTGAAAATAACCGCCGCCGATTTTCCTTCCCGACACCTCCACCACAGTATCTTCCGGCTTCGCTTCCCGATTTGCCAGCTTATACGCTTCTTTAATCCGTCTTACCGTCTTAACGCTGTCGTAGGCAAGCAGCTCGTCCTCCGTAATGCTGCTGGTATCTCCTACCAGTCCCCAGATCGTAGTAGTTTTCCCCTGGGACTCATGAATCTCAAATCCCCGCTTCTCCAGGTCTCTCCGCAGGGAGTCCTTCTCCTGCCCGGAAGCTTTCTGGCTCAGAACTATAATCATGGCTTTTCTCCTTTCCCTGATAAAAAACAAAACGGGCAAGCACGCTTCAGCTTCCCCGCAGTACACTCAGCAGTACATTTTACCTTTTATCCATTTATGATTATAAAGTTTTGGAACTATTTGTCAAGATTTCTCAGAAAAATCATCCTTCCGAGTAATAAACCACGCTCCCCTCTTCCAGCCCTTCCAGGATTTCCACCTGCTCTCCGTCGGAGTCTCCGGTCTGAATCTCCACCCTTCCTGAAAGCTTTCCCGTTTTCGGATCCTTTTCCGTATACGCGAACTGCCTCTCTTCTTCCTCCCACACCGCCTGGACCGGAAGAAGCAGCGCTTCCTCCTTCTCTCCGGTCTGAATCCTCACTGCGGCGCTCATCCCTTCCCGAAAGTCTTCCTCTCCATCTGTTTTCACCGTCACCTCCGCCATATAGACAACGGCTCCGCCTGCATACTCAGACTGGGTCCCCACCTGGCTGACGACTCCCTCCAGCTGTGTTCCCGGAACAGCATTCACCTCCACCAAAGCCTTCTGTCCCTCTTTGACGGAAAGAATCTCCTGTTCCCGGACCGGCACACAGATCTTCATCCGGTCCGCGGGGAAGACAGTAAGAACGGTCCTGCCCTCCTCCTGGACCTCTCCGTCTTCTTGCGTCTCCTTTTCACAGATCTCTCCGATGATTTTCTCTGTTTCTGCCGTAATATTCCCTTCCTGTGCCAGTCTTAAAAGCTCCTGGAGCTTTTCCTCCTTCTCCTGCCTCTCTTCCTCCAATCCCGCGCTGTCCCTTTCCTGTCGGGAATCCAGTGTAAAGAGTACGTCCCCTTTCTGAATCATCTCTCCCTCGTCTACGGAAATCCGATGGATTGTTCCGGTATGGCCAATCACGGAAACCGGTTGGTGAATATAGAGAACCCCGCTTCCCAGCAGATTTCCCTTTTCGTCCCATACTGCGGCATTTTCCCCGCTCTTTGGCCCGTCATCCGTCAGGGTAATCTCATAAACCTTCCCTTCGGCTTCCTCCACGGTCCCTTCCCATGTCTCTTTCCCGTCAGATCTGACTTCCACCGTATCGCCCGGATTCAGTTTGCTCTCTGTACGAATCTGCAACGCCATCTTTCCATCTGTGCTTATTTCAGCCAGAGTTCCCTTGGAGAGCATAACCTCCTGAACCTCGTCTCCTTCCCTAGCGTACAGATTCTTTACTCTCCCGGAGAGATCCGCCTGGATATTCTGCTCCTCCTCCGCCTTCAGCAGTTCTTCCATCTTTTCATCCAATTGCGCCACTTCTTCCTGCAGATCAGCCATAGCTCTCTGGATGGAATCCTCATCCAATACGGCCAGAACCTGCCCCTTCTTTACTCTTTCTCCCGCTTCCACCCGGATTTCTTCTACTTCTATCCCGGATGGGAGAGAAATGCTTTCGGCCTCCCCGTACTCCAGTCTTCCTCTTCCCTCTACATTCTGAGGAAGGCTTCCTTTTTTCACCGCTGCTGCCTGTGCCGATACGGCTTCTACCGTCTCCTCATCCGTTTTTTTCAGAAAAGATTGTTCCGGCCACATCAAAAAAGCCGCCGCGCCAGCTCCCAGGACCATTCCGGCCAGAGCCGTCCAGATTGCAGATCGTTTCACTATCATTCCGTTGCTCCTTTTTCTTTATAAAATTGCGGTTTGAACCTGAACAATAGAAAGTACACTCCGTAAACTTTCTATTATCGTGAATAAAAAAAGAATGCATGAGTTTCCCTTCTGTTCCTGGAATTCACGCATTCTCTTTTGTATCTTACTCTGAAATTTTATCCTCGCGGGAATCATCTCCCATAGAGCCTTTTGTTATCTGCCGCTGAGCGGAGTATCCGCTTCCATTACATAGCCGCAGGCGTCACACTTGGCCTCCTCTATGATCCTCCCCTCTTTGACAAATGCTTCCATAAGCTCTCCGCACTTGGGGCAAGCAAATTCCTTTAATTCCGGCGTTCTTTTCTGTTCCTGGCATCCGTCCATTACTGCCATTTCCATTCCTCCCATCTGAGTCTTTGCAGACCCTTTGCTGCTGCCGCATCCGGTCTGCGGGAAGAATTCATGAAAAACATCCCCCGCTTTCTCTGCCGCGGCATATCATGTGTAGTCCTTTTTTTGAGCAGAAAGTTCC
>DVGK01000133.1 GCA_018712785.1 Candidatus Choladousia intestinavium | reverse complement strand
TTTTTTCAAAATACATTTTCTTTTCTGCCGCCTTGATCAGAGCTGCCATAGAGGATACTTCTGTCTCATACTGTATTCCCAGTGAGACGTGATAGTCCTCCCGGACCAGGGCGGCAGTGAACGCTTCGCTTTGCTTCTTTATGATGGTTTCCGGTGTCCCGGGAATAAATATAATGAACTCATCCCCTCCGAAACGATAGGAATACTCCGTATCGAAACATTTCCTGATTTCTCTTGCCACGGTTCGCAGCATTTTATCTCCCGTATCGTGGCCGCTGGCATTGTTCATCTCGTGGAGACCGTTTACATCAATATATACGCAGGCCAGAGCAGCCTTATGCTCTGCGTATATCCGGAGCAGATCGCTCTCGTAGCGGTTGCGGTTATACAGCCCGGTTAGGGCATCCCGGCTGCCCTGTTCCTGGATCTGCGTATAGATTTCCAGGTTGTGACAGAACATGCCGAAACTGAACTTCATGTTTTTCAGCAAAGTGGTGGGGGAATGTCGGTTTTTAATATTGCAGGCCTCCAGAATGCCGCATATTTTTCCTTCCAGATCTTCCACGGGAATCGCCGCCAGATTCACTAGTCCATTCTGTTTCATTTCAGGAAACATCCTGCGGAGAGCTTTTTCCGAATATACTTCAAGCTCGCTGTTTCCCGCCAGGAAATAAGTAAGAAGCCGGCTGATATGTTCCTTCCCGACATTTTCTTTATGTTTTTCTGCGGGCTGCTCTTTTTCCCATAGAAAGGCGGCGTTTCCCCAGGACTGCTCCACGATCCAGAAGCCCGCCTTATCTGCCTGCATGATGCCGCCGATCTTTTCAAGAGCGGCATTTATATTCTCTTCCTTTTCGTGGGCGTTAAAAAGAAGTTTTTCCACATCATAAATGTTGTTGATGGTCTCCAGCTGACGCTGTTTCTCTCCAGTGACCTTACGGACATAACGAATCATCCACAGGAAGTAAACGATAAAGCAGCACAGCTCGAACAGCAGGAAACAGTTCAGAATTCTTTCTATTTCGTCCGCGCTTTCAAACACCACACTCTCCGGTACAGACACGGCGATCCGCCAGTGGTTGATCTCCATGGGTTTATAATAAAAATACAGGTATTCGCCGGCTGTTCTTGAGACAAACACTACATATCGACTGTCCCCGTCTGTAAGCCCCTGCTTCATCTGCTGGGGATCATATCCCGGAGCCATTTCCCGCTTACCCATTTCCCATATGTTCCCTCCGTCTCCGGAATGCCAGGTATCCACCAGAAAGTCTCCAGTACTTCCGTCTATGATATACAGGGCTCCTTTTCCGCTGTACGGCTTCATATTTAAATCCTCCGGGAAGCTGCCAAGCTCAATGACGCCGTACAGCATGGCGACTGTTTTGCCTTCCCGGATCACAGGCACGTAATGCCGGACAATGTAGTTTCCGCTGTCCCGCAGATCTGTCTCCCGATCTGTAATATGCTCACCCAGGGCAGACTCCTTCTCAAAGGAAAGAGTTCCCCTGGCATCTATGGATGTTCCGCCCTGTACCAGAACTGTATTGTCCGGAAGAAGCAGCTCGATTCTGGACATCATGCCTGTCGTTGTGTAGGAATCAAGAAGATCCCACAGGTCCGTATCATCCGGCTCTTCATATTTCGCGATGACGGAAGCCAGCATCCGCAGCTCTTTGCGGTCGCTTTCGGCGTACATTACGATAGTATCTCCTAAATTGTCCGCCTCCTGGTAGAGCATTTCAAAACATTTTTCTTCTTCCGTATGGCCGATATAGTTTATCGCGCCGAAAGAAGCCGCCACTACCAGAAGTATCATTATGATGGTGGTGACCATAGATTTCCCCCAGCGCACATTCTCAGTTTTTTTCATAGTATTCTGTCATTGAGCCTTTCCTTTTGTCCTTGCCACCATATTATCATAGTTTTACAAAGACAAGGGATAAATTTTCGCGGACAGAAAAGTTTTTCAATTCCGGGGAATGCGGGAAGCGTCCCTTTTTGCTATAATAAAAGCCAGAGAGTGGAAAGGAGGAACACCGATTTGAGAATTACTGATTTGGAGATCCATAATTTTAAATCAATCCGAGAGATGCATATTCAGGATATCGAAAATGCCCTGATTCTGGTGGGAAAGAATAATACCGGAAAAACGGCTATCCTGGATGCGGTGCTGGCGGTCAGCGGGGATTACGAGATCAGTTCCATGGACTTTCAGGAGGATTATTCGAATATTGAGATCGGAGTTTCAATGGAGATCCGGGAAGAAGATCTGAAACGGCTCCACCGCTATGGCATCGTAAGCCGCTATGGGAGATTTGATTCCTGGTATCGGGATTTCTGCAGAAAACTGCCCTCCTACAAAGAGGGAATCCTGAAATTCACTTTTGTAGCAAACCGGGAGGGGAAGAAGCGGTATGAGGATGGATTCCAGAAGAACAACCGGTATATTTCCCAGGTCTTTCCCAAGGTCTACTTTCTGGATACAGAGAGAAATCTGGACGCTTTCCAGGAGGATATTTTAATGCTGCAGGAAGATGATCTTCTGAAGCAGATGAGATCCGGATGCTGTCTGTTTAATGAAGCAAAAGAATGCAATCACTGTTTTTCCTGCGTGGGACTTTTGTACCAGAAGACCACCGAGGAGCTGAACGCTTTTGAGGCAGCAAAACTTCTGGAATATAAACTGTATCAGGTAAACCTGGATTCTTTTTCCAAAAGAGTAAATGAGACTTTCCGGAAAAATGGAGGCACAGAACAGATTTATTATTCTATGAACCGGGACATGGAGAAGATGCTTTCGGCTACAGCTGAGCTTTACGATGTCCGGAAGGGCAGCAGACGTCCCACCAGCTGTATGGGGAAAGGGATGCGCAGTATCTATATGCTTTCCCTGCTGGAGACATATGAGGCGGAGGAGGAACATCATTCAGACCTGATTTTGGTGGAAGATCCGGAAATTTTTCTGCACCCCAAAATGCAAAGAGTGTCAG
>DVGK01000132.1 GCA_018712785.1 Candidatus Choladousia intestinavium | reverse complement strand
TGCAGGAATGGAATCAGATGTCTTATGAGAAATATTCCACCCAGGTTCCGTTAAAGCCGGGGGCTCTGCGTTTTCTGCAGGCAATGAAAAAGAGAGGTGTGTCCCTGGGAATTGCCAGCAGCAGCAGCCGGGACCTGATTCAGGCAAGCCTGTCGGGAAATCACGTGGGCGAATACTTTGACTGCATCACTACTTCCTGTGATGTGTCAAAGGGAAAGCCGGCTCCGGACGTTTATCTGAAGACGGCCAAAGAGCTGGGAGTCAGACCGGAGAACTGCCTGGTATTTGAGGACGTGCCCATGGGAATTCACGCGGGACTGAATGCGGGCATGCGGGTATGCGCTGTGGAGGATCCTTTCTCAGAGACGCAGAGAGAGGAGATCCGCCGCCTGGCGGACTATTATATAAGCTCCTATGATCAGGTGCTGGATCACACATATGAGGTATTATGAGATGAACGGAAGATTTTTGCCTGTGAGCAGGCAGGATATGGAGGAAAGGGGAATCCGGCAGCTGGATTTTGTATATGTGACAGGGGATGCCTATGTGGATCATCCCTCTTTCGGCCACGCGGTCATCAGCCGCGTTCTGGAGGCGGCGGGCTATACAGTGGGTATCATTCCGCAGCCGGACTGGAGGAAGAAAGAAAGCGTCATGGTTCTTGGAGAGCCGAGGCTGGGCTTCCTTGTGACAGCGGGCAACATGGATTCCATGGTCAATCACTATGCGGTATCCAGAAAGAGAAGACAGAAGGATGCTTACACACCGGGGGGCGTCATGGGACGCCGCCCGGATTACGCTGTGGTGGTATACTGCAATCTGATCCGTCAGGCATACAGGAAAATCCCCATTATAGCCGGAGGAATTGAGGCAAGCCTGCGCAGGCTTGCCCATTATGATTACTGGTCGGATTCTCTGAAACGGTCGGTTTTGATGGACTGCGGGGCAGATCTGATTTCTTACGGGATGGGGGAACGCTCCATTGTGCAGATCGCGGATGCCCTGAATGCGGGAATTTCCGTACGTGATCTTACGTTTATAGAAGGAACCTGCTTTAAGACAAAAGAACCAAAATCTCTTTATGACTGTGAATTTCTTCCGGATTACAGCCTTTTGCGTCAGGATAAGAAAAAGTACGCACAGAGCTTTTACACCCAGTACTGTAATACAGATCCTTTTTCAGGAAAGCAGCTGGCGGAGCCATACGATACAGTATATGTGGTGCAGAATCCGCCGGCGAAGCCTCTTACCAAGGAGGAGATGGATCAGGTCTATGACCTGCCTTATGCCAGGACGTATCATCCCATGTATGAGAAGGAGGGAGGAATTCCTGCCATCGAGGAGGTGCGCTTCAGTCTTACCAGCAGCAGAGGCTGTTTCGGGGGCTGCAGCTTCTGTGCCCTGACCTTTCATCAGGGGAGGATCATTCAGGCCAGAAGTCATGAATCTCTTCTGCGGGAGGCGGATACTATGGTGAAGGACCCTCTCTTTAAGGGATATATCCATGACGTGGGGGGCCCTACTGCCAATTTCCGCCATCCTTCCTGCGAAAAACAGCTTACAGAAGGGGTGTGCAGAAACCGGCAGTGCCTCTTTCCATCTCCATGCAGAAATCTTCAGGCGGATCACAGGGACTATACTGAGCTGCTGCGAAAACTGCGGAAGGTTCCGGGAGTCAGGAAGGTATTTATCCGTTCCGGCATCCGTTTTGACTATCTGATGGAGGATCCCTCCGATGATTTTTTCAGAGAGCTGGTGCAGTATCACATCAGCGGGCAGCTGAAGGTCGCTCCGGAGCATGTGTCAGACCGGGTTCTTAAGGAAATGGGAAAGCCGCCTCACCGGGTCTATCTGGCTTTCGCTGAAAAGTTCCAGAGGATGAATCAGGAGTGTGGGAAAAAACAGTATCTGGTGCCGTATCTCATGTCGTCCCATCCGGGCTGTTCGATGAAAGAGGCAGTGGAGCTGGCCTGCTACCTTCATGAGATTCATCATATGCCCCAGCAGGTACAGGACTTTTATCCGACGCCTTCCACGATCTCTACCTGTATGTATTATACGGGGATCGATCCCAGGGACGGAAAGCCGGTTTATGTGGAGAAAAATCCCCATTATAAGGCGCTGCAGAGAGCGCTGATGCAGTATGGGAAGCAGGAAAATTATAAGCTTGTGGAGGAAGCTCTGACTCTGGCGGGACGCAGGGATTTGATCGGATACGGAAAGGAATGTCTGATCCGGCCGGAGAAGAAAAAAGAAAGCTTCGGGGAAATGGGAAAGCAGGCCCCGATGAAGGAGAAGCTGCGAAAAAGCGTGAAAAAGAAAAAGATCCGGAACATTCACCCAAAGAAAGGAAAGCAGACGAACAAATGAAAAAAGCGGAAAAAGGCTCCTGTGGATACATCCAGTATCAGAAAAAGAAAAGGCTTGTGGTCACCTTTATCCTTTTTCTGATCCCTCTGGCAATCTATGCCACAGGGTATATTCAGACAAAGACCAGACTGAATCTCTTTACAGTGGTGGCAATTCTTGGCTGTCTGCCCGCCTGCAAGTCTCTGGTGGGGCTTATTATGATTTTTATGCAGAAGCCCATGAGCCATGAGCAGTATGAGAAGGCGGCCAAAGCGGCAGGCGGCCTTACGGCAGGGTATGAACTGGCCGTGACAGCTTATGAGCATACGACTCTTCTTCAGGCTGTGGTTCTGAAGGGAAAACAGATAGTCTGCTTCACCCAGGACGCGAAGACAGATCCCTCTTATATTGAAAAGCATATCAAACAGATGCTTTCTGCCAACGGATTTCCCTCCGCCCAGGTTAAGGTGATGAAGGATTTTGACAAATACTGCCAGAGAGCCAGACAGCTTGCGGCCGCCCCGAAAGGAGAAGAGGAAGAGAACTTCAGGGAAGATGAGAGATATCCCGGGAAATCTTCAGAGGAAGTGATGCTTAGGGTACTCTGCGCCATTTCCCTTTAGAAAAGGAGAGAGAATGAAGGAGATTCGAATTTCCCGCATGGAGGAAGGGCAGCGCTTCCTGAAGTGGTTGGAAAAATATCTGGATGCTGCCCCCAGGAGCTTTTTCTATAAAATGCTCCGGAAAAAAAATATTACTCTGAACGGCAGAAAGGCGGACGGCAGTGAAGCTCTCAAAGCAGGAGATCAGGTGCGTTTTTTTTTATCAGAGGAAACCATTGAAAAATTTCGTTCCGCATCCGGGAAGGAAGCAAAAAGCATTCCTCTGGATGTAATCTACGAGAACCGGGATGTGATCATCCTGAATAAACCGGCGGGAATGCTTTCACAGAAGGCGTCCCCTCTGGATGTTTCCCTGAATGAGTATCTCACGGCGTATCTGCTGGAAAAAGGCGAAATCACCAAAGAAGAGCTGGAGAGGTTCCGTCCGGCGTTGTGCAACCGTCTGGACCGAAACACCAGCGGGCTGATTACCGGAGGGAAGACAGCCGCAGGGCTTAAGGAGATGTCCAGGCTTCTCAGGGAACGCCAGGTACATAAGTATTACAGATGCTTCGTAAAAGGAAGGTTGGAGGGGGAGACACATCTGAAAGGCTTTTTGAAGAAAGATACCGGCAAGAATCAGTCTCAGATTCTACCCGGATCCGATGAAGACGGAAAGCCTGTGGAGACCTGGTTCCAGTCTGTGAAGACTTTTGAAGACTGTACCCTCCTGGAGGTGCTTCTGGTGACGGGGCGGAGCCATCAGATCCGCGCTCATTTGGCCTCCATTGGCCATCCCCTTCTGGGAGATCCGAAATACGGGGATCCTGCGCTGAATCAGGTTCTCCGGAAGAAGTACGGGATCCGGTGCCAGCTGCTTCATGCGTACCGCATGGAATTTCCCAGAATGGAAGGGACTCTGTCCTGCCTGTCCGGCAGAACGTTTACAGCTCCACAGCCGGAGATATTTGAAAAAATGATAGAAGAGGAAAAGAGGAAAGAGAAGCAAAGACAGGAGAGAAAGAGGTGAAGGAGACCGGATATGGCGACCTGGAATTCCAGAGGATTAAGAGGTTCCACCTTGGAGGAACTGATAAACCGGACCAATGAGATTTATCAGGAGAAGGGGCTGGCTTTGATTCAGAAGGTTCCGACTCCCATTACACCAATTAAGATCGACAAAGAACACCGGCATATTACGCTGGCATACTTCGAGCAAAAAAGTACGGTGGATTATATCGGCGCTGTTCAGGGGATACCCGTATGCTTTGACGCCAAAGAGTGCAGCGTGGATACCTTTGCCCTGCAGAATATTCATCCTCATCAGGTGAGATTTATGGAACTGTTTGAAAAA
Source organism: Candidatus Choladousia intestinavium (assembly GCA_018712785.1). Taxonomy (GTDB): domain Bacteria; phylum Bacillota; class Clostridia; order Lachnospirales; family Lachnospiraceae; genus Choladousia; species Choladousia intestinavium. The sequence continues at coordinate 35,975 of DVGK01000132.1, read as the reverse complement.
CAGGGCGGGATCTCTTTTCTGATTCTGTTTTTCAGCGCCAGGAATGAAATTTTTTATCTCCCGTACCGTCATATGCGCAGGTTCTGGGACCGTGCTCAGGGTGGGGGCAGGAAGAGCTTTAAATATATGGAGTTGGATCAGGATTATTATATTCAGCCCCGGGGTGCCCTGCTGGTCCCTTATCTGGACGCGCTGAAGCTGGATTTGGAGCAGAGGGACGCTTGACAACCGGGCAAGGATTCTTTATAATTAATTACACTGTTTTGCGTGGTAGAGAAGTAGCACATCACAGTGATAAAGTATAACTCGAAAGGACAGACTATGCGGAAAATTTTACATACGCCGGAGGGTGTAAGGGATATTTATAATCAGGAGTGTGAACAGAAGCTGGCGCTTCAGGAACGGATGCACCGTGCCATTAAGTCCTATGGGTATCGGGACATCGAGACGCCTACCTTTGAATTTTTTGATGTATTCAGCAAAGAGATCGGGACGATTCCCTCCAGAGATTTGTACAAATTTTTTGACAGAGAGGGAAATACCCTGGTGCTGCGTCCTGATTTTACACCGCCCATTGCCAGAGCCGCCGCCAAATATTATCTGAACGACAATATGGCGGTGCGGCTGACGTATCTGGGCAACGCCTTTGTAAATAGTTCAAGCCTTCAGGGGCGACTCAAGGAGACGACTCAGATTGGAGCCGAACTCATCGGAGATGACAGTGCCGATGCGGACGCGGAGGTGGTGGCTTTGGTGATACGTACGCTCCTGGAATCCGGATTAAAGGAATTCCAGATCAGTCTGGGGCACGCTGGATTCTTTCAGGCCCTGACAGAAGAGGCGGGCTTTGACGAGGAGATGGTGGGAGAACTGAGAAGACTGATTTCCAACAAAAATACTTTTGGGGTGGAACGCTTCCTGGAACAGTGGGGGGCGGATGACGGGTGCAAAAAAATCTTCTCCTCGCTCTCCGGGCTTTTTGGCGGACGTGAAGTGCTGGAACAAGCGAGAGAACTGGCGGCCGGGCAGAAGGCTCTGGCTTCCCTGGATCGGCTGGAGGAGATATGGGAAATCCTGAAGCTGTACCAGGTAGAGAAGTACGTTTCCTTTGATTTGGGAATGCTGAACCGGTACCGGTATTATACCGGGATCATTTTCAGAGGATATACCATGGGGACAGGAGATGCCGTGGTAAAGGGCGGCAGGTACGACCATCTCCTGGGGCATTTCGGAAAGGACGCTCCCTCTGTGGGATTCGTGGCAGTGATTGACCAGCTTCTGGTGGCCATGAACCGGCAGAAGATTACCCAGCCTGTATCCGTGAAGCACTGTATGATCCTGTATGAGGAGGAGAAGAGAGAGGAAGCGATCCGAAAAGCCACAGAACTGAGGGGCGAGGGAATCGAGACAGAGCTTGTGTATATTAATGAGAAGCGCACCCGTGAGGAATGCAGAAGGTATGCCCAGGAATCACAGTGTGTTCTGGTGGTGGAGCTGTAGGGCAGGAGGAAGATATGGAGACAGAACAGAGATATTTGACCATTGCTTTGACAAAAGGACGGCTGGCCAGCAAGACCATGAGCATTCTGGAACAGACCGGGATTACCTGTGAAGAGATGAAGAATCCTGATTCCAGAAAACTGATTTTTACCAACGAGGAGCTGAAGCTTAGGTTCTTTCTGGCCAAAGGGCCGGATGTTCCCACATACGTGGAATATGGAGCCGCCGACATCGGCGTTGTAGGAAGAGATACTATCCTGGAGGAACAGCGGAAGCTGTATGAGGTGCTGGACCTGGGATTCGGCAAATGCACTATGTGTGTCTGCGGACCTGAGTCAGCCAGAAAATATCTGAACGGTCAGCAGCTGATCCGGGTCGCTACCAAATACCCAAGAATCGCCAAGGACTATTTCTACAATCAGAAAAATCAGACGGTGGAAATCATCAAGCTGAACGGCTCCATTGAGCTGGCGCCTATTGTGGGGCTGTCTGAGGTGATTGTGGATATTGTGGAGACCGGTTCCACTCTTCGGGAAAATGGTCTTGTGGTTCTGGAGGAGATCTGCCCTCTTTCGGCGAGAGTGGTGGTAAACCAGGTAAGCATGAGGATGGAAAATGAGAGGATTACAAAGATTTTAAATGACCTGAATCAGGTGATTCTGAAATAACCCTCAGAGATTTGAGTATGGAAGGACAGAGAAAAGAAAGGATGCGGATGCCATGAAGAAAATCAGGCTGACAGAGGATTCCAGGAAACATATACTGGAGCAGCTTTTAAAACGGAGTCCCGCAAGCTACGGGGAATATGAGAGCCGGGTGGCCCGGATCGTGTCAGACGTGCGGCAGGAAGGAGATTCGGCGCTGTTCCGTTATACGGAGCAGTTGGATCAGGTAAAACTTACCGGGGAGACGATAAAAGTGACACGGGAAGAGGTGGAGGAGGCCTATCGAGCTACAGATCCCTCTCTTCTGGAGGTGATCCGGAGATCCCTGGCCAATATAAAAGCGTACCATGAAAAACAGAAAAGATACAGCTGGTTTGACAGTACGCCGGAAGGAACCATCCTGGGACAGAAGGTGACGCCACTTTCTGTTGTGGGAATCTATGCCCCGGGCGGGAAGGCGGCCTACCCCTCCTCGGTATTAATGAATGTGGTGCCTGCCAGAGTAGCGGGGGTGCCGAAAATCATTATGGCGACTCCACCGGGAAAGGACGGCAGAGTGACGCCTGCCACTCTGGTGGCCGCGAAAGAGGCGGGGGTAGACGAGGTATACAAGATGGGAGGGGCCCAGGCTATTGCTGCTATGGCTTTTGGAACAGAGAGCGTTCCCAAGACGGATAAGATTACAGGGCCGGGGAATATCTACGTGGCTCTGGCTAAAAAAGCCGTCTATGGACATGTGGGAATTGATTCCATCGCAGGCCCCAGCGAGATCCTGGTGCTGGCGGATGAAACCGCGAATCCGAGATACGTGGCGGCGGATCTCCTTTCCCAGGCGGAGCACGACGAGATGGCTTCCGCCATCCTGGTGACGGACAGCCAGGACCTAGCTGACCAGGTGGAGAAGGAGATCCAGGGCTTCCTGGAGGTCCTCTCGAGAAAGGAGATTATCCGGAAGTCTCTGGATACATATGGGTTTATTCTGGTGGCCGATAATCTGGACGAGGCCATAGAGGCGGCAAACGCGGTGGCTTCTGAACATCTGGAGATCGTTACCAGGGATCCCTTCCAGGTTATGACCCGGATTCAGAACGCAGGTGCTATTTTTCTGGGGGATTACAGCAGCGAGCCCCTGGGGGATTACTACGCAGGGCCAAGCCATGTGCTTCCCACAAACGGGACGGCAAGATTCTTTTCGCCTCTGTCTGTAGATGACTTTGTGAAAAAATCCAGTATTGTATATTATTCAAAGGAAGCTCTTGAAAGGGCCCATAAGGATATTGTGGCATTTGCCCAGGCGGAGCATCTGACCGCCCATGCCAATTCCATTAATGTCAGGTTTGAGGACAGAGCGAAAGACTGGGAGTAAAAACTGGGAGGATGAAAATGGAGAGCCGAAGAGCGAAAGTCGTAAGAAAAACGAAGGAAACCCAGATAGAGCTGGAGCTGAATCTGGATGGAACGGGAAATGGGCAGATTGATACCGGCATAGGTTTTTTTGACCATATGCTGGAGGGGTTCGCAAGGCACGGACTGTTTGATCTGAAGCTGAAGGTGACGGGAGATCTTCAGGTAGACTGCCATCATACCATTGAAGATACTGGGATTGTCCTGGGCCAGGCCATCCGGGAGGCTGTGGGGGATAAAAAGGGAATCCGCCGGTATGGAAGCAGGATCCTTCCCATGGATGAGGTACTGGTGCTGTGCGCCCTGGATTTAAGCGGACGTCCTTTCTTCGTATCGGATGCCGTTTTTCCCTCAGAGCGAATCGGAAGCATGGATACGGAAACGATCCGGGAGTTCTTTTACGCTGTTTCCTACAGCGCGGCCATGAATCTACATTTCCAAATGCTCCGGGGAGGAAACGGACATCATATGGCAGAAGGCATGTTTAAGGCATTTTCCAAGGCTTTGGATGAGGCGGTAAGCTACGACGGGCGGATCACGGACGTGCTTTCCACCAAAGGGTCCCTTTAAAAAGAACAGGAGAAGAATAATGACGCAAAAAGAATTGTTGATTCCTATTTTTTTAAAAGACGGAAAGGCTGTAAAAGACTGGAAGGATTTTTCACTGTTTCTGGAGGGAGATCCCAAAAGCCTGGCGCAGTATTATGATAATCACGGAGCAGACGGAATCCTGTGCTTTGACCTTTCGGACAGCGAGGAGGGGCATGAACAGTCCATCCGGATTCTGAAAGAAATGGCCTGCACTGCGGATCTTCCAATCTTTGGAGGAGGAAATATCCGAAGAATGGAGGATGTGAAAAAGCTCCTCTATGCAGGATGCCGCAGGGTCTTTCTGAATTACGGCAAAGAAGAAAACTGCGAACTGACCCAGGAGGTTTCGGATCGGTTCGGGAAAGAAAAGATTTTGGCCTGCGTAAGGACAGAAGAGGAATTTTCCGAAGCCAGGGGACGTGAAGAGTATCTGGGAGGAATAGTAGTTCTTAACGAAAAGCTGCTGAAGAAAGAGACGAAAGAGCTTCCCTGCTATGTTGTGACGGATGAGCCGGATTCTTTTCTTGTCCGGGAGGATGTCCAGGGCGTGATTGTCACAGGATGGCGCGGTGCCGGTGAGAATTATATGGAGAGAAAGCATTTGTGGAAGCAGCGGGGGATTCCAGTGAATACCTTTGAAACTTCGGTAAAGTGGGAGGAGCTGAAGCTAAATGAATCCGGACTTCTTCCCGTAGTCGTTCAGGACTACAAAAATCTTGAAGTGCTGATGGTGGCTTATATGAACCAGGAGGCCTTTGAAACCACTGTCAGGACCGGGAGGATGACTTATTACAGCCGCAGCCGCCGGGAGCTTTGGGTCAAGGGACTTACCTCCGGACATTTTCAGTATGTGAAAGAGCTCTGCATCGACTGCGACAGGGACACGCTTCTGGCCAAGGTACACCAGGTGGGGGCTGCCTGCCATACGGGAAACCGAAGCTGCTTTTATGAAACGATTCTCCAGAAGGAATATGATAAGACGAATCCTCTGAAGGTGTTTGAAGAGGTCTATGAGGTCATTCAGGATCGGAAGATTCATCCCAAGGAGGGCTCCTATACCAATTATCTTTTTGACAAGGGACTGGATAAGATCCTGAAGAAAGTGGGGGAGGAAGCGGCAGAGATCATCATTGCCGCCAAAAACCCGGATCCTGAGGAGATTAAATATGAGATCTCTGATTTTCTATACCATGCCATGGTTTTGATGGCCGAAAAGGGAGTGACCTGGAAGGATATTACGGAGGAGCTGGCAAGGAGGTAGTTTTGAGCATCAGGATTGTTTTGGCTGTTGTTTTTCTGTCAGGTTTTCTTTACGGGAGAATAGATGTTCCAAAGCTGCTTTCGGATTATCAGAATTTGGACCAGAAGGTTCGTGAGCTGGGGGAGAGGAAGCGTTTTTTAATGCTGGTAAACCGGCAGCATGCGATACCGGAAGACTTCATTCCAAATCTTACGCCCACTGCCCAGCGTCCGGAGATCCGGCTGGATATCGCTGCCTGTGCGGCTCTGGAGAGGATGATGGAGGCTGCAGAAGAGGATGGGCATACGATCATCATTGCTTCCGGATACAGAGACAGAAGCTATCAGGAGGACCTTCTTCAAGAGGATATCGCGTCGGCTATTGGGCGGGGGATGAGCTGCGAGGAAGCGTACCGCTACGTAGTGCGGGAAACCATGCCTCCCGGCTGCAGCGAACATGAAACGGGACTGGCGGCAGATCTGGTAAGCCCTTCGAACCAGGTGCTGGATGAAAGGCAGGCAGATACGCCGGAGAACAGATGGCTCCTGGAACACTGCGCGGAATACGGATTTATTCTGCGCTATCCGGAAGACAGAGAAGAAATCACAGGAGTCAGCTATGAACCGTGGCATTTCCGGTATGTGGGTACCTGGGCAGCGGCAGAAATTATGGAGGAAGGGCTGACGCTGGAGGAATATGTATACGATATAATAAGAAGCGACGCGCCATAACAGATCGGACAGAGAGGTGTATTTATATGGGATGTCTTGGAAATTTAATCTGGTTCCTCTGCGGAGGCTTTTTGGGAGGGCTTAGCTGGTGTCTGGCCGGCTGCCTCTGGTGTGTGACAATTGTGGGGATTCCCATAGGACTTCAGTGCTTTAAGTTTTCAACTCTTTCGTTTTTTCCGTTCGGAAAAGATGTCCGGTACGGAGGAGGCGCGGGCTCTATGATTCTGAACCTTATCTGGCTGGTTTTATCTGGTCTGCCCCTTGCTATAGAACATACGGTATTCGGTGTGATTCTGTGTATTACGATACTGGGAATTCCGTTTGGAAAGCAGCATTTTAAACTTGCCAAGCTTGCGCTGATGCCTTTTGGTTCAGAAGTATATTAGAAAGGATGGAATCAGAATGAAGATCGGATTTATTGGATGCGGAAATATGGGCGGAGCGATGATGCAGGGGATTCTGGACTCGGGAAAGTGCCGTCCCCAGGAGATGATGGCCTCTGATGCTCTGACTGTGGCCAGGGAGAAGAGACAGAAGGAGCTGGGAATTATGGTAACCCCGGATAATAAGGAAACGGCGGCCTTTGCCGATCTTCTGTTTCTGGCGGTAAAGCCCCAGTATTATCAGGAGGTGATCCGGGAAATCCGGGAGACGGTGAACAGCGCTCAGATCCTTGTTACCATTGCTCCGGGAAAGACCCTGGAATGGCTGGAGAAAGAGTTCGCTAAGCCTTTGAAAATCGTGCGGGCCATGCCAAATACGCCGGCTATGGTAAAAGAGGGGATGATGGCTCTCTGCCCGAATCAGCAGGTGACAGAAGAGGAGCTCCAGAAGGTCAGGGAAATCTGCAGCGGTTTTTCAAGAACAGAAATAGTGGGGGAAAATCTTATGGATGTAGTGACTGCAGTTAGCGGAAGCTCTCCCGCGTACGTATTTTTGTTTATCGAAGCAATGGCGGATGCTGCCGTGGCAGGCGGCATGGCCAGATCCCAGGCTTATAAATTCGCCGCCCAGGCAGTTCTGGGCAGCGCTAAAATGGTTCTCGATACAGGAAAGCATCCGGGAGAGCTTAAGGATATGGTCTGCTCTCCGGCGGGAACTACCATTGAGGCAGTGCGGGTACTGGAGGAAAAAGGATTCCGCAGTGCTGTCTTTGAGGCAATGGAAGCCTGCATGGAAAAATCCAGAAGCATGTAGTCAGGGGGAATTTTTCCGAGCCTCCCTGGGGGTGATGCCATACTGCTTCTTAAAGAGCCGGTTAAAATTTGAAAGATTATCGAAACCACAGCCCTCGGCAATTTCAAGAATGGTTTTATCCGTATCTTTGATTTGCTCCAGGGCTTTTTTCAGGCGGTAGCCGTTCAGATGCTGAATGAAGCTGATGCCGACGGTCTGCTTGAACCAGCGCATAAAGTGGCTGGAGCTGTAGCCGCAGACGTCGGCTGCCGCCCGGACGCTTAGGGGATGATGGTAATTCAATTCCACATAATTCAGCAGGGCCTTCAGTTTTTCCGTGTCCTTTGAGCCGGTATAAGACAGCTGCCTGGCTTCGCCAAATTCAAAGAGAAGGGAGAAAAGCTTTAAAATGCAGGCTTTGACCCCCAGCTCATACCCGGCGCATCGGCGCCTGCACAGATCATCCGCTTCGTCCAGACAGCCTGCGATTTCTCTGTAGCCATTGCTTTCTGGAGTTATGAAGGCAGGGAACATCACCTGATTCTTCTGGAGCGGCTGCAGGTATTTCTGGCTGCAGATATCCAGCACAGTGCTTCCGAGAAAGCTCAGATCAAAAATAATATTTTCGTATTCCATGCGTACGCCGGGATGGTTTCTGAGACTGTGAAGGCGGCCGGGCGGCACAAAGACAATGGTTCCGGCCTGTACGTCAAAGGCTGTCAGATCTACTTGGGCGGTTCCGGCGCCTTTTTTTATGTATATGATCTCCATCGTATCCTGCCAGTGAAGGAGGACTGCAGGGAGATCCTGAGGGATGGTGCAGGGATATACGTTGTAGGGAAACATTGCCTGGGTATGACGCTTGGTCTCATGGTAGGCCTCCTTTGGGTTGATGAATGGGACGGAATTCTTTTCTGTCAAAGTTAAATCACCTCGTTTTCATCAGATGATAGGATTGTACAATATTTTGCTGGTATTGTACAAGCAATTTCTTGAAAGAAGTGGTAAAAATCAATTGTAGGAATAAAAAGAATGCTTGAAAAATATCATGTTTGGACAGACGGGTAGCCCTTTAAGGGGCTGTCCCACTGATGGAAGAGAGGAGAAGCTGTAATGATCGAACAGAAACTGCAGGAATTATGCGGCAAAGAGATTGGAGCATGCAGCTATGGAGAGCTGTACGCGGCACTGATGAAGATTGTGAAGGAAATGAGCCGGGAAGAGGTAAAACCGGTGACCGGACGAAAGCTCTATTATATATCAGCGGAATTTCTCATCGGAAAGCTGCTGAGTAATAATCTGATTAACCTTGGAATTTACGATGAAGTAGAAAAAGCCTTGAAGGCTCATGGGAAATCTATGGCGGAGCTGGAGGAGTCCGAGCCGGAGCCAAGTCTCGGAAACGGCGGCCTGGGACGTCTGGCGGCCTGCTTCCTGGATTCTCTGGCAACTCTGGGACTTCCCGGAGACGGCATTGGACTTCGGTATCACTGTGGTCTGTTTCACCAGGTCTTTCGGAAGAACCTCCAGTGTGAGGAGCCGGATTTCTGGATGGAGGCCGAACAGTGGACAGAGGATACCGGGAAGACTTACACAGTAAGCCTGGCGGGAAAAGATTATCAGGCTCATCTGTATCAGCTGGATGTGACCGGATATGAGGGACGGACAAATAAGCTGAACCTTTTTGATCTGGATACAGTGGATGAGTCGTTGATTCAGGAGGGGATCTCTTTTGATAAAGAGAATATAGCGAAAAACCTCACCCTTTTCCTCTATCCGGATGACAGCGATGACGCGGGACGTCTCCTGAGAATTTATCAGCAGTATCTTATGGTCAGCGCCGGCGCGCAAATGATTCTGGAGGAGTGTCGGGAGCGGGGGTCCAACTACCATGACCTGGCAGAATACGCGGCCATTCAGATTAATGACACACATCCCTCTATGGTGATTCCGGAACTGATTCGTCTTCTTATGGAAAAAGGCATACAGTTTGATGAAGCTGTAGAAATTGTCACAAACACCTGCGCTTATACGAATCATACGATACTGGCAGAGGCGCTGGAAAAGTGGCCTGTAAGCTTTTTGGAGCAGGTAGTTCCCCAGCTGATGCCTATTATAAGAACTCTGGATGAGACTGCCAAAAAGAGGACAGAGGATCCTTCTGTGGCTATCTTGGATGATGAAGGGCTGGTACACATGGCCCATATGGACATTCATTTTACGCACAGTACAAACGGAGTGGCGGCGCTTCATACGGAGATTCTCAAAAACAGCGAACTCAAGAATTTCTATGATCTCTATCCGGAGAAATTCAACAATAAGACAAATGGAATTACCTTCAGAAGATGGCTCCTCTCCTGCAACCATGAACTAGCAGATTTTATTGAAGAACTGATCGGCCCGGGATTTAAAAAGGACGCGGATGAGCTTGAGAAGCTGGCCCAGTTTACAGGGCAGGAAGAGGTACTCAGACGGCTCATCGAGATCAAGAATCACAATAAGAAAAAAATGGCCGACTGGCTGATGGAAAAACAGGGAATCGAAGTGAATCCGGATTCTATGTTCGCCATCCAGGCCAAGAGGCTCCATGAGTATAAAAGACAACAGCTGAATCTTCTCTATCTGATTCATCAGTATTATGAGATAAAGAGAGGACATGTTCCGGGAACGCCCATAACAGCCGTCTTCGGCGCGAAGGCAGCACCGGCCTACACCATTGCGAAGGATATCATCCACGCTATCCTGACTCTGTCTCAGGTGATTGCGGAAGACTCAGAAGTGTCCAAGTGGATTCAGGTGGTAATGATTGAAAACTACAATGTTACCGCGGCAGAGAAGATGATTCCTGCCTGTGATCTCTCAGAACAGATCAGTCTTGCTTCCAAGGAGGCCTCCGGTACCGGCAATATGAAATTCATGCTGAACGGAGCAGTGACCTTGGGAACTCTGGACGGCGCCAATGTGGAGATTGCCCAGAGGGTAGGAGAAGAAAATATCTATATCTTCGGTCAGAGCAGCGCCCAGGTGATCCGCCGCTACGGTCATAAGGATTACTGCGCCAGAGAGTGGTATGAGACGGATCCGAACCTGAAAAGGGCTGTGGATTTCCTTACAGGAGAAGAGATGATGAAGCGGGGCTGCCCCGAAAATCTGGAGCGTCTGAAAAACGAGCTGATCGGTAAAGACTGGTTCCAGACTTTCCCTGATTTTAACGCCTATCTGGTTCGGAAAAACCAGGCAGTGGAGGACTACGCGGTCAATCCCATGAGATGGGCGAAGCGATGCCTGATAAACATCAGCCAGGCAGGGTTTTTCTCTTCAGATCGTACGATCCGGGAGTACAACCAGGACATCTGGCATCTGGGAGAATAATACAGGAAAATATAGAAAAGCAGCCCCGGGAAAGTTTTCACGGGGCTGTGTCGTATATGCAAAAATGTGTCAGTCTACCAGTCCTATAATATCATCTACAGGCAAAGAACAGAGAACGCCGTGCGCTTCCGTCTTCAGTCCGCAGGACTGGCTGATGGCAGTCATGATCTGCGGCTTTTTGTCATTGGGAACTACGATCATGACAAAATCCTGCTCCTCCTGCAGAGCGATGCCGAAATAATGGGAGATATGCTCTGAACCCCGGCGTCTTCCCTTCATAACGGTACCGCCCTTCGCGCCGGCCATGCGGGCGGCGTCGATTACTTCGTCGCTGTATCCGCTGGCTACGGATACCCAGATCATAGAATACATGGAATGTTCTTTCATCTCTGCTTTATCTCCTTCTAAACCTCTTTTGACGCTCTCTTTATTTTCATCACTCAGCATTCGAAACAGACTGTTCTGAAGTCCTGTAATGGGAATCGTGAGAACGATTCCGCCACCCTTCTTCCTGAAAGACATTTTCTCGCTCATCTGTCCGAATACCTTTTTTACCTTAAACTTAGGTAGAAAACTGATGGTGAGCAGCCGTCCTGTACCGCGGAAACCGAGAATATCCAAAATCTCGGAAGGAGCGGTTCCCTGTCCGCGGCAGCGGTAGCTGATGGGAATATGCAGGGAATCCATCACTTTGTCGATTTTTTTTTCATCCCCCAGATGCGTTATGGAAATCATCATGCGGAACGGTATTTTCTTTTCTTCCAGCATACGCATTTTTATTCCTCCTCGATTTCAACAAGAACGTCATCGTCCTCAGCTGCATCGGACTCTGACAGAAGCGTTTTTTTGGATTTATGAGAGTACAGCAATCCCATAATCTGGATGGCGATCAATGGGGCCAGAGCCACCAGAGCCACCACGCCGAAAGCATCGGTTACCACGTTCCCGCCCAGCATTGTACAGGCGCCCATAGCCAAGGGAAGCAAAAAGGTGGAGGTCATGGGACCGCTGGCAACCCCGCCGGAGTCGAAAGCGATACCGATGAACACCTTAGGTACGAAACGGGTCAGCGTTAACGCGATCATATATCCTGGTACTATAATCCAATAAATACTGATTCCTGTCAAGACTCGAATCATGGCGACTGCCACAGCGCAGGCGACGCCGATGGACAGAGCCAGATTCATCGTTTTATGGGAAATCATTCCGCCGGTGATATCCTCCACCTGGTCATTGAGAACCTGTACGGCGGGCTCGGCCTTGACAAGGTAATAGCCGATCACGATGCCTATGGGGATTAAAAGCCACTTGGTGGCTCCGTCCGCCAGGCTGCTTCCCAGAAGATTACCTACAGACGCGAAGCCTACGTTGACTCCGGTAAGAAAAAGGATCAGGCCAAGAATTGTATAGACGAAGCCTACGCTCATACGAAGAAGCTGCCGCTTCCGGTAGCTGTGAGTCAGCAGCTGAAAAATCACCAGCACACCCGCTATGGGAACGATGCTGACAAGCACCTCCTCTGTATACTGAGGAAGAGAGGCAGCGAAGAGGCGAACCACATCCTGAGTGGTATCCACGGACGCGATTTCCACAGGGGTGTAGACGGCATCCGTGGGATGGTAGAAAATCCCCAGAAGCAGCACCATCATAATGGGACCGATACTGCAGAGCGCAATGAGACCGAAGCTGTCGCTTTCTCCATGCTTATCACTTCTGGCAGCGGAGAGTCCGACACCCAGAGCCATGATGAAGGGAACTGTCATGGGTCCTGTCGTCACTCCGCCCGCGTCGAAGGCCACAGACACGAAATCGGAAGGCGCAAGGATGGATAAAAGAAAGAGGAGCAGATACAGGACGATCAGCATTTTTGAGACGCTGACACCAAACAGAATACGAAGCACGGCAGCCACGGTAAAGATGCCGACTCCCACGGCAACAGTGTAGATCAGCACCTGATTAGGCACGGAAGCCACCTGGTTAGCCAATACCTGGAGATCGGGCTCAGAAATGGTAATAATCATACCCATCACGAAGCTGATGAATCCGATGACCCACAGGCTCTTTTGTTTAACCAGCCGTCTTCCGACTCCCTGTCCAAGAGGCGTCATGGACATCTCAACGCCCAGCTGGAAAAGCCCCATTCCCAGAATCAGCAGGAAGGCACCGGTTAGAAACAGAACGAAAGTACCCACCTCCATGGGAACGAAGGTGACGCTGAGAAGCAGCACAATGACCGTAATGGGTAGAACGCTTGCCAGGGATTCTTTGATTTTTTCTTTTAACTTTTCATGCAAAAGATTTAACCTCGCTTTTCTTTTTTGTGTCTCAGAAACAGGCAGGGAATGTCCGGCATGCCTGACATTTCTGAAATGGGTTGCGGGTATCATAGAATAAAACGGATATCAGGCTTCACAGAGCCTGTAGCATAAAATAAAGATAAAAGGGAAAACGTTCAGAGAGCCGAGGGAAAAATATGAACCATTTTTTCTTCAATCCGCAGAAGTGTTTCCGTGTCTTCCGGCCCGAGAGCTTCCAAAAGTCCGGCGATCTGCAGAATGGTTTCTCGGTATCGTGCTTCAAATATGGACTTTCCTGATTTGGTCATTGAGACCAGAATTTGACGGTTATCTCGGGAATCAAGAGTTTTCAGAATCCAACCCTTTTCTTCCATATGTTTCAGCAGAGCAGCAATTCTGGCTGTGCTTACAGACATTGCGCGGCTTAATTCCTTGGGATTGACTGCTTTTTTCTGATTCAGATAACTCAGAACGAAGAACTCGCCGCGGGTCAGCTCAAGAAGATGCCGGTTCAGAGGAATATGTTCAAGACTGGATCTGAGCGCCAGCAGTTTTCTGGCTGAAGCGTAGTAGTCCATTTTTATCCCTCCTAAATCACTAACACTGTTAGTTAGTCTAACATACATTTTGTGGTTATGTCAACCATTTAAAAAATAAGGAAGAAAAAATCCATAGCTTTCATGTATGCAGGACTATTACGAGGAAGTATTGGTACGTTAAGTCTTCTTAGAGTGTGAGCGGGAAGGTGTGGGAATCTCTGTCATGAAGCCCTTTGGCGGAGGCCAGCTGTTAAATACAAAAACCTCGCCTTTTAAGGAGGCGCTGACGAAAATTCAGTGTATTCAGTATGCCCTTGACCGTCCCGGTGTCCTTACGGTGCTTCCAGGGGTGCGGAACAGAAAGGATCTTGCAGATGTATTAAAATATCTGGAGGCTTCGGAGAAAGAACGGGATTACTCAGTGATGGGTCAGTTTGCGCCGCAGAACGCGGAAGAAATCTGCGTCTACTGCAATCACTGCCAGCCGTGTCCCCGGGGACTGAACATAGGGCTGATCAATAAGTATTATGACCTTGCTCTGGCGGGGGATGAGATGGCCAGGGGGCATTATGAAAAACTGGCTGTCAAGGCAGAGGACTGTGTAAAATGCGGGCATTGTGAAGCACGCTGTCCTTTCCATGTGAAACAGGAGGACCGGATGGAAGAAATCAGACGTTACTTTGAATCACTCTGAGCAAGAGGCTTTTCCATATGCTGTGAGAGCAGAAGAAGAAACCGCTGCAGAACCGGGTAATCGCTGTTGTACTGGTAGTAGATGCCGAAAGCAATGCTGGGCAGATTCGTTACTGGAATATAGCAAAGCCCCGGTTCTCTGGCTGTGGGAATATCCGGATATAAGGTATAGCCGATCTGCGCCTTTACAAGTGTCAAGGCGCTTTCAATGCTTTCTGTAAAGAAGCGCTGTTCCGGCGGAAGATTTGCCAGAATGCTGCTCTGCACTGTGAAGATAGAATCCGACACGTGCCGGGGAGAACAGGTGATAAAATTACCGGAGAGCTGTCTTTTGGTAAGGGCTTTATATCCGGCAAGGGGATGATTGGGAGAACAGACACAGGCGATGGGGGCTGTGCAGAATTCTTTGAATGGAAGAAAGGTCTTTTTCTGTTCGTCCTTTGTTCCCAGCGCCGCATGGAGCCGTCCGTTTTCCACCATGCTGAGGAGGGAGGGGAAAGGGACAAGGTGAAGAGTAGGGCGCAGCAGAGGAAATTCTGCCAGAAGCTCTTTCAGGATCGGAGGAAGGAGGTTTAAAACCATGTGGTTATGGCAGCCCAGATCAAAGGCCATAAAATCCTCATGGTTTTTCAATCGTTCCTTGGCAGACAGAGCCGTCTTTAAAATCAGCTGGGCATCCGCCAGAAACAGAACGCCTTCTGCCGTCAGAGTGACGTTCTTGCTCGTGCGGTTAAAAAGCTTTACCTCAAGTTCCTCTTCTAAGGCCTGGATCTGATGACTGACAGCAGGCTGCGTAAGCTTCAGGGCTTTGGATGCTTTTGAAAAATTCAGGTATTCGGCTACGGCTGTAAAACATTCTAATTGCACAGTATTCATAAAAATCTCCTTTGGTAAAAGAGGACACGCTGTTTCTAAATATTTTGATCTATTTTATCATTTCTTCAGATATCCGACAAGCAAAACCAGGGCTACCAAGAAAGGAACCGAATGAATAACTATAAAAAAAGTTTATAGAATATGAAATATTTGAATTTCACATTTTGGAAAATCTGCGTTAAAATTCTTTGCGGACCGAATGTTAGGGAAACGAACTGTTCGGGACGAAACAATTTAAGAATTGCAGGAGGTGTCCATAAAAGTGAAGGAAGAGGTCAGAACAGAGGATATGCTTTTTATGATGAAGAAGATCGGCCTGTATCTGACGACACAAATGGAACTGAATCTGAGGGACAGAGATATAAGTGGCGTTCAGGTCTATTTTATGGTTTACATCCTGAGGCATCATCCCAAGGGGACATACCTTACGGAACTGTGCAGGGAAATCGGCGTGTCAAAACCCACGCTGTCCGCTTTGATTAAGAAGCTGAGAGGAAAGGGCTATCTTTTCTTTCAGGAGAATCCGGAGGATATCCGGAAAAAGAAAGTTCTTCCTACGGTCAAGCTGTTTGAGGAGGGAAAAGAATTTCTGAAAAAGGCCGGCCGAATGGAGGAAGAAATCTGCAGTACACTCAACGTGCAGGAAAAGATTCAGCTTTGGGAATTAGAACAGAAAATTCTCAGGCATCTGTCCGAGATGGGCTGCAAAGAAAACAGACAGGAGGTTCTATTAACGTGAGAAAAGTTTTACAGCAGCTTAAGCAGTATAAGCGGGAGACCTTTCTATGTATCGGTTTGACCGCTCTTGAAGTTATTATGGAGATACTGATGCCCTTTATTACAGCCATTATCATAGACCAGGGGCTGGAAGTCGGCAATCTGTCCGTGGTTTACCGCTATGGAGGGCTTATGGTGATTATGGCTTTTCTGAGCCTGATTTTCGGCGCCTTCGCCGGGAGAAACGCAGCCGGAGCTTCATCCGGACTGGCAGCCAATTTAAGAGAGTCTATTTATGCCAATATCCAGACATTTTCATTTTCCAACATTGATAAGTTCAGTGTGCCGGGACTTGTGACCCGTATGACAACGGATATCACCAATGTACAGAACGCCTTTATGATGGTGATCCGCGTGGCGGTCCGAGCCCCCATGAATTTTGTCTTCAGCTTTGCCATGTGCATGGTCATCAGCCCGCGCCTGAGCTCTATGTTTCTGATCGCGGTGGTATTTCTAGTTATCGTAATCGGAACGATTATGGTAATTACTCTGAGAATTTTTAATCAGGTATTCCGCAGATATGATGATTTGAATGCCAGCGTGCAGGAGAATGTAACGGCAATTCGTGTGGTTAAGGCTTTCGTTCGGGAAAAATATGAGAATGAAAAATTTGCGAAAGCTTCCAAGATGCTTTATGATCTTTCTGTGAAAGCAGAAGGGCTTTTGGCTTTCAACAATCCTGCCATGATGGTGGCGGTTTATTTCTGCATTATATCGGTTTCCTGGTTCGGCGCCCAATTTATCGTAGGAGGCTCCATGACTACCGGTGATCTGACCAGTCTTTTCAGTTATATCATGAGTCTGCTGATGAGCCTCATGATGCTTTCTATGGTGGTTGTTATGATCAGTATGTCTCTGGCCAGCATCCGACGTATCAGCGAAGTCTTAAATGAAAAACCGGATCTGACAGATCCTGAGAATCCGATAATGGAAGTTCCGGACGGACGGATTGATTTTAACCATGTGAATTTCTCTTATAAGCAGGACAGCGAAAAAAGCGCCCTGTCTGATATTGATATCCATATTAAAAGCGGAGAGACCATCGGTGTCATCGGTGGTACAGGTTCAGGAAAGAGCAGCCTTGTGAATCTGATCTGCCGTCTGTATGATGTGAATGACGGTTCTGTCTGTGTAGGAGGAATCGATGTACGGAACTACGATACTGAGGTTTTGAGAAACCAGGTTTCAGTGGTACTTCAGAAAAATACTCTGTTTTCCGGAAGCATTCTGGACAATCTGCGTTGGGGAAATCCTGATGCTACAGATGAGGAATGTGTGGAGGCATGTAAAGCTGCCTGTGCCGATGAATTTATCGACCGGATGCCGGACGGCTATTACACAAGGATCGAACGGGGAGGCTCCAATGTATCCGGCGGTCAGAAACAGAGACTGTGTATTGCGAGAGCTTTGCTGAAGAAGCCTAAGGTTCTGATTTTGGATGATTCTACCAGCGCTGTAGATACGGCTACCGACGCTAAGATCAGAGACGCGTTCGCAAAGCAGATTCCAGGCACTACAAAGCTGATTATCGCCCAGCGTATTTCCAGTGTACAGTCCGCGGACCGCATTCTGGTTCTGGACGATGGAAGGGTGGATGCCTTTGACTCACATGAGAATCTGCTGAAGACAAACGCAATCTATCAGGAGATCTACAATTCACAGATTGAAGGCGGCGGAGACTTTGATATGCCCGCCTAATCAGGAAAGGAGGAGATATAATTTATGAACGAAATAGAACAAAGACCTGAGGAAGGATCCGCTACGAATGTGATCCGCCGTGTCATTCAGTATATGCTTCATTACTATAAATATATGTTCTTGCTGGTGGTTGTCTGCATTCTGATTACAGCCGTTGCCACGGTGGTAGGGGCAACCTTCCCGCAGACTCTGGTGGACGATTATATTATGCCCATGCTTTCCGGAGGGGCTGAGGATTTTGGCGGCCTGGCATCTGATCTGGTTCGCCTGGCCTGCATTATGGCTCTGGGTGTGATAACTGCTTTTGCATATAACCGGATTATGGTAAATGTCAGTCAGGGAACCATGCGAAGACTGAGAGATGACCTGTTTAAGAAAATGGAAGCTCTGCCCATTAAGTATTTTGATACCCATGCACATGGGGATATTATGTCTGTCTACACCAATGATGTGGATACGTTAAGGCAGCTTCTCAGCCAGAGCATCCCACAGATTATTAACTCCGTGATCACCATGGCGGCCACTCTGGTGACTATGCTTATCCTGAACCCTGTCCTAACTCTGATTTCGATTCTGACGGCGGTGGTTATGCTTTTTGTCACAGCAACCTTTTCAAGACTGTCTGGCCGGTATTATATCCGGCAGCAGCGGGATCTGGGAGCTGTGGACGGATTTATTGAGGAGATGCTGGACGGTCAGAAGGTAGTCAAGGTTTTCTGCCATGAGCAGAAAGCTATAGAAGATTTTCATGAAGTAAATGAAAAGCTTAGAAACAGTACCAATAAGGCCAACGGGTACGCCAATCTGCTGATGCCCGTGAATGCCAACATCGGTTGGATCAGCTACGCGTTCATTGCTATTGTAGGCGCGATCCTGGGAATCAACGAGCTGGCAGGCATTACAGTAGGCACGGTCATTACTTTTGTAGGACTGAACAGAAGCTTCACGAACCCCATTACCCAGGTCAGCCAGCAAATTAATTTTGTAGTGAATGCGGCGGCCGGCGCTCAGCGTGTTTTTGATTTGATGGATCAGGAGCCGGAGAGTGATGAAGGCTACGTGGAACTGGTAAATGCGAAGATTGACGAGAAGGGGCAGATCACAGAATCTGCCGAGAGGACGAATCTGTGGGCGTGGCGTCATCCGCATAAGGCGGACGGAACGGTTACGTATACGAAGCTGGAAGGCGGCGTTGTCCTGGATGATGTGGATTTCGGATATGATAAGAATAAAATCGTTCTGCACAACATCAGTCTCTGGGCAAAACCAGGTCAGAAGATTGCTTTTGTAGGAGCGACCGGAGCCGGAAAAACTACGATTACAAATCTGATTAACCGTTTTTATGATATTGCGGACGGAAAAATCCGCTATGACGGCATTAATATTAATAAAATTAAAAAAGGGGATTTGAGGCGCTCCCTCGGCATGGTTCTTCAGGACACCCATCTTTTTACCGGAACGGTGATGGAAAACATCCGGTATGGAAAGCTGGATGCCACAGATGAAGAGTGCATCAAGGCTGCGAAGCTGGCCAATGCCGACAGTTTCATCCGACGTCTGCCGGATGGCTATCAGACCATGCTGACCGGAGACGGAGCCAACTTAAGTCAGGGCCAGAGACAGCTTCTGGCTATCGCCAGAGCAGCGGTGGCGGATCCGCCGGCGCTGATTCTGGATGAAGCGACTTCTTCCATTGATACCCGCACGGAAAAGCTGGTACAGGAAGGAATGGACGCCCTGATGGAGGGAAGGACTACGTTCGTTATCGCTCACCGGCTGTCTACGGTTAAAAATGCCAACTGTATCATGGTTATGGAGCAGGGCCGCATCATTGAGCGGGGGACTCACGATGAGCTGATTGCTGCCAAAGGAAAGTATTATCAGCTGTACACGGGGAATTTTGCGGCATAGTTTTGCTCGCAGAGGGAAATCGTTTTGATATATGTAACTGTAAACCTTAAGGTAGAGTCTCTATAACCAGAAAGGTTCTTCTTTCCGCCGGCAATCCTTGCTATACTAGAATCCTGACATGACCACAATCCGTCGGAGGGCCTGACTGAATTTTCATCCGGGCCCTGGAACGGATGAAATCGTGCCTATACGCTGATTTAGAAAGAATGCAGAAGATCTGCTCATTTGGGAGGAATTTTTATGAAGAAACCTTATGTGATCTGTCATATTCTGAGTTCCCTGGACGGGAAGATTAACGGCCCCTTTATGGGAACGGAAGCAGCGGCAGCGCCTCTTTGTTTGACGGCAGCTTTTTAAGCGCCGGCACAGGACCGGTGGAGTTTACGCTGAAGGATGTAGAAAAACTTCCAAAGGAGGGGCTGCATCTGACCTATCTGGCCGGGAATGCAGCAAAAAAAGAATAAGCGGCCTTTCTTTGACGGAAAAAATCAGGCCCCCTGATTTCTGTATTTTGGCAGAAATCAGGGGGCCTTTTACAGCGCGGGAAGGTTTCAAGCCGGATCTTCTCCTGCTGTCAGAGCTTTTTAGAGGGCTTTTTTCCGGGCATCTATATACTGAATCAGGATTCTCAGCGTTTCATCCACTCCCAGCTTGCTGCTGTTGATACACAGATGGTAGTTTCTGGAATCGCCCCATTTCAGATCACAGTGGCTGTTGTGATACTGTCTCCTTCTTTTGTCCTTTTCCTTAATGAAGTCCTCGGCTTCTTTTTCTGTTTTGTGATACAGTTCCATGATACGGGCTACTTTTTTATCCATATCTCCCTGCACAAAAATGGAGATCAGCCCCTTATAAGGCTTCAGCACGGTTTCCGAACATCTCCCAACCACTACAAAGGATTCTCCTGATTCAGCCTTTTCCCGGAGAAAATTAAACTGCAGCAGCGCCAGATTGTAAGCCGGGGAGCTGTCCATTCCTCTTACCTTGCGGTTCAGCAGCTTGCTGCGCCTCACCTCGTCGTGATCTCTCAGCTCCCGGCTGTCCAGTCCCTTCTGACCGGCAATTTCATCCAGAAGATTGTGATCATACAGAGGAAGCTTGTAATGAGCCGCCAGCTTTTCCGCGATCTCATGGCCGGCGCTGCCAAACTCCCGGCCGATGGAGATAATCATTTGTTCCATCATGTGTCCCCCTTCCTACAGATATCTTACATAGATTAAGATCATCGATATCATTACTACTATTATAGTAGCAGGCGCCATGGATTTGCAATATTTTCCCCATTTAATCAGGTGACCTTCTTTGGCGGCGGTGGCGATGCCCACTACATTGGCGGAAGCTCCGATGGGAGTAGCGCTGCCTCCCACATCCGTTCCCATAGCCAGGGTCCACGCCAGCACAGACAGGTCTGTTCCCTGAGCGGCTGCCAGATTGCTGATGACCGGAATCATGGTGGCGGCAAAAGGTATATTGTCGATGAAAGCGCTGGCGATAGCGGAAAGCCAGATAATGATGGCAATCATCACATGGATGTTGCCGCCGCTGACGGTTCCGATTAAACCGGCCAGCAGCTCCAGAATTCCCGTCTCTTCCAGGCTTCCCACCACTACGAAAAGTCCTATGAAAAACAGCAGTGTTTTGTAGTCGATCTTTTTCACCAGAGTCAGAGCGTCCTTTCCAGCGGCCAGAAGAGTGGCGGCAGCGATCAACACCCCTATAAAGGAAACGGTGAGTCCTGTCTGAGCGTGAGTGACCAGAAGTACAACTGCGCACAGGAAGATGACACAGCTGGCCGCAAACCCTTTCCGGTCGGTAATGGCCTCCTCCGCTTTGGGGTAGGAAGAGGGATCACGGTCTGTCACCGCGCCCTTCAGCAGCTCCTTTTTGAAAACAAGGTAAAAATAAATCATTACGGCAATCAGACAGATCAGGGCGATTACGCCTGTATTCGTAATAAAATCCGCGAAGGAATATCCGAAAGAGGTCCCTATGATAATGTTTGGCGGATCCCCGCACATGGTGGCGGAGCCTCCCAGATTGGCGCAGAAAATTTCAGCCAGAATCATGGGAACAGGCTGAAATTTCAAAAGCTGAGACAGCTCAATGGTTACGGCGGCCAGGAAGAGAATGACCGTAATGCTGTCAATAAACATAGCCAGTCCGAAGGAGAGAACCATGAAAGTGATAAAAATCGGAATGACCTGGTAATGAACCAGCCCGGCGATTTTCATGCAGAGCCAGCGGAAAAATCCCACTCGTGCCATCCCCTCCACCATAATCATCATACCCGCGATAAAAATGATGGTTTCCCAGTTGATGCCTGCGGAGGTTTCGCTGTTTTGGCCGGCTGTACACCAGAACTCCGGTGTGAAAATCGTTTGGACATTTAGAGTTCGTATCACTGCGTCCATACTGTGCATGCCAAGCCCGAATACCAGGATCAAAGAAAGCAGAGCGCATCCAAGAGTTACAACATGCCGCTCAAATACTTCTGTAATAATCAGAATAAACATCGCAAGAAAAATTACAACCGCTAAAATTTGTGCTATCATTTTTTCCTTCCTCTTAAGTCTTTCTGTTTTTTATAAAGAGGGACCCGATTTCCCCAATAGAATATCATAGCAGAACTAAGATGATTTTTAAATATGAAAAATCAGATTTACTGAGAAAAAAATACGTTTGGACTAGATAATTTAGCTAATATGTGTTATGCTTACAGCGTATGGATTGCAGAACTGTATTATTTGCTTATTATTATTTTTTCTGCGGAGTACAGAGGGCGAAAAAATAACAAAAAACAGATAAGGATAAGGTTTGCGAATCAATTTTATAAGGAAGGTGAGCAATTGGAAAACTATACCAAGTATAAGTTAAAAAGTAATGATGAGCTGGAGTCCTTATTGGCCGGTAAAGACAATCTGTTCATCATTGCTTGTAACAAATGCTTCAAGGAATTTGAGACGATTGACGAGCCAGAGTGTGGTGAGTTAGAGAAAATGGCTGCCGAAAAAGGGAAGAAGGTTACAGGCAGCGCAAGGGTTGATTTTCTGTGCAACAAGACCCAGACGGAGAAGAAGCTTCAGGATATGATTCCGGAAGGTACGGAGCATATCTTTGTGATTTCCTGCGGACTGGGGATTCAGACAGTTGCAGATTTGGCTGAAAAGCCTGTATACGCGGCCAGCAATTCACTGAATTACAGGGGATATCATGGGATGGCTCTGACAGAACGGAAATGTGATGCCTGCGCCCAGTGTTTCCTGAACATAACCGGCGGTGTCTGTCCAATCGTGGACTGCTCCAAAAGTCTGGTAAACGGACAGTGCGGAGGCGCCAAGAACGGAAAATGCGAAGTGGACGGCGATAAAGACTGTGCCTGGGAAAAGATCTACAGAAGGCTGGAGAAGCAGGGACGCCTGGAAGAGTTCCTGAGTCAGCCGGTTCAGGTGCGGGATTACTCAAAGGTTAACTATAAATTTGTAAACGATTATGTAAAATCCATCCGTGAGAACCGTCTGGACGGCTATTACGGCGGCGTGCATCCCACAGAGCGCAAGGAGTACACAGAGCATCTGGCGCTGAAGAGATTCCCGGATCCGGAAGTAGTCGTGATCCCTCTGTCCATGCATGCAGGCGCTCCGGCGAATCCTGTGGTTCAGGTAGGCGACACGGTGAAGGTGGGACAGAAGATCGGCGAGGCGGCTGCCTTCATCAGCAGCCCAGTTCATTCCAGTGTCAGCGGTACAGTAATTGCCATTGAGAATCACGGACATGCTACCAGAGGCGAATGCCTGTCGGTTGTGATCCGCTCAGACGGGAAGAATACCCTGCATGAGTCTGTGCAGCCCCACAAGGATCTGGACAGCCTGACTCCGGATGAGATCGTGGAGATTGTAAAAGAAGCCGGTATTGTAGGTATGGGCGGCGCCGGATTCCCCACATCTGTTAAATTAAAGCCGGCCAAGCCTGTGGATACGATCCTGCTGAACGGCTGCGAGTGTGAACCTCTTCTGACGGCCGACCACAGAGTTATGCTGGAGTTTGCGGACGATGTGATCTACGGACTCAAAGCCATCATCAAGGCTGTGAATGCCCAGAAGGGCGTGATTGTCATTGAGGACAACAAGCCGGATGCCATTGAGCTTATGAAGGAAAAGACTGCCGCCTGCGAGAATATTGAAGTCGTGGTGGCGAAGACGAAATATCCCCAGGGCGCTGAGAAAATGCTGATTAAACGGGTGACGGGCAGAAAGGTCCCCAGCGGCGGGCTTCCTGCGGATGTAGGCTGTATTGTCAGCAATATCAGCACGACCAAGGCGATTTCCGACGCTATCCGCACGGGTATGCCTTTAGTGGAGCGTGTTGTGACTGTGACCGGTGAGAGATTGAAGAATCCGGGCAACTACATTGTGAAGATCGGTACAAATACAAAAGATCTCATTGATTACTGCGGAGGCATAACAGGAGAAGATGTTACGATAAAGGCCGGAGGTCCTATGATGGGCTTTGTCCTGAATGACGTAAATGTTCCGATCATGAAGGGCTCTAACGGAATTATTGCCGTTGATACCGATCATACGGCGGAGCAGCCCTGCATCAAGTGCGGACGCTGTGTAGATGTATGCCCTATGGAGCTTTCTCCTCTGTATTTCGCGAAGTTTGCGGATGAGGAAAACTGGCAGGGAATGAAGGATAAAAACGTTATGGACTGTGTTGAGTGCAGGTGCTGTGAGTATATCTGTTCCTCCAAGATTCCTTTAGTCACCAAGATTAAAGCCGGAAAAAATGCAGTAAGGGGGATGAAGTGATATGTTGATTACCGAATTAAAACCCAGAGAGACCATTGAATCCCTGGCAGAGGGGAAAAAAGTTTTTATCATCAACTGCCTGGGATGCAAGGAAGTTCATTTTCCGGAAAAAGAGGTCACAGAACTCCAGAAGAAATTAGCCGAAGGCGGAAACGTCACGGGAATTCTCACCACTGATTACATATGCAATCCGGAAAACATGGAGCTGCGCCTGAAGGGCCATATGAGCGAGATTGAAGCAGCCGATGCGGTTCTTGTATTTTCCTGCGGCGTGGGCGTACAGACCATTGCCGGATACCTGGAAGAGAAGAAGGTATGCGCGGCCTGTGATACGTATCCCCTTCCGGGCTTCCAGGGGGTAACGCCGCTGGAGTATAAGTGCGACCAGTGCGGCGAATGTTATCTGAATCTGACCGGCGGTATCTGTCCCATCACAGCCTGCTCAAAGAGCCTTGTGAACGGACAGTGCGGCGGCTCCAAGAACGGTATGTGTGAAGTGGATCCTGAGATGGAGTGCGGATGGGAGCGAATTTACAGACGTCTTGAGAAGATCGGCCGTCTGGATGCTCTGAAGTGTCCTACCCAGGTACGGAATTTTGCAACGGATGACGAGGTTTCCAAATAGGAAACGGTTAAAATATAAATGATTAGGAGCAATGTAGAATGAAAATTACGGAGTTATTTGAACGTGGTGAATTTGTTGTATCTGCGGAAGTTGGTCCGCCAAAAGGATTTCATGTAGAGCATCTGCTGGAAGAGGCAAAGACGTATCTGAGCGGCATCACAGCAGTAAACGTGACAGATAATCAGTCCTCTGTGATGCGTCTCGGCTCTCTGGCCATGTGCAAGGCCCTGAAGGATGAGGGACTGACCCCCATTTATCAGCTGACCTGCCGCGACAGGAACCGTATCGCGCTGCAGTCCGATCTTTTAAGCGCGGCTATGTTTGGAATTGAGAACCTGCTTCTCCTGACAGGAGATCACACCAAGCTGGGCGATCATCCACAGGCAAAGCCGGTCTTTGACCTGGATTCCGTTTCTCTGATCCATGCGGTTAAGAAGCTGGAGGAGGGCGTTGACCTGGGAGGAAATGAGCTGATCGGCGAACCGCCCAAGTTTGCCAAAGGCGCTGTGGTATCTCCCTGCAGCGACTCCGTTGACGCGCAGCTTGCCAAGATGGAGAGAAAGGTTATGGCAGGGGCGGATTATTTCCAGACCCAGGCTGTATTTGAGCCGGAGAAATTCATCAAATTTATGGAGAAGGCAAAACAGTTCGGCAAACCGGTTCAGGTGGGAATCATTATTCCAAAGTCAGCCGGAATGGCCAAGTTCATGAACAACAATGTTGCCGGCATCCATGTTCCGGATGAGATGATCGAGGAACTGAAGAAGGATAAGGAGAAGACAAAGGCAGGCATCACCGGCGTAGAGATCGCTGCAAGGATTATCAAAGAGTGTAAGCCGTACTGCCAGGGCATACATATTATGGCTCTCGGATGGGAGTCCAAGGTGCCGGAGCTCCTTAAGCTGGCGGAGATTTAATCAGTATGAAGCTGCCGAAAAGCCGGCGGCACAGCAGAATAAGCTATGTAAAATGCCGGATTCGGGAATTGAAAAGACCGAATCCGGCATTTTTATGCAGGCAGAAGGACGAAAGCTTCTTCACCAAAACTCCACCTTTCTGTGGTAGACTGTCCTCCGGAGGTGTACAGAATGTCAAAAAGAATTCTGATTATTGAGGATGAAACAGCGATACAGAATATTATACGGGCTTTCCTGGAGGACTCTGGATATACAGTGGATCTGGCCGGTGACGGAATGGAAGGCATTGAAAAATTTCGGAGCTGCAGGCCGGATCTGGTGCTGCTGGATTTGATGCTTCCTAAAATCGACGGCTTTACGGTCTGTGAGATCCTGCGCAGAGAGAGTCGGGTTCCCATCATCATGCTGACCGCGCTGGATGATGACAGAAGCCAGATGAAGGGTTTCGACGCCCTGGCGGACGATTATATCACAAAGCCCTTCTCCATGCCCCTTGTCATGCGGAGGATCGAGGCGGTTCTGCGCAGGCTGGAGCAGGAAGGACAAACGGATGCTTCCCGGATCCGCTACAGAGACCTTGTGCTGGATACAGAAGGCTTTACGGTGCTGGCCGGCGGCGAGAATATCCCTCTCACCACCCGGGAGTTTGAAATCCTGAAGCTTCTTCTGGAGAACCAGGGACGGGTCTTTACCAGAGATCACCTGCTGAACCGCATCTGGGGATATGATTATTTCGGGGATGAGAAGATCGTAAATACCCATATTAAAAATATCCGGAAAAAATTAGGGGCGGACTATATCGAAACCATTCGGGGAGTGGGGTATAAAATTGAGAAAGAGAATCCGTGAAAGTATTCAGGCTAAAACCTTTATCAGCATACTGGTTCTGCTGATCGTCTGCTGTATGAGCATTTACGCCGTGGTGCTGGTCTTTTTGCCTAAAAATTATCAGGCCCGTCTGGAGAACCAGGTAACCTCGGATTTCGACGCTTTGGCGGGGATCCTGGAGCGGGACGGCTGGGAGGAGAGCACTGACAGCCTGCTGGAGTTTTCTATAAGAAACAATGCCTCTGTCACAATCCAGGATTCCAGCGGGAAGGAGGTTTTTTCTGTGAATTTCGCGGACACAGAGGAGCTCTCCGGACATTCCCTTACCGCCGCCTCTTTAAGCTGTTGGACCTCTTTCCAACAGGATGGCGAAGCCTTTCAGCTCGTTACGGTGGTATCGCTGGTGGCGGTATCCCAGTCTTACGACATACTGCTGAGGCTCATCCCTCTGATTTCCATTCTGATCCTTACCATCTCTGTGTTTGGGGCTCTGATCTGTTCCCGTTATTATTCCAGACCGCTTGTCCGGATTGCCCAGGCGGCGGGGCGGATGAGCCGTCTGGATATGACCTGGAAATGCCAGGTAAACCGAAAGGATGAGATCGGCGTTCTGGCCTCCAGTCTGAATGAAATGTCCGAGCGTCTGGGAGACGCCCTGAAGAGCCTTCAAAAGGCCAATGGGCAGCTTCAGAAGGAGATTGAAAAGGAACGGGAACAGGAAAGACAGCGGATTGATTTTTTCACTTCGGTATCCCATGAGCTGAAAACTCCCATTGCGGTTCTGAAGGGAGAGCTGGAAGGGATGCTTTATCAGGTGGGGGAGTACAGAAACCGGGATGCCTATCTTCGGCACTGCCTGAAAACAGCCGATCAAATGGAGAAAATCGTAAAGGAGATTCTCATGGCCGCCAGGATGGGCGGCAGTGATTTTCAGATCAGCCGTACCGATCTGAATCTCAGTGAGATGCTGCAGAAAAGCTGCAGGGAGATACAGGGACGGATAGAGGATGGACAGATAAAGCTGCAGCTTTCTGTACAGAAGGATTTTCATTATGAAGGGGACGGACGTTTGATGGAAAAGGTGTTTTCCAATGTGCTTAGCAACGCGGTGTCCTATTCCCCGCCAGGAGCCGTCATAGCGGTGTCCCTGCAGAAAGGAACCCTTCTTGTGGAAAATACAGGGGTTCACATAGCGCAGGAGGATATGAAGTGTCTTTTTACTCCCTTCTACCGGGTGGATAAATCCCGCAGCAGAAATACAGGCGGAAGCGGATTGGGACTGTATATTACAAAAACCATTCTGGATCACCACGGTATCTCCTGCAGGATGGAGAATACGGAAAAAGGCGTGTGCTTTACAGCCGTTTTTCCGCAGGAATGAAAAGAAAGCCGGAAGATTTCATAGGAAATCCTTCCGGCTTTCTTTTGTCGAGATGGGGCTTCACCAGAAATACTCCATCCCTTCATCTGAACTCCATTTTGTCTGTGTATTTTCAGGATGTCCCGGCCGGCGGGAATTGATTTGGGAATTATCAATGCTTCAGAAAGGAATTAAACAAGATGGAAATTAAGATTGAAAACGTCAGCATGACGTATCCCAGCGGAAAACAGGCCTTAAAGGAGCTGAATCTGGACCTTGGCAGCCCAAGCCTTATTGGCCTGCTGGGGCCAAACGGCGCCGGAAAGTCTACTTTGATGAAGCTGCTTTCAGCGGCCCTGATGCCTGCTTCCGGTTCTATATACGTAGATGGCCATCCCCTGTCCAAAATGGAACGGACGCTGAAGGCGCAGCTTGGCTATCTGCCCCAGGATTTCGGGCTCTTTGACGAGCTTACCGTAACGCAGTTTTTAGATTATATGGCTGCACTGAAGGGGCTGCGCAGACCGAAGAATGCCATTCGGGAGGTGATCCGTCAGGTAAATCTGGAAGAAAAAGCGAAAGCCAGAATCCGCACTCTCTCCGGCGGGCAGCGCCAGAGGGTGGGAATCGCTCAGGCCATGCTTGGGAATCCCTCCTTCCTGATATTTGACGAACCCACGGTGGGGCTGGATCCGGAGGAGCGCATTCATTTCCGGAACCTGTTCTCACATGCGGCTCAGGAGCGGCTGGTGCTGCTGTCAACTCATATCATAGAGGATGTGCAGTCGGTGTGCGACCAGATTGTGGTCATTCACCAGGGCAGCATTCTGTTTTCCGGTACGCCGGCCCAGATGATCCAGGCCGCGGAAGGCCACGTGGGCGTTTTCTGGGAACAGGAGGCCGCCTGGGAGGAAGGACTGCACATTACAGCCAGAGTCAATACCAGCCAAGGGATTCGCTGCAGGGCAGTGGCAAAGGAGCTGCCTTCCTTTGTCCAGCCGGAAGAGCCTTCCCTGGAAGACGCTTATCTCTATCTGATCTCCGGGGAGGTGGCGCAATGAAAAATCTGCGGCTGTTTTCACTGGAGCTTAGGAGGCTTTTTCAAAGCCCTCTGGCCTTAAGCATCATCTTTTTTACCATGGTTTCTCCCCTGGCAGGTCTGATTTTTTACAAGCCGGCGGATGCTGACACCATGCTCACAGCGTATCTGGCCAATCCCTCCATCGCCGGCGGCGCGGCAGGAGGCATTCTCTTCGGAATATTGACCGTGTTTGAACTGGACCGTGCAAGCCGCAGCCGGACGGATGTGCTGCTGGATGCGGCTGTTTCGTCTCAAAGCATGGCGGCGATACGGCTGCTGTCTCTTACGGCGGCAGCTCTTATGACGGCGGCAGCCGCGATGGCGGTTTGGTTTCCTATCACTCGGGGACAGATCGGAACGGTCTTTGACGGTACGGACTACCTTCTGTCGTATTTGCTTTTCATGGGTCTTTCTCTTCCTCTGGGGGCTCTGGCCGGCGCCTCCGCGTATCAGTTTACCCAGCGGGCGGATCTGGCTTTGGTGCTGTTCGCAGCCTTTGCGGGACTCAGCCTTACCGTCTGGTCGGACAACTGGCAGCTTTGCTGGCTGAATCCCTGTGTGTGGGCTCTCTCAGATGATTTTTCCAATTTCCGTATTTTTCGCTCCGTTGCCTATATGCGGCTGACCTGGCTGGCAGCCCTGGCAGGTCTTTGGACCCTGTCCTGGATGTGTGTCCGGCAGTATGGGAAGGGGATTTTCGGCTCCTTTTTAAGAAGCGCCCGCCGCATTTACCGTCCCGTGATCGCCCTGGCGCTGCTTCTTTGCTCTGGTACGGCCTACGCGGCTCAGCCTCTGGTGGATCACAGCAATCCGGATGAGACGGTATTTACCTTTGGAGAGCTGGAGTATCTGGAGGGAGTGGTCTGCACCGGACGCACGGCCCAGGTATTTCCGAATCTGACAGATGGTACTGTAACAGGTCTGGCCTCCTATCAGTTTCAGAACACCTCCGGACAGGCGCAGAAGGCCGCCTTTGCGGTTACGCCCGGCTACCGGATTTCTTCGGTTCAGATAAACGGGGAAGAGGCGCCTTTTGTCCTGGGGGACTATCAGGAATATAATGAGGCTATGCTGGAAGTGGAGCTTCCCGCGGAAGAAGCGGCGGAGGTGACTGTGGAATACGGCGGCTTTCCACAGGAAAACCGCAATTCCTCCGCTATGCAGGGAGGCAGGGAGATCAGCGAAGAGTACCTCTGCCTGGAAAACGCGTCCTTAGCGCCCCGTCTGATGAACGTGCTTCCGGACGAGAAACTGTACCCTGCTGTAATAGAGATTACCCTGCCGGATTCGATGACGGTTATTCCTTTCGGGACAGGCGAGGCAGAAATTGTATCCGAACAGGAGGACGGCACTTCCACGTGGAGGTACGAAGACAATGGAACAGGCGGAATTCTCTATGCGGGGGATTACATCCGGGAGGACATTGAGGCGGGCGGCATCACTGTAGAGTTCTATTACGGACGAAAGCATCAGGAGGTAATGGAGGAGGCAGGGGCCGCGGAGGCGGTAAAGGCCGTTATCGACTACTGTACAGAGCATTACGGTACTCTGTCCTTTGGCGCCGGCGGCAGACTGAAGCTGATCGAGAGCCGGGTCGTCGGCGGAGGCTATGCCACGGAGGGAGCCAGCCTGCTGGACGAGGCGGATTTTACCGCCGCCAATCTGGAAGACGGCGGCAAAGGAGCGGCTGCCGGTGAAGTTATGATTCATGAGCTGGTACATCAGTGGTGGGGACTTGGAAATATGTTTGACAGTTCCGATGAGACCAGTTCATGGTCGGCAGAGGGCCTTACTGTCTACACCACGTACCGGATTGTCAAGGAGCTTTACGGAGAGGAGTATGCCCGGGAATATTATACAGATCAGTGGAAGCAGGCGGTGGACGACTATTATCTGAATTTCTATGTCCGGAATCCGGAATACCTGGATAAGCTTCCGGAAGAAAAACGGCTGGAAATCTCCAACAGTCTCTCCTATGTGCGTCAGTACTGCGAGATGCCTTTGAAAATCCTGAAAGCGGAAGAGCTGGCAGGAGGGGAAGAGGCCATGGATGAGATTCTGCAGAAGCTGTTTAACCGGGAACTGGATCCCGCTTACCCCTATTTAACGTATGAAGATTTTTTAGATGCCTGCGGGCTGACAGAGGAGGAGCTGAACCTTGATGAAAATATATAAATATGAGTGCAGACGTCTGCTTTGGAATAAATTTTTCTTTGGGATTGGACTGGTACTTTTATTTTACGGCTGGCAGGTACTGAACCGTGTGACGATCCTGGGTGTATCGCGCACCGCGCCGTTTTCGCCCTGGAGCTTTGGGGACTACCTAAGCCGCATACTGCCCTTGCTGTGGGCGGGCGCGCTGTTTTTTCTGTCCTTTTTCACATCTGTTCGGGCAAAGCGGGCAGATATTCTCACAGACGCCACTCCTGTGATTCCATGGAAATATGGGCTGGCCCGATGCGGCGCCGCCATGACAGGGACGGGACTGCTGACGCTGCTTTGCCTTGGGGAGGCTTTCGTATTTTACGGCTGGTATTTTAATTGGTATCAGTGGGAAATCCTTCTGCCGACGGTTACGGCGGCCCTGATTCCGCCTCTGGTTCTTGGGCTTGGCAGCGGCTGGCTTTTAGGCAGATGCAGGCCATGGCTGCTTTATGTCTGGATGCTGTTTCCGTTCATGTGCAGGGTTCTGCCCCTTCCCAAAGCCCTGGGACTCTGGGACGGGCGTTTTTTTACAGAATACCCGCAGACGCTGGGAATCCTGGATCCGGTATTCTCTATGCCTGCCTCCGTTATAGCTGTACAGCTCCTGGCCTTTGCAGCCGGTGTGCTTCTGCTGGTCTTTAACCGCCCAGCGGGAAGAGGAACCAGGCGCTTTTAGGGAAGAGAGATGTATCCCATTTTCAGAGCTTTTGTCACAGCCTCAATGGAAGAGGTGACGCCCAGCTTCTCATAAATATGCTGCAGATGATTGGAGAGAGTCCTTTCGCTTATATACAGCTGGCAGGCTATTTCCTTTCTCTTTTTTCCTTCTGAAATCAGCTGCAGGATGCGTCTCTCACTGCCGGTCAGTTCCTCGATTTTTACCTCCTCTTGCCTGGATGAAAAGCAGGAACCGCCCTTTGCCACGCGGATCAGGGAATGGAGAAGCTCCTCAGGGTTTATGTTTTTATTAAGGAAGCCGGCGGCGCCCATCTTCTTTGCTTCATATTGGTAAACCGGCAGGTCATACCCTGTCAGCAGGATGATTTTCACAGAGGGAACCGCCTTCTTCAGTTCGGAAGCAAGGGTTAACCCATCCTGTCTGCTGAGACTTCCCAGGTTAATATCCATCAAAACGATATCGATTTTCTTCTCCCGGACCTGCTCCGGCAGAGACGCAAGCTCCCGGGTGGTGTAAAAGTGCTGAATTTCCTCATATTCTTCTAAAGCAACGGTCAGGCTTTTTGAAAAAAGCGCATGGTCGTCAACTAACAAAATGTTTATAAGAGACATCTCCTTTCACTAAAAATCGGATCTCGGTCCGGACCCCCCTGGGTTCCTGATAGGAGACGGACAGGGAGCCGCCCAGAGCCTCTATCTGTTCTTTCATAGACGCGAGTCCCTTGTGCCAGATGGGAGACTGGTTTTTCACCATATCCGCCATGGAACCTGCGGTCCCGTTATCGCCCACGGAAAGCTTGACCGCGTCCCTTTCCAGGGATAAAGTGACCTGCGCGCGGTTCCCGTCTGAATGTTTATAGACATTTATCAGCAGCTCTTTTACCAGCCTGTAAACCAGCATATCATAAGGCTCCGGGATAAAGAGAGTATCCGGACACGTAAAGGCCACCTGAATCTCCCTCTGGGGGAAAAGAGACTGGACGCTCTGAATCAGCTTATCCAGATTTTCTTTTAAGGTCAGGCTTTTCAGAAGGATCGGATGGCAGTCCTGCATCTGATTTCGGATCCGGACATTCAGCTGTTCCAGCGTTTCCATGATCAGATCCTGTATTTCCGGACGTGAGCTTTTGGGTGCCATATTTTTGACGGCCAGCAGATCCTGCAGCACATCGTCGTGAAGAAAATTGGCGAAGCTGCTTTTCAGCTCCTCCTCATGCTGCAGACGGCCCAGGGCATAGGTGTATTTACTTTCCTGACCGATCCGATTTTTTCCGGCTTTCAGATTTTCGCCCAGGAGGATATTGCACAGAAAAAAGAAGGCGGCAGCCAGGTTCAGCAGCAGAAGGAAAACAGAAGCCGGCCAGCCAAAAGCCAGGCAGACAGTAAGAAGACCTCCAATGACTGCGCAGCCAAGAAAGAGCTGCTGCCTGAAACTGAAAACAGCGCAAAGCGGAATGCCGTCTGTCTCCTTTAAGACAATGCCGTGGACACTCATAAAAAAGATTAAAACCATGATGTAAACCCCAAAGTTTCCAATGTGATCGTTTATATTTAATGTCAGAAAATAATAGATAAAAAAGGCGGCCATTGTAGCAAAGCAGGAGAGGACTATGGCTCTCTTCCCGCTTTTAAGGACAAACCATACACGCTTCCGGTGACAGAGAACAATGGAAAGGAAGCAGAGGACGCTGCCGGCAAACTGAATGCCGTAAGCACCGGCATAGATTCTCTCGCTGAGGAATACACTGACCTCTGAACACAGGAAGAATCCTGTCAGAAGAAGGTCTGCCGCCTTTTTCATTTTGTATGTATATCCCTGAAACAGGAAAAGAAGGCAGAAGCGGACAGACAGGTAGAGTACCGCGGGTCCGAGAAGCCGGAACCATCCTTCGCCGGAATCCGTCAGACCTGCGGTAAAAAACAGATACCAGCTGTCCGCGGCAAGGAGGCCGCAGAAAAGAAAGAGGATGGTGTTTCCCTTTAAATTGCAGGACGCAATATAAGTCATGTCCCCCATCAGAAGAGTCGCCAGAAAAAGCGGGATTAAAGACTGGATGGAAATGGGGGACAGGGAAACAGAAGCCTTTCCTGTCATCAGAATCAGAACGATATAATTGGCAAACAGTAATAATTTAATGCTCAGACTCTTCAATTGCAACGCTCCCTTACAGGTTTGTTTCTGATTATATCAGATCATAGAGGTTAGGAAAAGAGGCGGAAGGGCGCTTCCCAAAAGGGAAGGAGAAGACTCTCTCAGCGGATTGCAGCTCTGCAGCAGGAGCGGAGCGTTAAAGCATAGTACATAAGATAGATCAGCCCTGTTAAAAGCCAGGCAGCCAGAACGGGAAGATACTGAGTAAGGGAGCTGCCCAGGAGATTCTGCATCAGCCCGGTTTTATATACGAGCGTCGCAAAGAGGCAGTCCAGAGATCCCAGTAAAAAGGGGATGGCAAAAAAGGTTAAAATCTGTTTCCGGAGTATCCTTTTGATCTGGCTTTTCCGATAGCCGATTTTTCTGAGAATCTCATAGTCTGCTCTGGAATCCATGACAGAGGAGAGATTGTTAAAATACAGGATACTGCCCACTGCGAGAAAAAACAGTACCACCAGAAAGCCAATCAGCAGAAAGGTTGAGCTGTTCAGATACAGAAGCTCATGGATTCTGTGTGAATTTCCCTGGAGATACGGACTTCCCTCTAAATAATTGTACAGCGCCTGGTAGAGCTCTTCATTGTTTTTCAGGGAACTGCCGTTTATGCTTATAATTATTTTGAAGGGAGACTGAACCGCCCCGATTTCTTCGCAGAGGCTGTCGCTGAGCACCAGGGTTCCGACGCTGTTGGCAAAGGATATCGCATTTTCCAGGGAGACCTTCTTTACCGTAACCGTCCGCTCACCTCCCTGGTACTGCAGCCGATACTGCCGCCCTTCTTCTGTGTCCTGCTCCGGCTGATATTTCAGGAGAATGCATTCATTTTCCGACAGCGCCGGGAGAGCGGACAAAACCTTTGTCCTTCCCTGGGCCTCCAGCAGCTTCGCGTACTGAGAATAAGAGATACATTCAAAACCGGCTTCCCTTAAAAGCTTCTCATTCTCTCCTTCGTTTATGGAAGAACCCAGACTGTATTCCGCAGGAAGATGGTCAGAATCGGAGGTTACTTTGTATAAATCCGTGCGAAGCAATCCTGCGTCCTCACTGTCCGGCGCGTACCGCTTCAGAATACGCGTCACCTCATCCAGCGTTTTTTCCGGATCCAGAGGAAATTCGATCTCAGAGGGAGCTACCCGGGACACAGAGGCAATGGGATAGTATACGGACAGGGCCATAACGCTTGAGATCGTTAATGCTGCCCCGGACAGCAGGGTAAGCATAATCAGCGTTTTTGAATTGGAGCGGATGCGGTAAATAAAATTGGGCGTAGTGATGATCCGGACAGGAGTATAAAAGCTGCCTCTGCGTTTCTTACTCTGCTCCATAACATAGGGAAGAAAGGAAGCGATGAAGAGCACTGTGCCGGCGGCCACCAGAAACAAGGTCAGCAGCCCCATCTGATAAAATCCCACTGAAACCCAGGCGGAATCGCTGCCCGAAAGAACATTCAGGGCGGTCAGATATCCGGCAAGGATCAGAAAAAATCCAAGAGCTGCAGGGATTCTGCGGAATTTCATTTTCTTTTCAGCGCGTTTTTCAAACCGCACCAGATTTATAAGGGAGGTCCGAAACAAAAATCTTCCGTTGGAGAGAGTGATAAAAAGGACAACTGCCCATAGAAACAAGGCGGTCCTCCAGATGGCTGTCCTGTAAAGCAGGGGAATTTCGGAATGGTCAATCCCCAGCTGCAGCAGCGTCACGATGAGAAAGACGATCCCCTTATGGGCCAGGCCTCCAAACAGGATGCCCAGAAGAAAGGCCATGCCGAAGAGCAGAAGATTTTCAAAGGTTAAAAGAGAGAGAACTTCAGATTTCCGGTAGCCAAGCACTGCGTAAATTCCCAGCTCTTTT
>DVGK01000131.1 GCA_018712785.1 Candidatus Choladousia intestinavium | reverse complement strand
AGAAACGGAAGAAGAGAAAAACTCCTCCATTACAGAGCTGGGAGGACTTAAGAGCGTGCGTCTATTCGGAGGAGGCTACGGACACGGAATAGGAATGAGCCAGTGCGGCGCAGCCCAGATGGCGCAGGAGGGCGCGGATTACCAGGAAATTTTACTATTTTATTATCAGGAAAGCGGGAAAATCCATGAGGTGGGTGAAGAGAGCAGTTCTGCTGGTTAGAAAATTTATGTACAAAATGAACCGGGACAGGATTAAGGCGTATTCTGCTGGAGCGGCTTTCTTTATTATCATGAGCTTTTTCCCGTTTCTTATGCTTCTGCTGGCTCTGGTGCAGTATACGCCCCTGACCCAGGAACAGATTGTGCGTACCTTGGAAGAGATTACGCCTCTGGGTCTGACCGAGGAGCTGAAGCAAATCGTGAACGGTGTTTACAGTCAGGCCTCTGCGCTGCTGCCATGGACAGGAATCGCTGCCGTGTGGTCGGCAGGAAAGGGAGTGCTGGGGCTGTCAGACGGGCTGAATGCGGTATTTCAGATTGAAGAGACCAGAAACTATATTATGATCCGGGTTCGGGCGGCTTTCTATACCATTGGAATGATTCTTGCGCTGATTCTGAGCTTCGGTATTCTGGTTTTGGGCTATCGGCTGCAGGAATTTCTGCGCAGCTCTCTGCCGTTTTTTGCCAGATATTCCGATCTGATGCTTCTGCTTCAGCTGGGGCTAGCCATGCTTCTGCTCTTTCTGCTCTTTGAGATATTTTACGTTTTTCTTCCAAACCGCAGGAAGAGCTTTCACAGTCAGGTGCCGGGAGCGCTCTTCAGCTCTATCTCCTGGGCCGTTTTTTCTTATGGTTTTTCGATTTATCTGAATTATGCAGGAAATATGTCTGTGATCTACGGCAGTCTGACGACCCTGGTAGTGGTGATGCTCTGGCTGTATATCTGCATGTATCTGCTCTTTTTAGGAGCTGAGATCAACAGCTATCTGGAAAAACCGGAGCTGTTTTCTCTTGACAGAAAGGATTCTTGTGGTAAAATAGGGGATAACTGAAGAAAAGCGTTGATGGTGCATAGTAGCGGCTTGTTTTCCTCCAGAGAGAGAGGGTCATCGGCTGGAAGCCCTTTCAGGTTCAGATAAGAAGCGAAATTCACACCGGAGCTCTGCTGCTGAAGGGGGATTCCTGGTAGGCGGCGGCGTAGGTGTACGTTACACACACAGAGAGCCTGCCTACGTGGTGGGAAGCAGGGTGGTACCGCGGATTTTTGCTTCGTCCCTATTGAGGGACGGGGCTTTTTTTATGCTGAAGGAAAGTCCTCGGACTTCTTTGCGGGCTCTGCAGAAAGGTTACAGACAAAGGAAAGGAGATAGTTATGGAAGAGAAGCTTCAGGCCATAAAACAAGAGGCTTTGGAACAGCTTAAAATGGCGGACAGCCTTGAAAGATTAAATGAAATCCGGGTAAATTTCCTGGGAAAGAAGGGACAGCTTACAGCCCTGCTGAAAAGTATGAAGGATGTGGCCCCCCAGGATCGGCCGGCTTTTGGTCAGATGGTAAATAATACAAGAGCCCGGATCGAGGAGGTTCTGGATGAGACGAAAAAAAGACTGGAAAAGGCGGCCCTGGACGAGAGACTGAAGACGGAGGTACTGGATGTAACACTTCCGGCCAGAAAAAGCCTGATGGGTCACCGTCATCCCAATACCATTGCGAGAGAAGAGGTGGAGAGAATCTTCATCGGTATGGGATATGAGGTAGTGGAAGGCCCGGAGGTGGAGTATGATCTCTACAATTTTGAGAAGCTGAATATCCCGGCCAACCATCCGGCCAAGGACGAGCAGGATACTTTCTACATCAACAAGGAGATTGTGCTTCGTACCCAGACTTCTCCGGTTCAGGCCAGAATTATGGAACAGGGGAAGCTGCCCATCCGTGTGATTGCTCCGGGGCGGGTGTTCCGCTCAGATGAAGTGGACGCGACCCATTCCCCCTCCTTCCATCAGATTGAGGGACTGGTGGTGGACAAGAACATTACCTTCGCGGATCTGAAGGGAACGTTGGAACAGTTTGCCAGAGAGCTGTTCGGGGAAAACACCAGGACAAAGTTCCGTCCACATCATTTTCCTTTTACAGAGCCCAGCGCGGAGGTGGATGTCTCCTGCTTTAAATGCGGCGGAAAGGGATGCCGTTTCTGCAAGGGCAGTGGCTGGATTGAGATTCTTGGCTGCGGTATGGTTCATCCTCACGTATTTGAAATGTGCGGCATAGATCCTAAGGAATACACCGGTTTTGCTTTTGGGGTAGGACTTGAGCGTATTGCGCTGCTGAAATATGAGATTGACGATATGAGGCTGCTGTACGAGAATGACGTAAGATTCTTAAAGCAGTTCTAAGGAGGAGAAGAGATGAATACAACATTATCTTGGATTAAAGCATACGTACCAGATCTGGATGTGACAGCACAGGAATTTACGGACGCCATGACTCTCTCCGGAACGAAAGTGGAGGGATTCGCCGCGGCAGATCAGGATCTGGATAAAATCGTGATCGGGCAGATTGAGAAGATTGAGCCTCATCCTGATGCGGATAAGCTGATTATCTGCCAGGTAAATATCGGCGGTGAGGTGATACAGATTGTCACTGGCGCGCCTAATGTAAAAGAAGGGGATAAGGTACCGGTGGTTCTGGACGGAGGCCGGGTGGCAGGCGGCCACGACGGCAAGATGACACCGGGAGGCATTCCCATCCATAAGGGAAAGCTGCGGGGCATTGAATCAAACGGAATGATGTGCTCTATTGAAGAGCTGGGCTCTACAAAGGAGATGTACCCGGAAGCGCCGGAGTACGGAATCTATATTTTTCCGGAGGACGCCCAGGTGGGAGCGGACGCCATTGAGGCCCTGGGACTCCGGGATGTGAATTTTGAATTTGAGATCACCTCCAACCGGGTGGACTGCTTCAGCGTAATCGGGATCGCCAGGGAAGCGGCGGCTACCTTTCGGAAGCCCTTCTATCCGCCGGTGGTACAGGAGACTGGAAATCAGGAGAAGGCGGCTGATTACGTGAAGGTTACGGTAAAGGATCCGGATCTCTGTCCCAGGTACTGTGCCAGAATTGTAAAAAATATCAAGCTGGCGCCCTCACCGAAATGGATGCAGCGCCGTCTGGCAGCAGCCGGTATCCGTCCTATTAATAATATTGTGGATATCACCAACTATGTTATGGAAGAGTACGGACAGCCCATGCATGCCTATGATTATGATCAGATCGCCGGACATGAGATCATTGTCCGCAGAGCGGAAAAAGGAGAGACCTTTGTGACTCTGGACGGCCAGGAGCGGCAGATGGATGAAAATGTTCTGATGATCTGCGATGGTGAGAAGTCTGTGGGCGTGGCCGGAATCATGGGAGGTGAGAATTCCATGATTACGGATGATGTAAAGACCATGCTGTTTGAAGCGGCCTGCTTTGACGGAACGAATATTCGTCTTTCTGCGAAGCGGATCGGCCTGCGCACAGAGGCGTCTGGAAAGTTTGAAAAGGGTCTGGATCCAAATAATGCGCAGGCGGCCATTGATCGGGCCTGCCAGCTGGTGGAAGAGCTGGGTGCCGGTGAGGTGGTAGGAGGCATGGTAGATGTCTATTCCAGGGTAAAGGAGCCTGTGGAAATCCCCTTTGAGCCGGAGAAGATCAACGCTCTACTCGGAACGGATCTTTCTGAGAAAGAAATCCTGGATTATCTGGGACTGGTGGAGCTTACGTATGACGAAAAGAGACGGGTGATCACCGCGCCCACGTTCCGCCATGATTTGTTCCGCACGGCGGACCTGGCAGAGGAAGTGGCGCGCTTCTTCGGATATGACAATATTCCTATCAGCCTTCCAAGCGGAGAGGCTACGGTGGGAAAACTGCCCTTTGAGATGAGGGTTCGTGAGATGGCGGAGGACAGCGCGGAGTTCTGCGGATTCTCCCAGGGAATGATGTACTCTTTTGAGAGCCCCAAGGTATTTGACAAGCTTCTGCTGCCGGATGATTCACCTCTGCGCCGTACTGTTAAAATTGCGAATCCTCTGGGGGAGGATTTCAGCATTATGCGTACCACACCCTTAAATGGAATGCTTACTTCCCTGGCATTTAACTACAGCCACAGAAATAAGGATGTAAGACTGTATGAGCTGGGGAATATATATCTTCCCAAACAGCTTCCTCTTACGGAGCTTCCGGAGGAGAGGATGCAGTTTACCCTGGGAATGTACGGAAAGGGCGACTTTTTTGACATGAAAGGAGTCGTGGAAGAATTCCTGGAGAAAGTAGGAATCACAGGACGCAAGACGTATGATCCAAAGGCGGACCGTCCGTATTTCCATCCGGGACGTCAGGCAGATATTTACTATGGAGAGGTATGCCTGGGATATATAGGAGAGGTTCATCCGCTGGTAACGGACGCTTACGGCATTGGAGACAGAGCTTACATTGCGGTTCTTGACCTTCCGGAGGTGACGAAGCTGGCTACCTTTGACCGGAAGTTTACAGGAATCGCGAAATATCCTGCCGTGACAAGGGATATCAGTATGGTAGTGCCGAAAAAGGTTACCGCCGGAGAGATCGAGGAAATGATTCTTCAGAGAGGCGGGAAGAATCTGGAGAGCTGCACGCTCTTTGATATTTATGAAGGAGCCCAGATACGGGAAGGGTTTAAATCCATGGCATATTCTCTTGTATTCAGAGCAAAGGACAGGACTCTGGAAGAGGCGGATATCACTTCTGCCATGAAGAAGATCTGGAACGGCCTGGAATCCATGGAAATCGAGATTCGTTCCTGATGCAGGAGGGACATATGCGTTTATACATTGTAAGACACGGGGAAACTCAGTGGAATACGGAAGGGCGCCTTCAGGGACAGGCGGATATTCCGCTGAATGAGAAGGGCAGAGCCATAGCCAGAGCCACGGCTATGGGAATGAAAGAGATTCACTTTGACGCGGCCTTTACCAGTCCGCTCATCCGGGCCAGGGAGACGGCGCAGATTATCCTGGGCGACAGAAAGATTTCTCTGGAGCAGGATGAACGAATTCAGGAAATCAGCTTCGGAGAGATGGAAGGCTGCCACGTTCGGGGAGAAGACGGACAGGTGGTCGTTCCCAGGTTTCAGGATTTTTTTGAAAATCCGGGGGCTTATATGCCTCCAAAAGGAGGAGAAAGCATTCAGGAGCTCTGCAGGAGAACCGGGGACTTCCTGGAGGAATTGAAGAACCGGCAGGAGCTGCAGGGCCGGACAATTCTGGCCGCTACTCACGGAGCGGCCTCCAGGGCTATGCTTTTGCATATTACCCGCAGGCCTGTGGCAGAATTCTGGGGCAGCGGTGTTCCCAAAAACTGCTCAGTCTCGATTGCTGAGCTGGAACAAGGTGAATGGATATTGAAAAAACAGGATGTGTGCTATTATGAAAACTTCTGATTTTTACTATAATCTTCCAAAAGAACTGATCGCCCAGGATCCTCTGGAGGACCGGGCGGCTTCTAGGCTACTGGTTCTTGGAAAGCAGGACGGCAGCATAGTCCACGGACATTTCAGAGATATTCTGAATTATCTGAAGCCGGGGGACTGTCTGGTGCTGAACAATACCCGTGTTATTCCTGCGCGGCTTTACGGGAAAAAAGAGGACACAGGCGCCGTGATCGAGGTGCTTCTCCTTACGAGAAAGAGCGATCATGTATGGGAAACCCTTGTAAAACCCGGAAAAAAGGCAAGAGTGGGTGCCAGGATTTCTTTTGGGGACGGCCTGCTTGTGGGGGAAGTGCTCAAGATTCTGGAGGAGGGAAACCGGTTGATCCGTTTCGAGTATGAGGGGATTTTTGAAGAGATTCTGGATCAGCTGGGGCAGATGCCTCTTCCGCCTTATATTACCCATGAGCTGAAGGACCAAAACCGCTATCAGACGGTATATGCCAAGTATGACGGTTCTGCCGCCGCGCCTACAGCCGGACTTCATTTCACTCCGGAGCTTTTGGCGCAGGTCCGGGAGATGGGAGTAAAAATCGCGGAAGTGACCCTTCATGTAGGACTGGGCACCTTCCGCCCGGTAAAAGTGGAGGATGTGACGAAGCACCACATGCATTCCGAGTTTTATATGGTCAGCCGGGAAGCGGCAGATACCATAAACGGCGCCAGAGCCTTAGGAGGAAGGATTATCTGTGTGGGAACTACCAGCTGCCGGACGATTGAGTCTGCGGCAGCGGAGGACGGAACACTGAAAGAGTGCAGTGGATGGACAGATATCTTTATCTATCCGGGCTACCGTTTCAAAGTTCTGGATGGACTGATTACGAATTTTCATCTGCCGGAGTCCACACTTCTGATGCTGGTGTCTGCCCTGGCGGGCAAAGAACATATTATGGCAGCTTACGAAGAGGCGGTGAAGGAGAAATACAGGTTCTTTTCATTCGGGGATGCGATGCTGATTCTTTGAAACTGTTTTGGCAGGATTCAAAAAAAGGTTGACAGATCCTGAACCAA
Organism: Candidatus Choladousia intestinavium; assembly: GCA_018712785.1. Classification (GTDB taxonomy): domain Bacteria; phylum Bacillota; class Clostridia; order Lachnospirales; family Lachnospiraceae; genus Choladousia; species Choladousia intestinavium. Next base: position 1,296 of record DVGK01000131.1, on the reverse strand, counting down.
GTGATAAAATTCAGAAAACTAAACATTGCTGTTGTAAACCGTTGAAGCGGAGGTAAAAGCAGTCGTGCGCGTACAGAGAGTCCGGGAAGGTGAGAGCCGGGCCGAAAGGCAGTCTGCCAAATGGACCGCTGAGGGCACAGTCAAAGGGTGAAAGCCCGAGTATTCTGTGACGTGAGAGGCATACGTCAGTTGCCGGGGATATGTTGGTATCCTGCAGAGCGCACGGGCATCCCGTGAATCAAGGTGGCACCGCGGAAATATGATTGATTTACCGTCCTTGACAGAATAGAGGAGTATTCTGTCAGGGACTTTTTTATTCCCCGGCAGGCTCCACACAAAGAGCAAAGGAGGAAGCGAAGATGGAAAAAATGCTGGATACGGTTCAGAGCTATGCCGAAATGGGAAAGTATAAAAGAGTTCCTGTATTCAGAGAGCTTTATGCTGACGCGTTCACTCCGGTTGAGGTGATGCGTTCCCTGAGAGCGGCCAGCAGGCACTGCTTTCTGCTGGAAAGCGCGGAGGATAAACAGAAATGGGGAAGGTACTCTTTTCTCGGCTACGCGCCTACCCTGGAAATTACCTGCACAGACGGACGGGTGACGATCACAGAAGGGGGTGAAGACGAGAATAAAAGGGTACGTCAGTTTCAGACTGATCATCCGGGAAAGGTACTGCGGAAAATTCTGAAGGAATATAAAAGCCCGGTAATGAAAGATGTGCCGCCCTTTACCGGAGGACTGGTAGGATATTTTTCTTATAACTATATGAAATATCCGGAGCCGACGCTGAAGCCGGTTCTGGAGTAGAGGAGGGAAGACGAAGGAAAGGATCAGAAAGAGCAGGAATTCAGGGATGTGGATCTGATGCTCTTTGACAAGGTAATTGTCTTTGACCACTACCGGCAGAAGCTGATCCTGATTACCGGAGTCAGACTGGAAGGAAACCTTTCTGAAAACTGTCAGAAAGCCATGGGTGAGCTTCTGGAGATGGAGCGGCTTATAAAAAGCGGGGCCAAGGCTGATTTCAGGCCTCTGGAGCTGTTCCGGGAAAAGGACGGAGAAAATGTGACAGACGGCTTTTCCTATGGGGCGGGAAAAGAGGAGTTCTGCCGGATGACAGAGGAGGCAGGAAGGTACATCCGGGAAGGGGATATTTTTCAGGTGGTTCTCTCAAATCCTATTACAGTCAGGGCCAGAGGAAGCTTGTTTGACGTATACAGGGTGCTGAGAACGCTGAATCCTTCTCCCTATATGTTTTACTTCTCCAGCGACGATATAGAGGTGGCCGGAGCGTCGC
>DVGK01000130.1 GCA_018712785.1 Candidatus Choladousia intestinavium | reverse complement strand
AGATGTGGCAGCAGATCAGGATCTGACAGGAACGCTGGCGGCAGAAGTGATGAGCGAAGCGATCCTGCGGGCAGTGACCAGCGCGAAAAGCGCTTACGGCTTCCCGGCATATGAGGATATGGTGAAATAAAAGAAAAATGCAGAAGTTACCGGAGAAACTGATCCAGCAAGTTGCCAAAGCGGGTGCTTATGCACCTACAGGGATGGGAACGGACAGAGCTTCTTTTAAGAATGCCGGGATTTGCGATACAAAGGCAAATCCCGGCATTCTTCTGCCAGAGGGAATCTTTACAGCAGATCTGTCTGCATCAGACTATCCGCGATTTTCTGGATGGTCTCCAACTCTTCCATCAGATCCTCTGCGATTTTTTCTGGAGACTGTCCTTTTGCCAGTTTTCTTTGCACCAGGTTTGTCAAAAGCTCTGTTCTGCCAGCTTCTAGTCCAGCATTGCGAGCCTCAATTCTATCCAGTTCACGTTCTTCCCAAGCATGCATAAAACGTACACCTACCTCTTCATTTGCTTTGATTTTTTCGATTTTCCTGCGCAGTTTCTGTACCTTTTCACATTCACCGCCGGGTGGCGGCGGATCGTTGGTATGCTCCATGAAATGGAGCAGCTGTACCAGCTCCGGGCTGACATCCTGGGGATTCTTTCCTCTGGTATTGAGAAAGATCCGCACTGCGCCGTCTCCCAGGAGTCTCTCCTTGTTCTCCATACAGTTCATCCGAAAAGTATACAGATAGTAGCCATCGCCGATCAGATCGAAGGGAGCGATGAGAATCTGAATGATGTCACCCAGCCGGTTGAAATCCACCGTCCCCGGTTTCAGTTGTGTGGTGTCGATATAGCTCTGGTAGTAGCGGCTGCGCCGGGGCAGGTTGCCGGTGTTGCGGTTTTGAACTTCGGTGTCATAGATGCGGTTGTCCTGATCCTCCACAGCTTCAGCGCAGAGGAAACGGTCCAGAAGCGTCAGGCCGCTCAGATATTTCTTTGCGTCTGTCAAGTAGTATTCTCCTTTCATTATAGAGCAGGCGGCCGCATCTGTAAAGATGGAGCGCAAAGAAAATATATGCAAATGCAGCATGAGAGAAACGGACAGCTGCTCTGTGTTCAGTTGGTTATGGGGTATTCGTGGCAGAGATGCCACATGAATTCCGGCGGAACCGCCGGAGTGGAATGAGAGTATTGTAACAGGAAAGAAGAGGAAAAGCAAGAACTTTTTCGGGGCATGTATGGAGAATCCAGGGAGCAATTTTCGTCAAAATGCACACTTGCATGCCTTTGGAGTGGTTCTAATTGCATAAATATGCTTTATTATGAACTAACAAGGGATAAAATATTGAACTAACAGGAAAAGTGAGCTATAATTGTAAATAGTTTCGCGGAACTGACAGTTCCAAAATGCAGGAGGGATTCTATGTGGTGTGTTGTGAAATGCCGTGCGGGAAAAGCCGGAGAAATCATGGAGTTGTGCCGACAGAGTCTTTCGCGGGAGCTGCTGCAGGAGACTTTTCAGTTCACCCATGACCGAATGCGGCGCTATGAGGGCAGCTGGCATGTGGAATGCGAGCAGATGTTCCCGGAGTATGTATTTCTGGAAACGGAGGATCCGGCGGCTCTTAAAAAAGCGCTGAAACCATATCAGGATTTGGTACAGCTTCTGGAGGACGGCACGCTGCTGCAGCGTGTGGATCCCGAAGAGGAGAAATTGCTGCGTCTGCTGGGCGGAAAGGAGCATCATCTGAATATTTCCCAGGGATATATCCGGGATGGCGTCACTTATGTGACGGGAGGCCCGCTGGTGGGGCTGGAATCCAGAATCCGCAAAATTGACCGGCACAAGCGGACTGCGCAGATCGAAACGACAGACGATGGCCTGGGAAATTTTTTCACGGCAGGCCTGGAGATCGTCAGCAAAAGCTGAGGGGATGATTTAAAGGAGGATAAAAACGTGGCGTTTCATCATACATCGGATATCCAGGCGTTCTCCAAAAGGATATGGCTTAGCTCGCCAACCATGCACGGCGATGAAGTGAAGTACATGATGGAGGCTTATGATACAAACTGGATGAGCACCGTCGGGAAAAATCTTGATGAAATCGAAAAGCAAATCGCCCAATTGGTTGGCGTGAAATATGCGGTGGCACTAAGCGCCGGGACGGCAGCTCTTCATCTGGCCATAAAACTGGCCGGGGAAAAAGTGTACGGCCAGGCGAGACCGGATGAGGGAACGCTCCGCTTGCGAAAGGTGCTGTGCTCCGATCTGACTTTTGACGCCAGCATTAACCCGGTGGCCTATGAAGACGGAGAAGCCGTGTTCATTGACACCGAGTATGATACCTGGAATATGGATCCGGCAGCGCTGGAAAAAGCCTTTGCGTTATATCCGGAAGCGAAAATCGTAGTGCTTGCGCACCTGTATGGGACACCGGGCAAGATCGAAGAACTGAAAGAAATCTGTGACCGGCATGGGGCGCTGATCGTGGAGGATGCGGCGGAGAGCCTGGGCGCGAAATATCTGTATCATGGGGAATGGAAAGAAACCGGAAGCTTTGGAGATTATAACTGTATTTCCTTTAATGGAAATAATGTCTTTGAGACGGAAATGAGGAAATTCGATTGTAAGGAATCAACAAAAATGGTGGCTTAAAAAAGTGATATGAAGCCCTGTTTTTGTATAGAAGTACCAATGAAATCGTAC
>DVGK01000129.1 GCA_018712785.1 Candidatus Choladousia intestinavium | reverse complement strand
GTATATTTTTAGAACAAAAATATTATACCACAATTCTCCTGGGCTTGCATAGCCCATTTTTTTATACTTAAAAGGAGGATCGCCATGCCAAAAAGAAAGAAATATCCCAGGCTGCCGAATGGATTCGGCTCTATAAAATATCTGGGAAAGAACCGTAAAAATCCTTATGGGGTTTACCCGCCTTCCGATCGGGTAAATGAAGAAGGAAATTATCTGTACCCAAAAGCTATTTGTTACACAGATGACTGGTATGTTGGATTCGCTGTCTTGAATGCCTGGAGAGCTGGAACCTACAAACCAGGAGACGAATTTCTTTTTCGCGCTCAGCGCCGGGCTTGCCAGACAGATCTGGATGACTTTTGTGCCCGGATCCTGGCAGATCACAGCGCTCAGTTTCATACAGACCTGGCCCGAAAAGAGCATGCGCCCACCTTCGCTCAGGTATATGAGGACTTCTATCGTTGGAAATTTGGAGAGGCTAAGAAAAAATTATCTAAACAGAGCCGTAACTCTACCAGAGTCGCCTTCAAAAATTCTGCCTGTCTGCATGATCGGATTTTTCGCGATCTGAAGCTGCAGGACTTTCAGGACTGCGTGAATGCCGGCCTGAAACGTGAGAAACCTCTGGCAGAGGCAAGCCTGGAGCTGATCATCTCCCTGCACCATCAAATGGCAAAATACGCTTTGGCTCATGATATCTGTGATCGAGACTATACACAAGGATTATATATGCCGGATGCAGCTGGAGACGAATCTGGCGTTCCGTTTACGGCGGATGAGCTACGGATCTTGTGGGATCACAAAGATGATCCCGTCATCGAAATGGCTCTAATCTTGGTGTATTCAGGTTGGAGGATAGATGAGGCGCGCCACCTGGATGTAGATCTGGAAAATCAATCATTTACTGGTGGTAATAAAACCAAAGCCGGGAAATACCGGACGGTTCCAATACACCCTCTTATCTTCCCGCTTGTGCGTAAGCGTATAAAAGAATATGGCTGTCTGCTGCCTGTTACACCCGGAACTTATCGGCTTAAATTTCACAATGTCTTAAGCCGCCTTGGGATATCCGGAGATCCGATACATACCCCTCATGACTGCAGGCACACTTTTTCAGCTCTTTGCGAACATTATCAAGTGACAGAGAATGACCGAAAAAGAATGATGGGGCACAGTTTTGGAAGTGATATCACAAATAAAATTTATGGACATCGGACACTTCCGGAGCTGCGGAAGGAGATTGAAAAAATAGTGAAAGACCTGGATGGATGATTTGTTGCAATCTGTTGCAATTAAACCCGATTATACCCGTATTTTTTAACCTAAATCGGAAGTCCTAAAACGCCAGAAAATCCCGTAAATACGGAAAAAAATCAGCATTTTACTGGATTTCATTTTTTTCATCAATTTTAATCTTCCTTTAATCTTCCTCCTCTATACTTCTCAGTGTAAAGAACAAAACAAAAGCAGCGAGGATAAATAATAGGAGGATTTAGATTATGAAAACAAAGAAAAAAATAACTGCAGCAGCTCTTTCACTCTCTCTGACCGCCCTTCTGGCTGTTCCTGCTCTGGCCGCCGAGCCATCCACGGAAAGTGCTTCAGAAGCCCCGGCTTCCGCATCCGCTTCTTTTTCTATTCAGGATTACGGCTCCGGACAGGCGCTGACGGATGAAGAAGCCATTGCCCTGGCTCTTGAGCATACGGGCTTTACACAGGACGAGGTTGACCGTCAGCGTACAGAGTATGACAGTGACGATGGACTGGATATTCTGGAAGTGGAATTTATCATCGATAGCGACGAGTATGATTACGGAATTGATCTGAACAACGGACGCATTGTCAGCGCTTCCTACGATATGTCTGACGCGAAACAGTATAATCTGCCGGCCCTCTCCGCTTCTCTCACAGACAGCGAAGCCGCAGCCCTGGTGCTGGAAAAGCTTCCGGAAGCCACAGATGACGACCTGTGGATCGAAGCAGACCGGGATGACGGCAGAGTATACTATGAAGTGGATCTTACAGTGGGAGATGTAGAGTATAATTTCGACATTGACGCGAATACAGGTTCCATTGTTTCCTGGGATCAGGAACTGACGGACAGAAGCCTGTATGCCGGTCAGAGCAGCACAAATACAGACTCCAGCGTAAATTACCATCATTCTGATGATCATCATGATGATGACGACTGGTATGAGGATGACCGGTACGATGACTGATTTTCCTCACATTTACTTTAAAATTTCGGGTCAGCTTCTGCTGACCCATTTTTGACGTTTTAAAGGCTTAAGCCCTCTGCGCGGCAGCCCCCTGAGGGATATGATTCCTGCGCCCTGTCTGGCCTTCTCTCCGCCTGACACCGGCTGTCTCACACTGATACACGGCGCTGCCTGCCAAATACTCTTTTGTCTCTGCCGCTGAGGCCGGGTAAGCCACATGTTTACCTCCTGCTCTCCCCGCCGCTGTCTCTTTCTCCTGAATCGTCAGAAGGTATTCATCTCTTTCTCCTCTTCTGTTTTTCTCCATATCGGAAATCACCTCAAGTCTCAGCCAGAGTTCTTCCGCCGCCACAAAAATATGGGCCAGGATTCTTCCCGCTTCAAAAGAATCCTGCAGACTCTTTGTCTTTTGCTCAAAGAAATGTCTTCTGCGGTAACAGTCAATTCCTCCCTGGGAGATGGCAAGCCGAAGATTTCCCAGTTTCTTCTGTCCGTCTGGAATACCGGCCTGTTCCAACACAGCCGAGATCCAGCCCTTGCCTTCCTTCTGATCCTCAAATCCGCTTTTCCTGCCGAAAACCATCTCTTCTCTGCTCTGGGGCCATCCAAAAGCCAGCACTGTTCCCGTGTACCCGCCCCTTCTGTCCGCTCCCGGCAGATCGTTTCTGAATCCCAGTATTCTGCTTCCAAGTCCCTTCGTCCACAGATACAGAGAAAGCTGTTCCGCTGCAAATCCTGCATTCAGGGAACCGTTTTCTGGATTCTTTGTATAGATAAACAAGAAATACGGCGCTTTAACGCCCATCTGCTTTCTGATCTCCCCGCAGGAGTCCAGTACCTCCAGATTCACATCATCCGGGGAAAACGGAAGCTGCAAAGTCTCTGAAAACTTCAGAATACCCCGGAAAATCTCATCTCCGACTCTCCGGTTCTGAAAAACCTTCACTGTACTTTTTCTGTTGATTGCTTCTAATAGTGTCATATATTCACCAGCCTGTTATATAGAAATGATGCTTTCCTGCCTGTCCCGGCAGCATCATTTTACGAGTTATCAATTTTTTGTTAATTATTCCATTTATCTATGTAATAAAATTGTAACATATATTTTTTAAAAAATCCACCCTTTTCCAAGAGATTGTGTCATTTTTTATCGAATATACAAGATTTAGGCAAAAAAACAAACCGCATTCATGCATTTAGCACACATGAATGCGGTTTTATTACAGAAATATAAACGTAAAGCTCACTAGCCCCTGCACTCTGCTATGTAATTCATAACATCATCCTTAAATTCTTCCCACTTGTCTTCATTCTCCACATAATAAAGAGGACATTCTTTTCCGGTAACATCATAATGACGGATGATATTCTCCCGATCCAGTCCGTACTCTTCTACCAGATAAGCAGTCAGATGCACCAGAGAATTATAAGTTTCTTCTGTAAAGCGTCCTGTGTCGTCCAGATGACAGTTTTCAATGGAGATGGAATAGTCATTCATAGAATTTGAGGCGTACGCCACTTCTCCCGGCGGAACACATTCAATAATTTCCCCCTCGATTCCCACAATAAAGTTCGCGCTCATATACTCATTCTGAAGATCCTTCAGGCTCTCAAAATAATCATGATTCTGCTGGGCCGTAGTTTTGGGATTGCCAAGGTAATGTATGACCACATAATCAATGGATTCTGTCTTGGTCCCCGGTCTGGAGTACTCGTTTACGGTAAGCAGCTGTTCATCAATATCCGGCATAGGCACCGGATTCGTCTCTTCTTCCGTTTCCGTCTCTGTCTCTATATGATAGTCAGCAGTATCCTCCAGAAGAGCGTCCACATCCACATCGTCCACAGGACGGCGCATTACATTCAAAATAAACAGGATAGCGGCCGCTGTCAGCAAAATCACTACCAGCCAGATCAGAATATGATCCAACCGTATTCTTCTCTTTCTGCGCCGTCTGCTTCCGCCCTCCTCCTCCCGGCTCCTCTTTTCTCTGCGGTTTCGTCTTTCTTTGGACTTTTTCATTTAAGTTCCTGCTTTCTTTTCATTCTCTTTTTGCTTCACTTTCATTTCCATTCTGACTGCACAGAGGCATTCCGCGTTTCAGTATACCACGTTTTTTCCGATTCTGCACTTTTTTTTCATGAACATTTTGTGTATGCCTGAGAAACATCTGGCAGCATTCCTGTCTTCGCGGATCGTGCTGCCCTGGAATCATGTCTCAGGCGTACAGGACCAGGAGCTTACATTCTGTAAAAAGCGTCACAACGTCAAAATGCCTCCGGCAGACCGTTTCTGCCGGAGGCCTCTGTATCTTATCTTTTACTGCTCTACGCTGTAGTTCGGCGCTTCTTTTGTGATGTGAATATCATGGGGATGAGATTCTTTTAAGGAGGCGGCTGAAATCTTCACGAATCTTCCTTTCTCCTTAAGCTCCTCAATGGTGCTGGTGCCGCAATAGCCCATACCGGAGCGAAGGCCGCCCAGAAGCTGGAACACTGTATCTTCCACGCTTCCCTTGTAGGCCACGCGTCCTTCCACGCCTTCCGGAACCAGCTTCTTGGCGTTCGTCTGGAAATACCGATCCTTGCTTCCGTTCTCCATAGCCGCAATAGACCCCATTCCTCTATATACCTTATATTTCCTTCCCTGATACAGCTCAAAAGTTCCCGGACTCTCATCACATCCCGCGAACATGCTTCCCATCATGCAGACATTGGCTCCTGCCGCGATGGCCTTGGTGATATCTCCTGAGTATTTGATTCCGCCGTCCGCGATAATGGGAATTCCATACTCTTTGGCCACGTTATAGCAGTTCATCACCGCCGTCACCTGAGGTACGCCGATTCCCGCCACCACACGGGTGGTACAGATGGAACCGGGTCCGATTCCCACCTTAACTGCATCGGCACCTGCCTCGATCAGGGCCTTCGTGGCTTCGCCTGTAGCCACATTCCCCGCAATCACCTGCAGCTCCGGGAACTTTTCCTTAATCATGCGCACACAGCGGATTACATTGGCAGAATGGCCGTGAGCGGAATCCAGCACCACCACATCGACCTGAGCCTTTACCAGCTCTTCCGTCCTCTCCAGGACATTGGCCGTAATGCCGATGGCCGCGCCGCAGAGAAGCCTTCCCTTTTCGTCCTTGGCGGAATTTGGGTACTTGATCTGCTTCTCAATATCTTTAATCGTAATAAGACCCTTCAGATTATAATCGTCATCTACAATAGGCAGCTTTTCTTTTCTGGCCTTGGCCAGTATCTTCTTCGCCTCCTCCAGAGTAATGCCTACTTTGGCAGTGATGAGCCCCTCGGAGGTCATGGATTCCTTGATTTTCTTTGTAAAATCTTCCTCAAACAGAAGATCACGGTTGGTAATAATACCTACAAGCTTGCCGTTCTCTGTAATCGGCACCCCGGAAATACGGAACTTCGCCATAAGCTCGTTGGCATCTGACAGAGTATGCTCCGGCGAAAGGAAAAATGGGTCTGTGATGACACCGTTCTCAGAACGCTTTACCTTATCCACTTCTTCTGCCTGCTGTTCAATAGTCATGTTTTTGTGAATGATTCCGATGCCGCCCTGTCTGGCCATGGCAATCGCCATCCGGTGCTCGGTCACAGTATCCATTCCTGCGCTCATCATGGGAATATTAAGCTTCACCTTTTTCGTCAGAATCGTGCTCAGATCCACCTGATTCGGAATCACCTCAGAATATGCCGGCACTAAAAGTACGTCATCAAATGTTATGCCTTCACCTATAATCGTACCCATGTTTTTCCCTCTCTTTCTGAAATTAAGGTCTTATGTGAGATTTGATAGCTGTTGAATAAATACTCTAGCAAATTCAAAATCCAATGTCAACAAAAATTTTCAAAATCTTACACCTGTGAAACTTTCCTGGGCGCTATCCTGCGGATATCCGCGACAATGTCCGGATCCAGCTCAAGTTTTACCAGCTCTCTCTGCTTGTCCTTATTCATAACCAGAATATAGGAGGGCTTGTTCTCATCTCCGGAGGTAAAGTCCCTAATCTTGCTCTCCTTGTTGTTTTTGTAAAAATCCAGGGCGTGAGAGTTGGAGGGCGCCAACAGCTCCAGCTCTTCCATGGTATAGCTGGCCTGACGCTTTCTTTTCTGCTTGGAATAAATGGCATCAATATCCAGATCGCCGTTGACATACAGATATTCATACTCTACCTCCAGCTTGGGAAGAAGAAAATAACTCGCCACTCCCGCCGCGATTCCCACAAGGAAAAGAGGGAAAAAGATCATGCCGGCAAGAATCCCCAGCACTGTCACCAGGATCAGCACTCCTTTAATCAGTTTGTTTACCACAGGCGTCTTTCTGGAAACCAGAATTTCTTTGTACATATCACTCATTAGAACTTCCTCCGATTCTTTATTCATTCATCAGATATTCAAAAAACTGTATGCCCGTCTCACCGCGGCTGCTGCCCACCATCACGGCGCCATATACAGTACCGCCGCCGTAAAGCTGGTATTTTTCCAGGACGGGGGATGTATCCAGCTCCAGGGCATATACCCCCTCTTCACCGCTCTCAGGATCCCGGTCATAGTGCAGATACGCTTCCCACTTCTCCATCTGTTCACTGGTCATCAGCCCTGAAAGCTCCTTAAAGGCTCCAAGATTCTGAAGCTCCCCGTAAGTCTCCTCGTCCATAATAAACACATCTACATCTCCGGCTGCCATCAATGTAGTGAGCTTCATCTGGTTAGCGACTCCGTACTGGGTCGTATCCTCCGGATCATAGGACAGAGGCGAGAGCAGAATCTCCTGGTTGTTCTCCACTCCCCCCAGATAATCGCCGAATTCCTGTCCCATCTGCTCGGTAATATCTGAAAGGTTGCTGCAGTTAATCAGATATCCCTGGAAAATCGTTTCAATCTGCGCATTCCGGTACATGGTAACGGCAATGGAGATTACTACGATCACTCCCAGGATTCCCAGCATCAGGGGCTTATAATACTCCCAGACATAGCCAAGCCTCTGTCCCCACGTAAGGCCCGACAGTTTCTTCCACTCCTCCCGTATGACTTCTTTTAACGACCTCTCGTCCATGCATCGCAACTCCTTTGTCTGCGGATCTTGTATTTCATATAGTGTAGCACAAAAAAAGCCGCTGTACAATCGCAAAAGCGCGAATTGTACAGCAGCTTTGTTATTCATGACAATAGAAAATTTGCGAAACACGCTTTCTATTGCTGCTTCATTACATCATTCCCATTCCGGGATTTGCAGCCGCCGCCGGCGCCTCTTCCTTAATATTGCCTACTACAGACTCTGTAGTAAGAAGAGTGGACGCTACGCTGGTAGCATTCTGCAGGGCACTTCTCGTCACCTTAGCCGGATCCAGGATACCTGCCTTGATCATATCCACATACTCTTCGTTCAGCGCGTCGAAGCCTGTACCTACCTCAGACTCACGAACCTTGTTGATGATTACAGAGCCTTCCAGTCCTGCGTTGGCAGCGATATGATACAGAGGAGCCTCCAGTGCTTTCAAGAGGATGCGGGCGCCTGTCTTCTCATCTCCGTCAAGCTCTGCCGCAATCTTCTCAACCTTCTTGGCTGCATGGATATACGCTGAACCGCCGCCTGCGATTACGCCTTCTTCTACGGCTGCCTTGGTAGCTGCCAGAGCATCTTCCATACGAAGCTTTGCTTCCTTCATCTCAGTCTCTGTAGCCGCGCCTACACGGATTACTGCAACACCGCCGGAAAGCTTAGCCAGACGCTCCTGAAGTTTTTCTCTGTCAAAGTCAGATTTTGTCTCCTCGATCATTGCCTTAATCTGGGCAATTCTGCTCTGGATGGCATCCTTCTGACCCATTCCGTCTACAATAATGGTGTTCTCCTTCTGAACCTTTACGGATTTGGCGCGGCCCAGCATTTCCAGAGTCGCCTCTTTCAGTTCAAGACCAACCTCCTCAGAAATCACCTGTCCGCCTGTCAGGATAGCGATATCCTCCAGCATCGCTTTTCTTCTGTCGCCATAGCCGGGAGCTTTCACACCTACTACCTGGAAGGTTCCACGAAGTTTATTTACGATCAGAGTGGTAAGAGCCTCGCCCTCAATATCCTCGGCGATGATCAGCAGCTTCTTACCGGACTGAACAATCTGCTCCAGAAGAGGAAGAATCTCCTGAATGTTGCTGATCTTCTTATCTGTAATCAGAATATATGGATCGTCCAGAACCGCTTCCATCTTTTCCATATCTGTAGCCATATAGGCTGAGATATAACCGCGGTCAAACTGCATACCTTCTACCAGATCCAGCTCTGTCTGCATAGTCTTTGACTCTTCGATGGTGATAACGCCGTCTCTGGAAACCTTTTCCATAGCGTCCGCAACCATCTCGCCTACTGTTTCATCTCCTGAGGAGACAGCTGCTACTCTGGCAATCTGCTCCTTTCCTGTTACTTCCTTGCTCATCTCACGGATTGCTTCCACAGCAGCATCTGTAGCCTTCTTCATACCCTTGCGGAGGATAATGGGGTTGGCTCCTGCTGCCAGGTTCTTCATCCCCTCATGAACCATAGCCTGTGCCAGAACAGTAGCAGTGGTAGTGCCGTCACCAGCCACATCGTTGGTTTTAGAAGCTACTTCCTTGATCAGCTGCGCGCCCATATTCTCAAAAGCGTCTGCCAGCTCAATCTCTTTGGCAATGGTAACACCATCGTTTGTGATTAAGGGAGAGCCAAACTGCTTGTCAAGAACTACGTTTCTTCCTTTGGGCCCTAAGGTTACTCTTACTGTATCTGCTAATTTATTTACGCCTGCTTCCAGCGCTGCTCTTGCGTCAGCACCGTACTTAATTTCTTTTGCCATAATAATCATGCCTCCTGATTTTTATTCTCTTCTTTTTTTAATTTATCTATATGTTTCTTCCAGTCAAAGCTCCTCCGATTTCGGTGGAAAGCAGCTTTACTCAACAACTGCAAGAATAT
>DVGK01000128.1 GCA_018712785.1 Candidatus Choladousia intestinavium | reverse complement strand
TATATTTAATATAAAGATATAAATATACCACATGGAGGCGTGAAGCATGGAGGAATTTAAAAAAATATTGAAAATCAACGGCAAAGGCAAAGAACCCCAGAAAAGATCTTGCCTCCGTAAAAACTCCTATCAGTCCAAGCAAAGAGAGAAAGCCTGTTGCTCCGTACAAAAAACGTTTTCTGTTTAGTTTTTTAAATTCCTCCATACTTCACGCCTCCATGTGGTATATTTATATCTTTATATTAAATATATACCACATTCCCGAATATAAGGCAAGCCCGGAAAAGCTCCGGGCCCTTTTTTATAAATGTGTCAGGACGAAAATATCGTAGATTGCTTTCACAGCTGTCTCAAAGTCCTCATTTTTTACGCCGATGATGATGTTCAGCTCACTGGAGCCCTGATCGATCATCTTAACATTTACATTGGCATGGGAAAGGGCTGAAAAAATTCTTCCTGCCGTTCCTCTGGTAGCCCGCATTCCGCGGCCTACTACCGCGATCAGAGCAAGATCGGATTCCAGATCCAGTGTATCCGGATGCACCGCCCGGTGGATTCCGGAGATAACGCTCTGTTCCTTCTCCATAAATTCAGACTGATGCACGATCACCGTGAAGGTGTCGATTCCGGAAGGCACGTGCTCGAAGGAAATACCGTTTTCCTCAAACACCTGAAGAACCTTCCGCCCAAATCCGATCTCAGAATTCATCTGATCCTTTTCAATGTTAATGGCGCAGAAGCCCTTCTTTCCCGCGATACCTGTAATCGTAAATCTGGGCTGGCGGCAGGTGCTTTCCACAATGAGAGTCCCGGGATCCTGGGGACGGTTGGTATTCTTGATATTAATGGGGATTCCTTCCTGACGGAGAGGGAAAATCGCGTCCGCATGCAGGACTGTGGCCCCCATGTAGGACAGTTCCCGAAGCTCCCGGTAAGTAATCGTCTCAATGGTTTCCGGATCCTCCACAATGTGAGGATCTGTCACCAGAAAGCCGGATACATCCGTCCAGTTTTCATAGAGGTCCGCACAGACTGCCCTGGCCACAATAGAACCTGTAATGTCCGATCCGCCTCTGGAAAAGGTCTTGATGGTACCGTCCTCCATGGCTCCGTAGAATCCCGGAATAACGGCCCGCTCCACACCCTCCAGCCTTTTTTTCATAATTTTATTTGTCGCCTCCGGTTCAAACACTCCGTCCTCATCAAACCGCACCACATCCGCCGCGTCAATAAATTCGTACTCCAGATATGCAGCCATTATGATTCCGTTCAGATACTCTCCCCTTGAAGCCGCATAGTCACTTCCAACGTGCTCCTCAAAAGCCGTCTTGATTTTGGCAAATTCCTCCTCCAGAGACACCTCCAGCCCAAGGCCGTCAATAATCTCCTGATATCTCTGGGCAATGGCGTTCAGCTTCCCGGTAATGTCCATGGTGCCTGCCGCTTCATAGCAGTCATACAGCATATCCGTTACCTTCGTATCTTTTGGGAAGCGTTTTCCCGGAGCAGAAGGCACTACATACCTCCGTGACTTCTCTGCATGGATGATCTCTCCTACCTTTTTAAACTGCTCTGCGCTTGCAAGAGAACTTCCGCCAAACTTTACTACTTTTTTCATAATACGGCTCCTCCGTCCTTTCTTCGCCCTGTTTTATCCAATCACATCTTCCATATTATAAAAGCCCGCAGGCTTTCCTGCAAGATATTTTGCAGCGGATACGGCCCCTTTCGCGAAAATACTTCTGGAATATGCCGTATGCTTAAATTCAATCACCTCGTCCAACCCCGCGAAGATGACTTCATGTTCTCCCACAATACTGCCTCCCCGCACTGCGCTGATGCCGATTTCTTTTCGATCTCTGGGCCTTCTTACCTGGCTGCGGTCATATACGTATGTATATTCCTGGTTCAGTGCGTCATTCAGACTGTCCGCCAGCGCAAGGGCTGTTCCGCTGGGAGCGTCTACCTTCCGGTTGTGATGCTTCTCCACGATCTCCATATCAAAGCCAGCCGGCGCCAGAGTCTTCGCCGCCTCTTTTATAAGTTTCAGCAGAAGATTTACACCCAGGGACATATTAGCTGACTTCAGAACAGCCACTTTTTCGGACGCCTTCTGAATTTGCTCCAGCTGTTCCTGAGAATAGCCGGTGCTGCAGAGCACAGCCGGAATCTTCTTTTCTGTGCAGAACTGCAGCAGCCCTTCCAGGGCCTGGGCAGATGAAAAATCCACCAGGACATCTCCCTGCGTCAGGCACTCAGCAGGTGTCCCGTAAACAGGATATGGCTTTGTCTCATCTTTTCTCGGATCGATTCCCGCCACGATCTGAACGTCAGGTTCTCCTTCCACAATCTCTGTAACCACTCGTCCCATAAATCCGCAGCATCCGCTTAAAATCATTCGAATCATGCTTTTACCTCCAGTCCGTAAGCTTTCATGGCGGCCGCAAGCTTAGCCGCGTTTGCCTCTTCCATCTCTGTCAGGGGCTCTCGCAAGGGGCCCACATTCCTGCCCATAAGGTTCATGGCTTTCTTTACGGGGATGGGATTCACCTCGCTGAAAAGGGCATGAATCAGATCCAAAGCCTCCAGCTGAAGACGGCAGCTTTCTTTCACGTCACCCTTCAGATATGTTTCCACTATGTTGTGGGTCTCTCTGGGCGCTATGTTGGCCAGCACAGAGATCACCCCGCAGCCCCCCAGGGACATAAGCGGCACAATCTGGTCATCGTTTCCGGAATATAGGTCAATGCACCCCTCCGCCAGGCGCATCAGCTGCGCCACCTGGGAAATATTTCCGGAAGCCTCTTTAATCGCCACAATGTTCTTTACGTTCTTTGCCAGATAAACGGCCGTCTCCGGTAAAATATTGCATCCGGTACGGCTGGGCACATTGTACAGGATGACCGGTATGGAAATGGACTGCGCGATCTTGGTAAAATGATGGATCAGACCTTTCTGTGTAGCCTTGTTATAATAAGGAGTTACCAAAAGCACTGCGTCCGCCCCGTATTTTTCCGCTTCCACAGATAGATAAATCGCTGTCTCCGTACAGTTGGAGCCGGTGCCGGCAATCACCGGAATCCGCTTATTTACCTTTTCCACCGCGTATTTGATCACATCCAGATGCTCTTCGTGGGTTAGAGTGGATGCCTCTCCTGTAGTTCCGCAGATAATGATGGCGTCTGTGGAACCTGCAATCTGCTCCTCAAGAATCTCTCCAAGCTTTTCATAATTTACTTCTCCATTGTCGTACATAGGCGTCACAATCGCAACACCTGAGCCTTTAAAAATAGCCATAAATACCCTCCTTTGCCGCGAATTTTCAATTCTCATGAAAAAAGGGACTGTCAAAAGGCAGTCCCCAAAGAATCCGAAATACAGTTCCCCGGATAGCCCTCCACCGCGCGGCGATGACAGTCACAGAATTCTTCACTCTGTGCCCAAGGAAACCAGCCCCAGGCGCTGCCCCCTTTCGGCGCTCTCCCCTTTCTCCGGCGTTCCCCTGTGCCTGTACACATCCCGCCGACTACTGATGAAGCGCGCGACCTCTATCACTAAACCTGAATTTCTCTTACTATAACACCCCATTGGACGGATGTCAATTTAAATTTTGCAGTTGTGGTTTTATTCTGACTCCTCCCGGTTCGCTGTGTACGGCGTGGAAAGCTCCGTCACTTCATCCACGTAGGGCCACAGTTCTTCACACCGGTTCGTGCCGGTCAGATACAGGGTGGTCTCATCCCCCACCTCCTCAATAATGTTCTTCAGTTCTTCCATGGTCACAATGCCCTTATCAGTAAGGCTCAAAATCTCTTCCAGAATCAGGACGTCGCACTCTTCTGTCATTAAAACCTTTTTGGCAAAATTGAGTCCGTTTTTTATGTTGCGGATCTCCTCTTCCTTCTCTCTTTCTGTCAGGCTCTCATAATCCTCCGGAAACTTCTCAAACCGAAACATTTTCATCTCCGGCTCCAGACGTTTATAGTAGCTCAGAACCTCGTTGGAACGCTTCTCTCTGAGAAACTGGATCAGAAAAACATTCTTTCCTTCACTTGCCTCCCGTACTCCCTTTCCCAGAGCGGAGGACGTCTTTCCCATACCCTTTCCACAGAAAATATGTATATATTTTTTCTTCATCTTTCACCTCGTCGATTTCAGGTCTCCTTCAATCGGCCCATCTGCTCTCTCACCGGGCCAATCTTCCTGTATTTTCTGCGGGGAACTGTTTCTGTATCTGAAAATCCCGCATAAATAATATGGATATTCTACTACATTTCAGTGTAAAATGCAATTCTTAATCCATGGTTCTCGTCCAGTGTATTTATAAAAGTTTTGTAAAGTGAATATTTTTACTCCAAATATTCCAGCTTGCTGACAGATACTTCGTATGCAACCCTCTTCTCTGTAGTCTCATCCTCCAGCTTTTTTACATACTCCCTGCTCTGTATTCTTCCCCAGATCTGCACATGCCCTCCCACCTCAAAGCCTGAGGCAAACCGGGCATTTCTCCCCCAGCAGATACATGGGATGTAATCGGATTTTCCATAAGGGCGGTTTACTGCCAGCAGCATATCCGCGATCTCCCTTCCCAGAGGGGTTCTGCGGTAAACCGGCGTCTTGCAGATATAGCCGTCCAGAAAGATCTGATTACTTTTTATCTTATCATTTTCGTCCTCCACAAAGCTTACCTCCCGGGCAAACACTGACAGAACCAGTCTGTTTTTCTTCTCCTCATGCCGGTTGTAAGAACGGAACTGACCGAAAATCTGTATGTATTCTCCTTCATAATCCTGTGTAACATCAATCAGGCGTTCCGAAATCATGACAGGAATCACGTCAGAGGAATCGCTGAGTCTCTGAACGGAAATATCCATCATGTAAAAACCCTCTCCGAATACTTCATGGCTGTAGGCAAAGCCGGATACTATTTTCCCCATGATGGATACCTGATTGTTTTCGATAATCTTATCTGTCATAAATATTTGTTCTCCCTTCTTCAAACGAAGTATCTCTTCATGTATTTTATATACATATGTTTATTCACTTTACGGAGAGTTTAGAACTGAAAATATCTTTCCAGAAAGAAATATAAAAAAATCCTTCTGAAAAATGACCTGTTTTTTCAGAAGGATTTTCGTTCTTTATTCACTTGAATTTTGTATCAGGTTTTGAATACTGTCCAGCAGTCCCGCATAGGCCTCATTCAATTCTTCTTCTGAAAGCTCTTCTCCTTCCAGAAGCCGCAGGGCATTGTCAATCTCTGCCTGCAGTTCCTCCGCCTGGACGTCCGGATACGCGCTCTGGTCAATGGAACCGGCAGTCTGAACCAGACTTTCCAGTCCCTCCCGGCTGACAGCGCCGCCTTCCTCCCCCACAGGGTTTCTCAATGCTATGAAAGCCGCAATTCCCACCAAAAGGCAGAAAAAAAGAATCATGCCAAAAAGGAAAAATATTCTGCGTCTTCTGCGTTCTCTGAGCCTCCTGGCTCGTCTTTTCATCCTTCGCTCAAATTCTCTGTCCATATACATCACCACACGGAACAGTCTAAGCTTTGATCCGCATACTGCGAAAGGGCTGCTCTTTCACAGCCCTTTCGCCAAAAAATCACATTTCTTTAATTCATATGTATTCTTTTCATTTTAAGAGCTACTGCCAATACTGCTGCCGCAGCCGCCATAAGAACCGCGTAAAGGAAAATCGGCGTTTCGTCGCCTGTATTTACGGCATTGCTGTCAGAGGAAGCCTCCGTAGCTTCGGTGGAAGATGTATCCTTTTTCTCAGAATCTGATACATCTGCTTCTTCATCCTCTGCGTCACTTCCGTCTTCATCCTCAGAAGGCTCTTCCTCATCCAACTCCGGATCGGTCTCAGGATCCGTTACTGCGGGAACCGAAGGTTCGGATGCCGGATCGGTTTCCAAAGCTGTGCTCTCGGACTGATTTGTCTCTGGAGCCGTACTTTCGGACTGGTTTGTCTCCGGTGCTGCAGTTTCAGACTGATCGGTCTCCGGCGCTGTACTTTCGGACTGGTTTGTCTCACTCTCAGACTCTGTCTGGGCGGGAACGGTCTCGAACTGAGCTGTAAGAATCAGCATGCCCTTGGCTGCTCCCTCCGGATAAATCCCCATGCCAGGAGTCAGCTCAAAGGTTGTCTGAGCCGCATCCCAAAGAATACTTCCGGTGCTGTCCTTCCATCCTGTAAACTTATACCCTTCAGCCGCCTGTACGCCGGGAATCTCATATGTTTTCCCGCTGACTGCCTCCAGATCTGTAAAGGACACCATTGCGCTCCTGGCATTTAAAGTAAAGCTTCCCATGTTCGTGTCTTCAATTACGAAATATACATCCATCTTCTTGGCTCTCAGCTCGGCTTTTACAAACAAGGTGCCGTCTTCGGCCTCCTCAATCTGCAGATCCCCGGTCCATACAAGCTCGTAGCCTGCCGGAATATCCGTAAGAAGACTTGTATTTACATTATTGGCATCATACTCTACTTCTACCGCTTTGCCGCTGATCGTCCTGTCTTCGGCTTCGATGTAATATTCAACCGCTACGGTCTTGGTGTCGATCTTGCGAACCTCAGCAAAGATCCAGCCGTCGCAAATGAGGAGATCTCCCGTCACCACCAGTTCATAGCCCTCCGGGACATCCTTCAGCAGACTGGTATTTACGTGAATCGCGTCTTTCTCTACCTCAACAGTACTCTCAGCAATCGTTTTGTACTCTTCGAAGCTGAAATAGTTTACACCGATGCTCTTCGTTTTGGCAACGGGCCGAAGCTCTACCCAGATCCAGCCGTCGTTAATCTGGATATCCCCTACGTTTACCAATTCATAACCTGCCGGGATGTCGGTCAGCTGGGAGGTATTTACATTATACGCATCTGCCGCGACTGTAACCTTTCCTTCCGTTACCTGCTCATTCTTTTCGATATCCCAATAGTTAACGCCAATTTCAATTGTTTTAGATAACGGCCGAAGCTCTACCCAGATCCAGCCGTCGTTAATCTGGATATCTCCTACATTTACCAGCTCGTAGCCTGCCGGAATATCCGTCAGCTGAGAGGTATTTACATTATTTGCGTTAATATCAACCGTTACTTTTCCTTCTGTTACCTGTTCGTTGCTTTCAATATTCCAATAGTTAACTCCGATTTCTTTCGTAGTGACAGGACGAACCTCTACCCAGATCCATTTATCATAAATAGCAATATCTCCTGTGCTTACCAACTCATATCCATCCGGAATATCTGTAAGAGCAGAGGTGTTTACATTGTTTGCGTCGCTGGCTACCGTCACTTCGCCTTCCCCTGCCTGTACGTTATTCTCAACATCCCAGTAGTTCACTCCTACCGTCTGGCTTGTCGGCTGCGCTGCCGGGCGTACCTCCACCCAGATCCAGCCGCCATTGATGGGAATATCCCCTGTGGTTACAAGCTCAAAACCTGCCGGAACATCTGTAAGAGCGGAGGTATTTACATTGTTTGCGCCAACGGCTACCGTTACTTCGCCTTCTCCTGCCTGTACACCGTTCTCCACATCCCAGTAGTTCACTCCTACCGTCTGGGAAGTCGGTACCTCAGGCTCTTTTTCCTGTAATACCACATAGGCATAATAACCTGCTAAAGAATCCCCTGTAATTTCTGCTACAGAGTCCGCCGCTGCGTAACCCTCTGGAATCCCCGGAAGACTGGAAGTGTCCAACTGCCATGTATCGGCGGACACTGTAGTACTCACCTCACCGTACTCTTCTCCCCCTATATAGTAGAGAATATATACCGTTTTTGTACCAGTATTCGCGTTCAGCGTCTCCGCGCTGTACTCTTCTGCTTCTTCAGTGGCTGTTGTTTCTGTCTCTCCCTCAGATGCAGGTTCTGTCTCCGTAGCTAAAGCGCCAGTCGCCATACTGAAGGTCAATACGGCGGCCAGGCCTACGGAACAAATTCTTTTAATTAAATTTTTTCGTTTCATCTCTCTCCCATTTAAGGTTCTCCTTAAATAATCCTCCTTCTTTTTTTGTTTTATGCGTATAAAAACTAGTTTTATGGCTATTATATGTCTTAATTTTTAAGATGTCAACATAGTATGTCATTATTTTTAAGACTTCTGATCTTTCTATTTCCTTTCATGTTATGATGACTTTATGGAGGTAACTCTTTTTTATGATCAATATCGGACAAATACTAAAAAGTGCCCGGGAAGAGAAAGAATTGACTCAAGCCGAAGTAATGCGCCTTACAGGGATCAATCGAAAATCCCTGTCAGGATATGAAAATAATGTGGCTGAACCTGACCTGAGAACCTTTGCCGAACTTGCTAAGCTATATAATTTTTCTGCTGATCATGTCCTTGGCATAAAATCCGATGCTTCCATCTGGGCTCCCAGCCGTATGGAACGATGTTTTCTCGAAAAAATCAGAAAATTAGATCCACAGCATCTTTCAGAGTTAAATGCTCTCCTTGATATCATGATTCAATACTCCGGCGATAGCTAAGCTGCTGTCTTATATTTTAGCCATTTAAGTCTCATTCCCTAAGCGCAGTCATTTTTTCCTTGTAATCCTGGAAATATGTGATAAACTTAATCAAGTGACCAGAATAAACAGAAGGCTTTTCCCTTCTGTTTATTCGTATGAATTTCTTTAAATATTCTTTGCTAGTATTATTTTTATAGGAAGAGAGTGAAGTTATGGTAAGAAACGATGTGAGAAATATTGCGATTATTGCCCATGTAGACCACGGCAAAACTACCCTGGTGGATGAGCTCTTAAAGCAAAGCGGCGTTTTCCGTGAAAATCAGGCGGTGGCAGAGCGGGTTATGGACTCCAACGACCTGGAGCGGGAACGAGGCATCACCATTCTTTCCAAAAACACTGCCGTTTTTTATAAAGGGACAAAAATCAATATTATTGACACCCCCGGGCATGCGGATTTCGGGGGCGAGGTAGAACGCGTTCTGAAAATGGTAAACGGCGTTATCCTGGTGGTAGACGCGTTTGAGGGGGCGATGCCGCAGACCAAGTTTGTTTTAAAGAAGGCTCTGGAGCTGGACCTGCCTGTCATTGTGTGCGTCAACAAAATTGACAGGCCAGAGGCAAGACCCAGCGAAGTGATCGACGAGGTACTGGAACTGTTTCTGGAACTGGATGCTTCAGACGAGCAGCTGGACTGTCCTTTCGTATATGCTTCCGCCAAGGGAGGCTATGCCATTTTAGAACCGGATGAAGAGCCGAAAAATATGGTTCCTCTTTTTGAGACAATCTTAAACTATATCCCTGCTCCCCAGGGAGACGAGACAGGCCCCACCCAGGTGCTGATCAGCACCATCGACTACAATGAGTATGTGGGCCGTATTGGCGTGGGAAAAGTAGACCGGGGAGAGATCCGGGTAAACCAGGAAGCCGTTCTAGTGAACCATCATGACCCGGACAAAAAGCAGAAGGTTAAAATCAGCAAGCTTTATGAGTTTGACGGGCTGAACAAGGTGGAGGTTCCCTCTGCCACTATCGGTTCCATCGTAGCCATCTCCGGCATCGCCGACCTGCATATCGGAGACACGATCTGCGCCCCGGAGGCTCCGGAGCCGATCCCCTTCCAGAAAATTTCAGAGCCCACCATCTCTATGAATTTTGTTGTGAATGACAGCCCTCTGGCTGGTCAGGAGGGCAAATACGTTACCTCCCGCCATCTGAGAGACCGCCTTTTCAGAGAGCTGAATACGGATGTAAGTCTCCGGGTGGAAGAGACAGAAGACGCCGATACCTTCAAAGTCTCCGGCCGCGGAGAGCTGCACCTTTCTATTCTTATTGAGACCATGCGCCGGGAGGGCTATGAGTTCGCCGTCAGCAAAGCCGAAGTAATCTACAAAACGGACGAAAGAAACAGGAAATTGGAACCCATGGAGCTGGCCTATATCGACGTTCCGGAAGAATTCTCCGGAAGCGTCATTCAGAAGCTGAGTCTCCGCAAGGGAGAGCTTCAGGGGATGAGCATAGGGCAGGGCGGCTATACCCGCCTGGAATTCTCCATTCCTTCCAGAGGCCTCATCGGCTACCGTGGGGAATTTCTCACCGACACCAAGGGAAACGGCATCATGAATACTATTTTTGATGGATACGGTCCCTATAAAGGAGATCTGCAGTACCGGAACCAGGGGTCTCTGATTGCCTTTGAGACCGGAGAATCCGTGGCCTACGGGCTGTTCAACGCCCAGGATCGGGGAACCCTGTTCATCGGTCCCGGTGAAAAAGTCTATTCGGGAATGGTAATCGGACAGAGCGCCAAGCCGGAGGACATAGAGCTCAATGTCTGCAAGACGAAGCATCTCACCAATACCCGTGCTTCCGGAGCAGACGAGGCTCTGAAGCTGACTCCGCCCAAGATTCTCAGTCTGGAGCAGGCCCTGGAATTTATTGATACAGATGAGCTTTTGGAAGTGACTCCCAAGAGTCTGCGGATCCGGAAAAAAATCCTGGATCCCACGCTGCGCAAGAGAGCGGCCATGAAGAAAAAATCCTGATTTTCCTTTAAAACCACCGGAAGCTTATCTTCCACTCCTCCGGGCTCTCAAAGAGGCTTTCGTATTCTTCAGCCGTCAGAACCTCCTTGAGCTTCTCCAGCTCTTCCTCCGGCATCACAGCATGGAGGCTGTCTGTAAAACAGAGCTTTGGATAAAGAACGCACCACCAGTTCTTCCCCCTTGCTTCTCCCAGACAGAGACGCAGCGCCTGATACCAGCCTGACGGGAAGGTACAAGTCCCGTAAGTACGCTTCGGAAAATAGCATTCCTCCAGAGAAGCCTTTGCCTGATACGCGGCTCCCTGGTCCTGAAGAATGCGATTCGCTTTTTCTTCAAGGGCGGGAAGCTGCTCTTCCATAAGCGCGGCCACTTCCTTCCGGTTTAATTCTCTCCCGGTCTCCTGCTCGGCCAGAGCTACTGTTTCTTCCATCCACGCTACTGCCTGGTCACGCACCAGAAGCTTCATCTCCTGGTCTTCCCGGCTGTCGCTGTTGGCAAGAACATGGAATCGCAGCACTTCCTCCGCAATTCCCTGCTGCAGCAGAACCTTGTGAGCAGCCGATACAGAAAAGCGCAGGGTGAAAGATACAAAGAGCATTATCATCGCTGCTGTAAGATATTTTTTTACTCCAGATAAACACATAACGGGCAACCTCCTGATACTGGGAGTGTTGCCCGTTTTTTCTATTTTATTCCCGCAGGCAGCGGGCCAATTCCGCTTCTTATTATTTTTTAGCGTCCAGCACTCTGAGTGCCGCCACCGCCGTAGACAGATATGGGTTCTTTGCCTTGTGGAATTCTCCAGCGTCTGAAAGCTCTGTTAGAGCCGGATCAATGGGCATCTTGCCGCCCACGGAAAGCCCCAGCTCTCCTGCCGCTTCGTCTACCCGGCTTTTTCCGAATACCTCTATCTTCTTTCCGCAGTCCGGACAGACAAGATAGCTGTAATTCTCGATAATCCCCAGCACAGGAATCTTCATAGTCTTAGCCATATTGTATGCCTTCTTCACAATCATCTTTACCAGCTCCTGGGGTGATGTGACGATCATGATTCCGTTTACGGGAAGGGACTGGAAAACCGTAAGAGGCACGTCTCCGGTTCCCGGAGGCATATCCACCAGAAGATAATCCAGTTCACCCCAGATTACATCTGACCAGAACTGTTTTACCATGTTGGCCAGGATCGGCCCTCTCCAGATGACCGGCTCCTCCGGATCCGGCATCAGAAGATTGATGGAAATCACCTTAATGTCATTCTCCGTAAGCATGGGATAGATTCCCTCTTCATCCGCCATGGCAGGTCCCTTTAGACCGTACATTCTGGGGATAGAGGGTCCTGTAATATCGGCGTCCAGGATTCCCACCCGGTACCCTGCTTCAGCCAGAAGGTTGGCAAGAGAAGCTGTCACCATAGACTTTCCTACTCCCCCTTTTCCGCTGACTACGCCGATTACATTTTTAATATCTGAATACTGATTCTGCTCCACAGCAAATCCATTCTGTTTCTTTGCGCTGGGGCAGCCTTCGCAGCTTTCCTTGCTGCAGCTTGTGCTGCTGCAGGCCTTTTCTGCCATTGCCGGCACCTCCTGTTCTTATTTTTCTGCCGCTCAGTTCTCTGAACAGCCATTCTCCTTTGACTGTCGGTCAAATCTTTGAGCGCAACAGCCAGTCCGGCCCAAAGTTTATTGTTCCAGACCGAACCGCTTGTCAAGCCGTCCTCCCAGCCCCACAGGCAAAGTGCGCGGGGCCGGATGAAGGAGCGGTCTTTATTTTACAACAATATTGACGATTTTATTCGGAACGTAGATTTCCTTTACAATACTCTTCCCTTCCAGGAATGCCTTGATCTTATCATCCTGGGAAGCCAGCTTCATAGCCTCTTCCTTGCTGCAGTCTGCGGGAAGCTCCACCACCCCTCTGAGTTTTCCGTTCACCTGAACGCCTACTTTTACTGTGGCGTCCACGGTCTTGCTCTCCTCATATACCGGCCAGCTGCTCATGGAAAGGAAGCCCTCTCCGCCGACGCGCTCCCAGATCTCCTCACAGAGGTGAGGCGCAATGGGGCAGAGAAGCTTAATATACGTAACCAGCTCATCCCTGGTAAGGGAGCCATGCGATGAGATAGCGTTTAAAAGCTCCATCATAGCCGCAATCGCTGTATTGAACTTCATATCCTCAAGATCTGAGGAAACCTTTTTAATGGTCTTGTGGAACAGGGTTTCCAATTCCGGCGTCACATCGCCGTCCTTTACAAGCTCCACCAACCCTGCCACACGCTCCAGGAAACGCTTGCAGCCCTTCACGGAATTTTCGCTCCAGGGAGTGGCGGCGCCGTAATCCCCCATGAAAAGAACGTAGGTCCGAAGCACATCCGCGCCGTACTCTTCCACAACGTCCAGGGGATCTACCACATTCCCTTTGGACTTGCTCATCTTATCTCCGTCCGGCCCCAGAATCAGTCCCTGGGCTGTTCTCTTGGCGTAAGGCTCCGGCGTGTTCACCACGCCGATATCATACAGAAAATGATGCCAGAACCGTGAGTAAATCATATGCCGGGTTACATGCTCCATACCGCCGTTGTACCAGTCTACCGGCATCCAATACTTTAACTTTTCCGGATCCGCCAGGGCCTGATCGTTGTGGGGATCAATATACCGCAGGAAATACCAGGAGGAACCTGCCCACTGGGGCATGGTATCCGTCTCTCTCTTAGCCGCGCCTCCGCATTTGGGGCATGTACAATTTACAAAGGAATCAATCTTGGCCAGAGGCGATTCACCCTCCGCGCCCGGCTCAAAGTTCTCTACCGGCGGAAGCCGCAACGGCAGCTCCTCATAGGGTACAGGCACAACGCCGCAGCTTGGGCAGTGAATAATGGGAATCGGCTCTCCCCAGTATCTCTGGCGGTTGAAAGCCCAGTCCTTCATCTTATACTGAACCCCGGCCTCTCCTACGCCCATCTTTTCCAGTTCCTCAATCGCTCTGGCGATGGAATCCTTCTTATTCGTATATCCGTCCAGGAAACCGGAATTGATCATCTCCCCGTCCCCTGCGTAAGCGGCCTCATCGATATTGCCTCCCTGGATGACCGGGATAATATCAAGGCCGAATTTTTTCGCGAATTCATAGTCGCGCTGGTCGTGGGCAGGCACCGCCATGATGGCTCCGGTTCCATAGCCCATCATTACATAGTCCGCAATAAAAATCGGAATCTTCTTTCCATTCAGGGGATTCACTGCCTCAAGGCCCTGAATTTTCACGCCGGTCTTATCCTTCACAAGCTGAGTACGCTCAAACTCCGTCTTCTTGGCGCACGCTTCCCGATAATCCCGGATCTCGTCCATATTGGCGATGTCCGCCTCATGGCGGTCAATCATGGGATGCTCCGGAGCGATAACCATAAACGTTACGCCAAACAGAGTGTCCGGTCTGGTGGTGTAGATTCTCAGCGTCTCATCCTTTCCGTCAACTCTGAAGTTTACAAAGGCGCCTTTGGATTTTCCGATCCAGTTTACCTGCTGCTGCTTAATATTGGGCAGATAGTCTACCGTCTCCAATCCCTCCAGCAGTTTTTCCGCGTACTCGGTAATCCGCAAATACCATACGGTTTTGGACTTCTGCACAATGTCGCTGTGACAGATATCGCATTTGCCCCCCTGGCTGTCCTCATTAGAGAGAACCACCTTACAGGAAGGGCAGTAGTTTACCAGAGCCGTATCTCTGAAAACCAGTCCATGCTCAAACATTTTCAGGAAAATCCACTGAGTCCACTTATAATAATCCTCTTCTGTGGTATCGATCACTCTGTCCCAGTCAAAAGAAAATCCCACCCGTCTGAGCTGGTTGGAAAATTTCACAATATTATCGTCTGTAATCTTTCTGGGATGTACCCCGGTTTTAATGGCATAGTTCTCTGTTGGAAGCCCAAAGGCGTCAAACCCGATGGGAAACAGAACATTGTAGCCTTCCATCCTGCGCTTCCTGGAAATCACCTCCAGGCTGGAATATGCCTTAATATGTCCCACATGCATGCCGGCGCCGCTTGGATAAGGGAATTCTACCAACCCGTAGAACTTGGGCCTGCTATCATCGTTATCCACAGCCTTAAAGATCCCTGCCTCTTCCCAGCGCTTCTGCCACTTGGGCTCTATTCTCTTGAACTCATGTCTCATAAAACTGCCTCCATTCTCAACCTTGAGCGGTCTCGGAAACTCAATATAGCCCGTATTTCCGCCCCTTTTTCTTGTTCTTCATTTCTGTTTTCCTCCATATTTCGGGAAACAATTTCATAAAATTTTTAAATAACTATTGACATTGCCTCTGAAT
>DVGK01000127.1 GCA_018712785.1 Candidatus Choladousia intestinavium | reverse complement strand
GCTCTTCCATCTGTGGCGGTTGTTGGAATCTGGCTGGTGTTGGGTTATAATACTATTCTGTTCCTGGCAGCCATTAAAGATATTCCTAAAGATTATTATGAGGCTGCGGAAATTGATGGGGCAAGTGCAGTTCAGAGATTTTTTAAGATTACGGTTCCTTTGATAAAGGAGACCAGCGTTTTTGTTCTGGTTATGTGCGCGATCGGTGCTTTTCAGGCATTTGATTTGATCAATGTAATGACGGGAGGAGGACCGGCAAGCGCTACTACCACATCTGTTCTGTACATTTATGAAAAGGCATTTACGACTTTTGAACTTGGATATTCTTCTGCGTTGGCGTTTGTTCTGTTTATTATCATTATGGTATTAACGCTGGTACAGATGAAAATTATGCGAAGCGGGGAGGGAGCAGATCAATGAAAAAAAAGAAAAAGATTCAGCAGGGACTGCTGATCGCTTTGATGATAATTATTGCTCTGATTATTGTATTCCCTGTCTACGTTATGGTAATCAGTTCCTTTAAGTACAATGAAGATATTTTTAGTATGAATCTGCTTCCTAAATTATCTTCCTTGACACTGGATAACTATATAACGGTATTTACAGAGGAAAATTTAGGTCTCAATATCTGGAATTCCTTTTTTGTAGCCACCATTGTAACGGTGGTAGCCCTGATCTTTCACGCTATGTCCGGATATGCCTTGGCCAGACTGGAATTTAAAGGGAAAAAAGTTATTTTTACATGGATTATCAGTACCCTTATGATCCCATTTTCTGTAATTATGATCCCTCTTTTTATCATTGTTAAACAGATGGGACTCATCAATAACCTGTGGGGAATCATTATACCCATGATTCCCAATGCCTATGGTATCTTTCTGTTCCGGCAGTTTTTCCTGGGAATACCCAAAGAGCTGGAGGAATCAGCAAAAATTGACGGGGCTTCTTATTTTGGGGTGTTTTTGAAAATTGTGCTTCCTTTGGCAAAGCCCATCGCTGTGACTTTGGCAGTGGCCTTCTTCCTGGCTAACTGGAATAATTACTTGTGGCCTCTGATCGTAGCTCAGGACCGGGAACTGTGGCTGGTGCAGATTGCCATAGCGAACTTTAAAAGCTCTCAGGCGGTGGAGTGGAATCTTGTTCTGGCCGCCTCCTGTGTGGCTTCGCTGCCGATTATTATACTGTTCTTTGTTTTTCAGCGGCATATCACAGAAGGTATTAAGACATCGGGAATTAAAGGATAAGAACAGGAAAAAGAATATAAAAACAAGAATATTTCAACTGGAGGTTTATGACTATGGGAAAGAATTATATTCCGGCATCCCTTTCTACGATTGCGGCTGCCAGAGATTCAAAGAGAATGCGGGTATCCAGCTATGACCGCACAGGTGGCAACGATGACAGAATCCACGTACAGCCTGGTGAGACCTTTACTTTTTTTGATGTAAAGGGCGCAGGATGCGTGACACATATCTGGATTACTTTGGCAAATGATGATATAATTGAAGAGAAACATTATCTGAGAAAATCCGTTTTAAGATTTTACTGGGACGGCGAAGAGGAACCCAGCGTGCTGGCTCCCACCGGTGACTTTTTCGGAATGGGACATGCTATGAGCCGGAATTTTGTCAGCGAGCCACTTCAGATGAGCCCGGAGGACGGCAGAGGCTTTAACTGCTGGTTCCCCATGCCTTTTGAAAGCGGCGCGAGGATGACAATTACAAACGAAAGCGGAAGAGAGCTGCTCTTCTATTACTATGTGGACTATGAAGAGTATGACAGCCTTCCGGGTGATCTGCTTCGTTTCCACGCGAAATGGAACAGACAGCTTCCTACAGATGGGATCTCAGAAGATCAGTGCAGTTCTCACAGAGACTGGTGCTTTGGCGGGAGCAATCTTACGGGAGATGGGAACTATGTTCTCATGGAGGCAGAAGGAAAGGGACATTATGTAGGATGTAATGTAAACATTCACAATCTGCATTCCAATGGTCTCTGGGACTGGCCGGGAGAAGGAGATGATATGATCTTCATTGACGGCGAGCCGTGGCCGCCCAGACTTCATGGAACCGGAACAGAGGATTATGTGAACATGGCATGGTGTCCTACTCAGGAATACAGCGCTCCGTATCACGGACTGATTCTTGGCGGAAAGGATAACTGGAAAGGAAAGATCACCTACTACAGATATCATATTAAAGATCCCATTATGTTCGAGAAGTCCATTAAAGTGACCATTGAGCACGGCCATGCAAACCACAGAAGCGATGACTGGTCTTCCACAGCTTATTGGTATCAGACAGAACCCCATAAGCCGTTCCCGGAGATTCTTCCTGTAGAGAAGAGACTTCCGGTGGAGGAAAGTGAATTTCAGTGGGAAGGAAAAATAGAAGATAAATAAACCCAAAAAATAAGGGGAGCTGCGTGTATCTGCAGATATGGTCTGCGCAGCTCCCCAAAATGGGTTATTTACACAACAGGCATTCTTAAAAATACAAGGAGGCAGACTATGATTTTTATTAAAGAGAGAGTAGGGAAGCTGATCAGCGATTTAAAAGAACTGATCTATACGGATGTTTTGCCTGTACGGGAATACCGGTTTTTAAAAACAC
>DVGK01000126.1 GCA_018712785.1 Candidatus Choladousia intestinavium | reverse complement strand
ATGGTAACGCATAAGAAATAATAGAAAGTTACAAAGGTTATCTGGGAGCGGAAAGAGGATGACGCTTAAGAAAAACGCAATATATTACAATTATATTAATAAAAGGAGCGGTTTCGTCAAAAACAGACAAGAAATCCTTGAAAACAGCGGAAAAAGTTGTTAATTGAGGAAAAAAGTCAGATGTCAAAAATACGATAGTCCTAAAAAATCAATAGGCAAAACTGATAGGATTTCTTAAATATTATTGATAATATAGTGCAATATATATATAACTGCAATGTCATAAAATGTCATCTAAATAAAATGTTACAAAATTATGAAATCTCTATTGACAGTGAGGAACATTTTTTTGTATAATGCAGCCAGGGAGTAAAAAGCAGGGGAAAGTTGCTGTTTCGTTTTAGTACGGGGAGATGCTATTATTCAAAGCACAGGAGAACTTATGATGCTTCGGAAAAAAACATGTAAACCGCTTTTTAACCTGAGCAGACAAATCCTTCACCGGCATTGCAGAAATATTACATTACTGCTGGCGGGTATACTTCTTACAGGAAGTGTGCTGCTGATTATCTGTGAATTCGATACATACGGTCACAGCAGAGTCTATGCAGTGAATTCTTCTTCCGGAACCGATGGGGAGAGGAGCGAGATTCAGGCGGGACTGATGGGGGTCGTGAACGGAGTATCAGAGATGGAGGAATATTCGGATGCTACCAGACAGGTGAGCGCTGTGGATTCAAAGACAGAAGTTCTTGCAGGAGTAACGGCTGTGGACCGCAGGGTGATACACCAGACAAATATTCAGGAAGGTACGCAGAAGGCAAAAGAACTGGGATATTACGCGCAGCAGACTGTATATGAAAATCAGATGTCCTGGGACGAGTATTATACGCTTCTTCAGATTGTGGAGGCGGAAGCCACCGGCGGAGACGTCATGAGCAAGATGATGGTGGCAGGTGTCGTATTGAACCGGGTAAAGGATTCGCGCTTTCCTGATACAATCAGCGAGGTGGTCTGGCAGGATGAACAGTTTCAGCCTACTTCTGACGGGAGAATTTACTCCTGTACGGTAACGGATTCTACGGTAGAAGCAGTAGACCGTGTGCTTCAGGGTGAAGATTATTCTCAGGGAGCGCTGTTCTTTGTGGCCAGAGATTCCGCTGCCTTGGAAAATCTCAACTGGTTTGATTCAAGCCTGGTGTGGCTCTTTGAATATGGGGGCCATGATTACTACACCTTTCAGGAATCATGACGAAGAACAAAGACGATTGCAGTGTTGCAACCGTCTTTTTCTTATGTTATACTTGGCAGAAAGGTTGCATACAAGTTTACAGAAAAGGAAGAATGAATATGGAAATCATGTACAGCAGTACAAGAAACGCTGCCAATAAACTTACAGCTTCCCAGGCGATTCTGCAGGGGCTGGCGCCGGAGGGGGGACTCTACGTTCCGGAGCGGATTCCTGCCCTGGATCTGCCTCTTGATGAGCTGCCGAAGCTGTCTTATCAGGAGACGGCATACATAGTAATGAAAAAATTTCTCACCGATTTTACAGAGGAGGAATTAAGGGAATGTATACGGAACGCTTACGACGAGAAGTTTGATGATCCTCAGATCGCCCCCATCCATAAAGCGGATCAGGCCTTTTATCTGGAACTGTTTCATGGAGCGACCATAGCCTTTAAGGATATGGCCCTGTCCATTCTGCCGTATCTGATGACCACGGCTGCCAGAAAGCAGGGAGAATCCCATGAGATTGTAATTCTGACAGCCACCTCAGGAGATACGGGAAAAGCGGCGCTGGCAGGCTTTGCCGATGTGCCGGGTACGAAAATTCTTGTATTCTATCCAAAGGACGGCGTCAGCTCCATCCAGGAAAAGCAGATGGTTACACAGAAAGGGGAAAATACGTGCGTCATCGGCATTCGGGGTAATTTTGACGACGCTCAGACAGGCGTTAAAAATCTTTTCTCTGATGAAGAACTGAAAGAGCAGCTTGACCAGGCGGGATTCAGATTTTCTTCCGCTAATTCCATCAATATTGGACGGCTGGTTCCGCAGATCGTATATTATGTCTATGCATACGGGAGACTGCTGGGCGCCGGAGAAATCCAGGAGGGTTATCCTGTGAACGTGACGGTTCCCACAGGCAACTTCGGGAATATTCTGGCCGCCTATTACGCGAAGCAGATGGGAATCCCCATCGGGAAGCTGATCTGCGCCTCCAATGAGAACAAGGTTCTTTTTGATTTCTTTAAAACGGGTGTTTATGACAAGAACAGAGACTTTGTACTCACGATTTCACCTTCCATGGATATCCTTGTATCCAGCAATCTGGAACGCCTGATCTACCGTCTGGCGGGCGATGATGTAAAGAAAAACGTTGCGTTTATGCGTTCTCTGGGAGAAAAGGGATCTTATGAAATTTCAGAAGGGATGCTGAAGAATCTCAGCGACTTTGTAGGCGGATACGCCACGGAAGAGGAGACGGAGGAAGAGATACGCAGACTGTATCAGAAAACAGGATATGTGATCGATCCCCATACAGCGGTGGCTTCCAGCGTTTACCAGCGTTATCGGGAAGACCAGAAAGACAGCGCCCCGGGGCTTATTGTCTCAACGGCCAGCCCCTTCAAATTTGCCAGAAGTGTTATGAAAGCCATTCTCTCCAAAGAAGAGGAAAAGGATGACTTCCAGCTGATCGAAGAGCTGAGCGAAATTTCCGGTGTTCGGATTCCGAAGGCGGTGGATGAGCTTCGCACAGCGCCGGTTCTTCACAAAAAAGTGATTGAGCGCAGCGAGATGAAGCAGGCAGTGAAGGAATTCCTTGGAATAGAAGAATAAGAAAGACAGGAGAAGTGACAGGCATGGGATCGAATTCAATTTATATGCTTATGGATCTGCTGATCGCGGGATGCGGCGTCTATGTGGTTTACAATTACATTGCCATGTATGTAAGCAAATCCATCAAATCCAGCGTTCTTTTCCCGAAGGATTTGAATATCAGCAAGTGCAAGGATGTACAAGGATTTATTAAATATATTGGAATCAGCCAGGTCGCTTTCGGCCTGGCGGCCATCCTCAGCGGAGGCCTGGGCCTGTACCAGGATTATACCGGCACGGCTTCGGCAGGCGCATATCTGCTTACCGTCGCCATTTTCCTTATATTCGCGGCCTGGTACTCCATCGCCATGAAGAAGGCGTTAAAAATTTACTGGTAAAAAAAGCGCGGCAGTCAGCCGCGTTTTTTGAATCTTTTAAAGTTCTTTGAAGGCTTTGCGAGAGCGGGGAGAATTCACCGCTCAGCTAAGGGAACATATTTCACGCTTTCGTGAATATTCTTGTAAGCGGGACGGATGATCTTTCCGTTGTTGGCCAGCTCTTCAATTCTGTGGGCGCTCCAGCCTACAATACGCGCCATGGCAAAGATCGGAGTATACAGTTCTACCGGCAGATCCATCATCTGGTAAACAAAGCCGCTGTAGAAATCCACATTGGCGCTGACACCTTTATAGATTTTGCGCTTTTCTCCGATTACCTCCGGAGCCAAACGCTCAACAGCCGCAGCTAAACGGAATTCCGCGGATTTGTGCTTCTCCTCACTGAGGCTGCTCACAAAAGAGCGGAAAATCTCGGCACGGGGGTCTGACAGAGAGTATACAGCGTGACCGATACCATAAATCAGGCCGGAGTGATCGAAAGCGTCTTTATTCAGCAGAGCGTTTAAGTAGGCACGGATTTCATCGTCATCCTCCCAGTCCTTTACGTGCTCCTTCATATCCTCAAACATCTGTACCACCTTAATATTGGCGCCGCCATGGCGGGGCCCCTTCAGTGAGCCTAAGGATGCGGCTACTACAGAATAGGTATCTGTACCGGAAGATGAGATCACATGGGTAGTAAAGGTGGAGTTATTTCCGCCGCCGTGCTCCATATGAAGTACCAGGGCCAGATCCAGAATCTGGGCCTCCAGCTGAGAATATTTACTGTCCGCTCTGAGAATATGCAGGAAATTCTCTGACATGGAAAGTTCGTGACTGGGAGTGTGAATGTAAAGGCTCTTTCCGTTGTGATAATGCTGATATGCCTGATATCCGTAGACAGAAAGCAGCGGAATAATGCTGATCAGCTGCAGACACTGACGAAGCACATTGGGAATCGTAATATCATCGGCGCGGTCATCGTAGGAATACAGGGTGAGTACGCTTCTGGCCAGCGTGTTCATCATATCGCTGCTGGGCGCTTTCATAATAATATCACGTACGAAGCCGGAAGGAAGCTGTGTGCGGTAATCATTGAGAAGCGTGGTGAAGGTATCCAGCTCTTTTTTGTTTGGAAGCGTTCCGAAAAGCAGAAGATAAGCAATCTCCTCGAATCCGTATCTCTTCTCCGATACAAACCCTTTTACCAGATCCTTGACATTGCGTCCGCGGTAGTAGAGCTCACCCTTACAGGGAACCTCCTGCCCATTTATAATATCTTTGGAGTGTACGTCAGAAATCTCCGTCAGACCGGCCAGTACACCTTTTCCATTCAGATCACGAAGTCCGCGCTTTACATCATACTTATAGTAAAGTTCAGAATCAATCTGGCTGGCTTCTTCGCTGAGCTTAGCCAGATGCAAAAGCTCCGGGGTCAGCTCAGAATACTGTAATTCTTTCATAAAGCATTACCTCCATTCGTAAAGATGAGCGGTCTCGGAAACTCAATATAGCCCGTATTTCCGCCCCTTTTTCTTGTTCTTCATTTCTGTTTTCCTCCATATTTCGGGAAACAATTTCATAAAATTTTTAAATAACTATTGACATTGCCTCTGAAT
>DVGK01000125.1 GCA_018712785.1 Candidatus Choladousia intestinavium | reverse complement strand
ATCACTTCATCACCGGGGAGAATGCGGTTAGACGATACGAGCATTTCCTGGCCATCCCGGCGCATCCAAACTTTGCCGATCCTGGATTTTTCCAAAGATACAGAGGAAAATTATAGAATCAACCGGGAGATTCTGGAAAAGATAACAGGAAAGTACAAAAGCCTTGAGGTAATTAATTCCGGCAGCTTTGCTGAACTGGATCCAATGACCCTGGATGGGATTGAAAGAATCTGCAGGGAAAAAAAGATTCTTCAACTCCGCTTTGAAGCTCACTGGATCTATCGGAAAGAAATACAGCCTCTCAGAGAACGCTTTGCGGCCGCGGGAACAGAAGTGAAAATAAAAATGGGGGTGGAGACCTTTGATACAGAATTCAGAGAAACGATTATGGCAAAAGGAATGGGAGAGGCGCTTCCCCGGGAGATAGCCAGGTATGCCGATGAGGTCTGTCTGCTTTTCGGATTCAAAGGACAGACAGAGGAAAGCATGGAGCGGGATATAGAGACAGGACTTGCTTTTTTTGAAAGGATCTGTATCAATCTTATGAACCCAAACACGGCCCCCCTTCAGCCGGACCCGGATGTGATCCGGCTGTTTCTGAAAGAAATTTATCCCAGATATAAAGACAATCCAAGAGCGGATATTCTGCTGGAGAATACAGAATTCGGCGTAGGCGGAGAAGCGTGACAGACAGCGGGCACTTATTTCTGCTTGTAGACAGGATCGGCGGGATAACCGCCTCTTAGCTTCTGCATGCCTCTTTGCAGGGCATCCTTGGAAGTTTTCCAGTCCGCGTCCTTGTTTCGGTAATCAAATTTGTCGATCAGCCAGGTGATATCCTCCTGAACCCGGGCCAGATTTTCATCCATGAGCCGAAAGGTTTCACGGCAGAATTCTTCATACTGCTTCTGGTTCAGATGACGGGAAGCGGCGTCTGTCAGAATGCCGAAGTGATGAAGGCAGAATCCTTTTCCTTGGAAGATTTTCCGGCGGAATTCTTCATCTTTCTCATAGACGTAGAAAAAGGTATCTATGTACCGCTGAAAAGTCTCGTCAAGATTCTGGCAGATATAACAGGAATGATCTCTTTTTTCACACCAGACGCTGAGGGGATCTTTTTGAGAGGAAGGCCTGATTTTTTCAAAAAGCCCCTTTCTGGATCGGCCCCCGCCAGCGTGAGCGCCCATCTGATCTTTCATTTCTTTTCGAATTTTTTCGTAGTGGGTTTTTAAAATCAGGGAATTCCCCAGAGTGTTTCCGTAGTCAAACATTTTTTTCATATGGATCCGGCAGAAGCCGGCCTCATCTGTTTTTTCGCGGATATCGCTTTCCATATAGGAGGAGCTGCTTCCCAGGACAAAATCAAGAAGATCCTGTTCCAGTTTTCTTTCGATAAAACAGAAGGGACATTCATCCTCCGCATTGACTGCGTCGTTTAAAGGGATAGTGTACAGCTTTTCTTTCATGGTACGGTCCTTTCCCTGCTCCTTAGGGCAGAAGAGATAAATTTTACTGATATTGTATCAGATTTTGAAAAAAAATGGAATCCTGCGGCATTTTCTGCTGCAAATCCATGCGAATCCTGCGGAGCAGCTAAGGAAGCTCTGATTTAATCGGCGCTTCCTTAACAGAAAGCAGTTGCCAGTTTGTGAAATAAGCTATAAAATAAAATGCATCAGGAGGGGATTATGAACTGTACAGAAGCAAGAAGAATGGTTACCCCGTACGTAAAGCATGAGCTGGGTGACAGGGAGACGGAACAGTTTCTCGATCATGTGGAACACTGTAAAGACTGCATGGAAGAGCTGGACATTTATTTTACCATGTATCAGGCTTTGGAGCTTTTGGAGAGCGGGAAACATCAGGAATATAATTTTTCAAAGATGCTGAAGGAAAATATCCGGGATACCAGAAGGAGGATTTTCGGAAGGAAGGTATTCCGGGCGCTGCACGTTGTCCTCCTCTTTCTGGCCGAGATTCTCCTGGTTTTTACTGTGATTACCGGTTTCGAAATGCGGCGGGGAGAGATTGAGCACACGATTTTTGAACGGGCTATTCTGATGTTCCGCCGTCCGGCGGGACTGCAGCAGGAAGACGCGGCAGAGACGGAAGAAGAAACCCCCGAGGAGCCGCCGGAGGCGGAGACGGATAATATCCGGAGGATTTAGCGGAAAGCTGAAATTCAGAAAAAGGAGCAGACCATGTCGGAAAAAAATAAGATTGTACTCATTGACGGCCACAGTATATTAAACAGGGCCTTTTACGGAATTCCTGCGCTGACCAACAGTCAGGGACTGCATACCAATGCCGTATACGGTTTTTTAAATATTATGTTTAAAGTGCTGGATGAGGAAAAGGCGGAATATCTGGCAGTGGCTTTTGATTTAAAGGCCCCCACCTTCCGCCACAAGATGTATAAGGAATATAAGGGAACCAGGAAGCCTATGCCCCAGGAACTCCATGAGCAGGTTCCGGTTATGAAGGAAATGCTGCAGTCTATGGGCGTTCCGGTGATGGAGCTGGAGGGATTTGAGGCAGATGATATTCTGGGTACTGTGGCGAATCAGATGCAGCAGGAAGGAATGCAGGTTTCCATTATTTCCGGGGACCGGGATCTTCTGCAGCTGGCTACGGATCAGATTCAGATCCGCATTCCGAAAACCAAGGCCGGGGGCACGGAGATCGAGAATTATTTTGCCAGGGATGTACAGGAAAGATATCAGGTGACTCCGAAACAGTTTATAGATGTGAAAGCGTTGATGGGAGACGCCTCAGACAATATTCCCGGCGTGCCTGGGATCGGAGAGAAGACGGCCACAAAGCTGATTGTGAAATATGGTTCTCTTAAAGATGCCTATGAGCATGTGGAGGAGATTACGCCGGCGAAGCCAAGGGAAGCATTAAAAAACCACTATGATCTGGCGCAGATGAGCTGGAAGCTGGCAAAGATCGACATTCATGCTCCATATGTTCTGGATAAGGACAAGGCCAGAATCGAGAATTTATATACGAAAGAAGCCAGAGACCTCTGCAGAAAGCTGGAATTTAAGAATCTTCTGGGAAGATTTGAGACAGAGGAAAAGGAAAATACAGAAAATGTCCGATACCAGATTATTTCCGAATGCGAAGAAGCAGACAAAATATTTGACGCTGCCTCAGGGAAAAAGGCGGCTTTTTGGATTGCCCGGGAAGGCGGGGAAATGCTGGGAGCCGCTCTGTGCTTTTCACCCGGGGAGGTCTGGTACTTTCGGAGGGGAGAAGATATGAGCGGGGAATATATGAAGGAACGATTCTCGGCCCTGGCAGCCGGTTCGCCTCTTTTCGCCACTCTGCATTTAAAGGAACAGCTTGGATTTCTGGAGGTGAATGAAAGCTCCAGGGAACATTTTTTTGACGGAGCCGTGGCAGCGTATCTTCTGAATCCTCTGAAAGATTACTATGGATGCGATGACATTGCAAGAGAGTATCTGGACCGGATTCTTCCGGCAAGGAGCGAACTTTTAGGTAAGGAGAGCCTTAAGGAGGCGGAACGAAACAAGGAGGCCTCTTATCTGGAATACGTCTGCCGCCATGGATGGGTCATGCTGGAAGCCTGTGAAGTGATGAAAGAGCGGCTGGAAGATTTCGGAATGACCAGGCTTTTTGAAGAGATTGAAATGCCCCTTCTGTTTACACTGTACGAAATGGAAAAAGAAGGGATTGCTGTGGAGGCAGAACAGCTGAAGGCTTACGGGGAGCAGCTTTCCGGAAGAATTGAGGAGCTGGAGAACGCCATATGGGAGGCGGCCGGAGAGCAGTTTAACATCAATTCCCCCAAACAGCTTGGGGTTATCCTTTTTGAAAAGCTGCAGCTTCCCCACGGGAAGAAGACGAAGACCGGGTATTCTACGGCAGCCGACGTACTGGAACGGCTGGCCCCGGATTATCCCATTGTCTCTCAGATTCTGGAGTACAGGCAGCTGGCCAAGTTAAAGTCTACTTACGCGGAGGGACTTGCAGCTTATATTTCTCCGGACGGAAGGATTCACGGAACCTTTAATCAGACGGTTACGGCCACAGGGCGGCTCAGCAGCACGGAGCCGAACCTGCAGAACATTCCCATCCGGATGGAACTGGGCAGACTGATCCGGAAGGTATTTGTGCCAAGGCCGGGGTATATTTTTGCGGATGCGGATTATTCACAGATCGAGCTGCGGGTGCTGGCCCATTTCTCCGATGATGAGAATCTGCTCCAGGCCTACCAGGATGCCCAGGACATACACCGCATAACGGCGTCTCAGGTATTTCATGTTCCTCAGGATCAGGTGACGCCGCTGCTTCGGAGAAATGCCAAGGCGGTAAACTTCGGTATTGTATACGGCATCAGCTCCTTCGGGCTGAGTCAGGATCTGAGCATTACCAGAAAGGAAGCCCAGGAGTACATTGAGCAGTATTTTAAAACGTATCCA
Source organism: Candidatus Choladousia intestinavium (assembly GCA_018712785.1). GTDB lineage: Bacteria > Bacillota > Clostridia > Lachnospirales > Lachnospiraceae > Choladousia > Choladousia intestinavium. Next base: position 50,375 of record DVGK01000125.1, on the reverse strand, counting down.
GGAGTTAAGAGGTTTCTGGATCAGACCGTGGAGGATGCAAAAAGGGATGGCTATGTAACGACTCTTTACGGCCGCCGCAGGCCGGTTCCTGAATTAAAATCCTCGAATTTTATGCAGCGGTCTTTCGGAGAGCGGGTGGCTATGAATTCTCCCATTCAGGGAACTGCGGCAGATATTATCAAGATCGCCATGCTCAGAGTCAGCAAGGCGTTAAAGGAAAGAAATTTAAAATCAAAGCTGATTCTTCAGGTACATGATGAACTTCTGGTGGAAACAGCTCTGGAGGAGGAGGAAGAAGTAAAGCAGATTCTCCGGGAAGAGATGCAGAATGCTGCCAGCCTGAAGGTGAAGCTGGAGGTGGATCTTCATACAGGAATGAACTGGTATGAGGCGAAATAAAGGATTGAGGGAGAGAGATGAAGGTTCTGGGGATTACAGGAGGAATCGGCGCCGGCAAAAGCACGGTGCTGTCCTATTTGGAAGAGAAGTACCATGCCAGAGTGATTCAGGCGGATCTGACGGCCAGACAGCTTCAGCAGCCGGGAGGAGTCTGCTTTCGTAATATCGTAGAAGAATTCGGCAGAGAAATTCTGAACCGGGAGGGAAATCTGGACCGGGAAAAGCTTTCCAAGACAGTTTTTTCAGATCTCGGAAAGCTGAAGCGGCTGAATGAGCTGGTACATCCTTATGTGAAAGAAGAGATCAAAAGACAGATCCGGAAGGAGAAAGAAAGAGGAGAGGTTCCTTTTATCGCCGTGGAGGCAGCGCTGCTTCTGGAAGACCATTATGAGACGGTCTGCGACGAAATCTGGTATATTTACGCGGACGTAAGAACCAGGGAAGAGCGTCTGAAGGAGAGCAGAGGGTATACGGAAGAAAAGATCCGACGGGTAATGGAAAATCAGCTTGAAGAAACTGAGTACCGGAAAAAATGTGATTTTGTCATTGACAACAGCAGTAAATTCGTAGAAAATACGTATGAACAAATCGATAAAGGACTGGTAGAACATGGATTTTTGTAGTATAGCCAGCGGAAGCAGCGGAAACTGCATTTTTGCCGGGACAGACCATACGGGGATTTTAATTGACGCGGGTATCAGTGGAAAGCGGATTGCGGCGGGCCTTCACGCCATTGACCGGAAGCCGGAGGAGCTGGACGGGATACTGATTACCCATGAGCATATCGATCATATTAAAGGTCTGGGCGTGCTGGCGAGAAAATACGGGATTCCAGTATATTCTTCCGCAGGCACGATCCGTACCATGCTGGAGGGGGAGATGCTGGGAAAAGTGGATGCCTCTCTTTTTCAACAGGTGGAGGCGGACAAAAGCTTCTGCATTAACGATATGGAGATTCATCCCTTCCGGGTATCCCACGACGCAGCGGAGCCCTTTGCGTACAGGATGCAGCATCAGGATAAGACTGTGGCAGTCGCTACGGATCTTGGGTATTATGACGACTATATTGTGGAAAACCTTAAGGGACTGGACGCGGTACTGATCGAATCCAATCACGATGTGAATATGCTGCAGGTAGGGACATATCCTTATTATCTGAAGCAGAGGATCCTTGGGAAGAAAGGCCATCTTTCCAACGACAACGCGGGAAAGCTTCTGGGAGAGATTCTTCACGACAATCTGAAGTCTGTTCTGCTGGGACATTTAAGCAGGGAAAACAACTATGAGGCCCTGGCCTTTGCCACGGTCTGCGCGGAGATTACTCTGGGAGACAATCCCTTTAAAGCGGAAGATTTCCCAATAACGATCGCGAAGCGGGAGGAGCCTTCAGCGCTGATCGCGGTATAAAAGCAGCGCTGAACAGCCGCGAATGAGGGCGGACAGGAGGAGAAAATGAAAAAAACGATTATTACCGTAGTAGGCAAGGATGCCGTGGGAATTATTGCGAAGGTGTGTACGTATCTGGCTGACAGCCAGGTGAATATCCTGGATATTTCCCAAACCATAGTCCAGGGATATTTCAACATGATGATGATTGCTGACGCAGGAAAATCAGAGAAGAGCAACGTTCAGATCGCGGAGGAGCTGGAAGCTCTGGGCCGGGAGATCGGCGTGGTGATTCGGTGCCAGCACGAAGATATTTTCAATATGATGCATCGGATCTGACCGATAGTCTTCAGAAAGGGATTATGGAGAAGATATGATAAATATTTTTGAAGTGTACGAGACGAATAAAATGATTACCCAGGAGAATCTGGATGTGAGGACGATTACTCTTGGCCTCAGTCTCCTTGACTGCGTGGATGACCGTCTGGACGATCTGAACCGGAAAGTCTATGATAAGATCACCAGGACAGCGGAGCATCTTGTGTCCACGGGAGAAGAGATTGAGAGAGAGTACGGGATTCCCATCGTGAATAAAAGAATTTCCATAACTCCTGCAGCCCTTGTGGGAGGAGCGGCCTGCAAAAGTCCGGAGGATTTCGTGACGGTGGCTCATACCCTGGACCGGGCGGCCGGTGAGGTGGGGGTAAATTTTCTTGGAGGTTATTCGGCTCTGGTTTCCAAAGGGATGACCAGGGCGGACGAAAACCTGATCCGTTCCATTCCCCAGGCTCTTTCGGAGACCTCCTTTGTCTGCAGCTCAGTAAACGTGGGATCCACGAAATGCGGCATTGATATGGACGCGGTACGGCTTCTCGGGGAGATTATCCTGGATACGGCCGGGCGGACGAAGGAGCAGGATTCCCTGGGCTGCGCTAAACTGGTGGTGTTCTGCAATGCTCCGGATGACAATCCCTTTATGGCGGGGGCTTTTCATGGAGTGACAGAGGCAGATACGGTTATCAATGTAGGGGTCAGCGGCCCCGGGGTGGTAAAGCACGCTCTTTCCCAGGTAAGAGGCGCTGATTTTGAGACGCTCTGTGAGACTATTAAGAAAACGGCCTTTAAAGTGACCAGGGTAGGCCAGCTTGTGGCTCAGGAGGCATCCAGAAGACTGGGGGTGCCCTTTGGGATCGTGGATCTTTCACTGGCTCCCACGCCGGCGATTGGGGACAGTGTGGCGGATATTCTCTGTGAAATCGGATTGGAGTACGCGGGAGCACCCGGAACCACGGCAGCCCTTGCCCTTCTCAACGATCAGGTGAAAAAGGGCGGAGTGATGGCGTCCTCCTACGTAGGAGGATTAAGCGGCGCCTTTATTCCGGTCAGCGAGGACCAGGGGATGATCAATGCGGTTCTGGCAAACGCCCTGACGCTGGAAAAGCTGGAAGCCATGACCTGTGTTTGCTCTGTGGGCCTGGATATGATCGCTATTCCGGGAGACACCAAGGCGTCTACGATTTCTGGAATTATCGCGGATGAGATGGCCATCGGCATGGTGAATCAGAAGACCACAGCCGTGCGCATCATTCCGGTAATCGGAAAGGGAGTGGGCGAGACCGTGGAATTCGGCGGTCTCCTGGGCTATGCTCCCATCATGCCGGTAAACCCGTATTCCTGTGAGGCTTTTATCAGCCGGAAGGGAAGGATACCGGCGCCCATTCACAGTTTTAAGAATTAAGAATCTGCGTCAATTCAGAAATTATGAATCAAGAATCACGGGGCTGATTTCCTGTTCCGTGCGAAAAGGAAGATGATGCTTTCCCGACAGAATGCTTCGATAGAGGTGCGAAGCGTAAAGGTCCTGGGAAAGCATTTTCTGTCCCAGGGGGGACAGAAGTTTTTCAGCTGCAGCCACTTTTGTGATCAGAGGAATCCGGCTCTTTTCCTTGATTGCATGAAGGAGTGGGGCAGCACTTTTTTTAAATCCAAGAACTTTCGCGTAAAAAACAGTCCCATGGGAAAGAAAATTCTCCATATCCTCCCGGCGGATCTCCAGGAGAATGTGCAGAAGAGCCCGGCGTATTCTGGCTTCCGTAAGATGCTTTGTTTTAAGCAGAGCCAGAATTTCCCGCCAGGATTTCCCGATGCACGAAAAGCGCATCCGCAGGATTCTGCGGTTCAGATCGGAAGAGACATCCAGATAGGCAGAAAAGTCTTCGGAAGAGAGGAGCTTCTGATAAAGGTACCAGCAGAGATCTTCCGAAAATGCAGGGGTTAAAAGGGCGGTTTCCCAGACATCTCTGCAGAATTCCGGAATATAGGGAAGAAGGGAGGCGGAAAGTCCGGCGTCCGGTTCTTTTTCGATCTCCTTTCTGAGGGCTGTGGCAGAACAGAAGAAACCAGAAAGGAAAGGGTCGTGGTAAGAGCTTCCTTCTCTTCTGATCGGGAGGAGGCGGATGGAAGAGCCAAGACGCTTAAGAGCCTTGGCGTATTCGACTCCCAGGATGTTATTGGGGGAGGCTAAAAAGGAGTCAGGGAGAGAGCCTTTTTCCGTTTGTTCCAGGATGGAGCCTGCAGCCTTATCTCTGGCCTTTGGAAAGGTGAGGCCGGAGCGGACTAAGGAGGAGAGAAGCCTGGAATAGGAGACCGGCTCATGGATGAAAAAAGCGGCAGCCTTTTGAAAATTTTCCGCCGTTTCGTTTTCCGCTCCGAAGCACAGGCCGTCAGTGACCTTTATGCCCTCCAGCAGCGCGCAGGCCCCCGCTGAAAAATATTCCGCGCTTCCGGCGGCGTAGCATACAGGAAGCTCGAGAACCAGATCCGCTCCCGCAAGAAGCGCCATTTTCGCCCGGTCGTATTTTCCGAAAATGGCCGGTTCTCCTCTCTGCACAAAATCAGGACTCAGCACCACTGTGCAGAAAGGGCAGCCGGACATTTCCCTGGCTTTTTTCAGATGGTAAAAATGGCCGGTATGAAACGGGTTATACTCTGCAATAATTCCGACTGTCTTCATGGAAGTCTCCTTTCGGGAATGGGATTTGGAAAAGTCTGGATCCGGGCAGGAGATCTGCCGCGGCGTGTACTGATTTTAGCACATGGAAATGAAGGCCGCAACGCAATTTTTTCCTTGTATGACGCCAGAAATTGGGTTATAATCGAAATAACGTAAAAAATGGAAAGGAGTCCATGAACCATGGCATTTATTGATGTTCTGAAAGACAAAGCAAGAGCGAACAAGAAAACAATCGTATTACCGGAAACAGAAGACAGACGTACATACGAAGCGGCTGCTCAGGTTCTGAAAGAAGGAATCGCGAACATTATTCTGATTGGTACGGAAGAAGCTGTAAAGAAGGGCGGAGAGGGCCTGGATCTTACAGGAGCTGTTGTAGTGGACCCGGCTACCTGCGAGAAGACACAGTCATATATTGACAAGCTGGTGGAGTTAAGACAGAAAAAGGGCATGACGCCGGAGCAGGCGAAAGAGATCCTTCTGAACCAGTATCCATACTACGGAGTTATGATGGTAAAGATGGGAGACGCGGACGGTATGGTTTCCGGCGCCTGCCATTCTACAGCGGACACCCTGCGTCCCTGCCTTCAGATTCTGAAAACAAAGCCCGGCACGAAGCTGGTATCCGCTTTCTTCCTGATGGAGGTGCCGAACTGTGAGTTCGGCGAAAACGGAACCTTTGTGTTTGCCGACTGCGGCCTGAACCAGAATCCAAATCCGGAAGAGCTGGCAGCTATTGCCATTTCTTCTGCGGAGTCCTTCAAAGCCCTTACCGGAAAAGAGCCGATTGTGGCGATGCTTTCTCATTCCACCAAGGGCAGCGCAAAGCATGCGGATGTGGACAAGGTGGTAGAGGCTGTAAGGATTGCCAAGGAGCAGAGACCGGATCTGATTCTGGACGGAGAGTTCCAGCTTGACGCGGCTATTGTTCCCAGCGTAGGCGCTTCCAAGGCTCCAGGAAGTCCTGTGGCAGGAAAGGCAAACGTTCTTGTATTCCCGGATCTGGATGCCGGAAATATTGGCTACAAGCTGGTGCAGAGACTGGCAAAGGCCGAGGCCTTCGGTCCTATGACCCAGGGAATCGCGGCGCCTGTAAATGATCTGTCCAGAGGATGTTCCGCAGATGACATCGTGGGCGTTGTGGCGATTACTGCGGTACAGTGCGGCATGAATGATTAATGGTAGAAATAAACGGAGGATAGGAACGGAACTATGAAAGTATTAGTGATAAACTGCGGAAGTTCTTCTTTGAAGTATCAGCTCATTGACAGCGAGAACGAGAGCGTTCTGGCTAAGGGGCTTTGTGAGAGAATTGGGATCGAAGGGTCCAAGCTGACACATGAGGCGGCCGGCAAGGAAAAATACGTGGTTGAGAAGGCTATGCCGGATCACACCACTGCCATTCAGATGGTAATGGACGCCCTGGTGGACGGTACATACGGAGTGATCGCTGACACCAGCGAGATCTCAGCCGTAGGGCACAGAGTACTCCATGGCGGTATGAAGTACAGTGATTCTATCGTGGTGAACGAAGATGTAAAGAAAGTAATCCGGGAGTGCTTTGACCTGGGGCCACTTCACAATCCGGCAAACTTAATGGGAATCGAGGCCTGCGAGGCAGCTATGCCGGGGGTTCCCAACGTGGCGGTATTCGATACGGCATTCGGTATGTCCATGCCGGAGAAGGCATATATGTACGCGATTCCCCATGAGTACTATGAGAAGTACAGCATCCGCCGCTACGGCTTCCACGGAACCAGCCATAAATTCGTTTCCGGCGAGGCTATTAAGTTCGGAGGACTGGATCCTGAGAAGGCGAAGGTAATCGTCTGCCATCTGGGCAACGGAGCCAGCGTCTCAGCCTCCATCGGCGGGAAATGCGTGGATACCTCTATGGGTCTGACTCCGCTGGAAGGTCTGATTATGGGTACAAGAAGCGGCGATGTGGATCCGGCAGTCGTACAGTTCGTATGCAATAAAGAGAACCTTACAGTAGACGAGATGCTGAACGTTCTGAATAAGAAGTCCGGTGTTCTGGGAATGTCCGGCGGAATTTCCAGCGATTTCCGCGATATTGAGAAAGCGAAGGAAGAGGGAAATCATCTTGCGGCTGTTGCTCTGGACGCCTTCTACTACAGAGTGGCAAAATACATCGGAGCTTACACGGCGGCGATGAACGGCGTAGACGCTATTGCCTTTACCGCAGGGGTAGGCGAGAATGACAAGGTAGCCAGAAAGACGATCTGCTCTTACCTGGGATATCTGGGCGTTGAGATTGACGACCAGGCCAATGATGTAAGAGGAAAGGAGACTCTGATTTCCTCCGAGAATTCCAAGGTAAAGGTTATGCTGCTCCCCACCAACGAGGAGTTGGCGATCTGCCGGGAAACAGTGGCGCTGGTAAAATAGCAGAAAGTAAAAAAACTGTTGACAAACAGAATGCCTGCGGATATAATTTAAAAAGTGTGTCATGGAGGAGTGCGTCTTGTTGGATTTGACGGAAGTAATTCTGGAAAAGGGAAAAGTGATTCATCGGGAAACAGAGATTACACTTGCAGAATTATCCTACAAATCAGGGACTTATCCTGTTGTGAGCCGGGAACCGGCGATTCTTACGATTGAGAATCAGGAGGGAAAGCGGCTATCAATAGAAGGCAGTACGTCACTCGCGGTTTTGATTCCATGCGCTCGTTGTCTTGAGCCTGTGACCTGCAGACTGGAGATCCGGCTGGAAAATGAGCTGGATTTGAAAGACAAAGATTATATTGATGGATATAACCTGGATGTGGATCAGCTTGTTCACGATGAGGCGCTGTTGTTCTGGCCGGAGCGTGTTTTGTGCAAAGAGACATGCAGAGGGCTGTGCAGTACCTGTGGACAGAATCTGAATCATGGTTCCTGTGCTTGTGAACAGACAGATTTGGATCCTAGAATGGCAAAAGTCCTTGATATTTTCAGCAATTTTAAGGAGGTGTAACCTATGTCTATCTGCCCGAAGAATAAAACTTCCAAAGCCAGAAGAGACAAGAGAAGAGCAAACTGGAAAATGACTGCTCCGAATCTTGTAAAATGCAGCAAATGCGGCGCTCTGATGCTCCCGCATAAGGTCTGCAAGGCTTGTGGGACCTACAACAAAAAAGAGATCATTGCAATGGATTAATTCTTGCAGGGTTATTAGAAGGAGCCGCGCGCTAAAGCAGCGGCTCCTTTTGAATTTCTTATTGCTTTTTACAATAATGTCTAGTATATTATGTAATAGAAATGCAGGAGGAGAAGAAATGAGCGATGTGGTACGCGTAGTTGTAGACGGAATGGGAGGAGACAATGCGCCTTCGGAGATTGTAAAAGGGGCTGTAGCCGCTGTAAAAGATCACGATGAAATTCGTATCCTTCTGACCGGATATCAGGATGTACTGGAAAGAGAACTGAAACAGTATGCCTATCCGGGAGAGAGGATCCAGGTGATTCATACCTCTCAAGTGATTGAGACAGCGGAACCTCCTGTCGCGGCGATCCGCACCAAGAAGGACTCTTCCATTGTGGCGGGGCTGATGATGGTTCGCCGGGGTGAGGCGGATGCTTTTGTCTCGGCCGGCAGTACAGGCGCGGTTCTGGTAGGCGCCCAGGCCATTGTGGGAAGAATCAAAGGGATTGAGCGTCCTGCTCTTGCGCCGCTGATTCCTACCAAGGAAGGAGCTACTCTTCTGATCGACTGCGGCGCGAATGTGGATGCCCGTTCCTCACATCTGGTTCAGTTCGCCAGAATGGGATCCGTGTATATGGAGAATGTAATCGGGGTGAAGCGGCCCAGGGTGGGGATTGTGAACATAGGAGCTGAAGAGGAGAAAGGAAACGCTCTTGTTAAGGAGACATTTCCTCTTCTGAAGGAGTGTGCGGATCTTAATTTTATCGGAAGTGTGGAAGCCAGAGATATTCCACAGGGGGTCTGTGACGTGGTTGTCTGCGAAGCCTTTGTGGGAAATGTGATTCTCAAGCTTTATGAGGGAGTGGCGGGCACTTTGATTTCCAAGATTAAGGAAAGCATGCTGGAAAGTTTCAGATCGAAAATAGGAGCGCTGTTAGTGAAGCCGGCTCTCAAGCGGACTCTGAAAAAATTTGATGTCAGTGAGTATGGAGGAGCGCCTCTTCTGGGACTGAAGGGGCTTGTAGTAAAAACTCACGGCAGTTCAACCGCCAAAGAGGTGGAAAATTCCATTTATCAATGTGCGCAGTTTAAAAAACAGAAGATCAATGAAAAAATAATGGAGCACATTCAGGTGTAAAACACCCTGCGGCGTCGGGCAAATTTAGAAAAAGTAAGGAGAGAAGGAAGGATTATGGAATTTGAAAAATTGCAGAATATTATTGCAGAGGTATTGAATGTGGATTCGGATGAGATTACGCCGGAGACTACGTTTGTGGATGATTTGGGAGCGGATTCCCTGGATGTTTTTCAGATTATTATGGGAATAGAAGAGGAATTTGACATAGAGATTCCCAATGAAAAAGCGGAGAAAATCGTTTCCGTAGGTGATGCCGCAGAGGCTATCAAGAATGCAGTAGGATGAACGAAGGGGGCTTTACAAGAGCCCCTTTTCCTGTGGCATGGAAAAGGGAGGAAATTATGGAGGACTATCGTTTCAGGGAGCTTGAGAAAAAAATCGGATATACATTCAGAGAGAAGGGGATGCTTAGGCAGGCCATGTGCCACAGCTCCTATGCCAATGAGCATAAACCGCGCCCAGCGGCAGATAATGAGCGGCTGGAATTTCTGGGAGACGCGGTTCTGGAGATTATAAGCAGTGATTTTCTGTACCATCAGTATCCTAAAATGCCGGAGGGGGATCTGACGAAGCTTCGGGCCAGCATTGTATGTGAGCCCACGCTGGCTCTGTGCGCCAGAGAATTTGAGCTGGGAAAGTATCTTCTGCTGGGAAAAGGAGAAGAGCATACAGGAGGAAGGGAGAGAAATTCCATTCTTTCTGACGCGATGGAGGCATTGATCGGAGCAATTTATTTGGACGGTGGTTTTGCTAGTGCAAAAGAGTTTGTCTTGAAGTTTATTCTTACGGATATCGAACACAAAAAGCTCTTTTATGATAGCAAGACTATTTTGCAGGAGCTGGTACAGAGAGATTTCAAGGATGAGGAAATCTGTTATGAAGTAGTGGGGGAAGAGGGGCCGGATCATGCGAAGAAGTTTATCGTGGAGGTTCGGATCGGAAACCGCAAGGCAGGAGAAGGAGAAGGAAGCACCAAAAAAGCGGCGGAACAGGCGGCGGCCTACCGTGCCATTCTTGCATTGAAAGGGAAAAACACACAGTATGTATCTGAAAAGCATTGAAGTACAGGGGTTCAAGTCTTTTGCGAATAAAATTATATTCCAGTTTCATAATGGGATCACAGCCATTGTGGGACCAAACGGAAGCGGCAAAAGCAACGTAGCTGACGCGGTGCGATGGGTTCTGGGTGAACAAAGTGCCAAGCAGCTTAGGGGCGCCAGTATGCAGGACGTTATTTTTGCCGGGACAGAGAGCAGAAAGCCCCTGGGATATGCGACGGTTTCTATAACCTTGGACAACGGGGATCATCGGCTTCCGGTCTCCTATGATGAAGTAACAGTGACCAGGCGGGTATACCGCTCCGGGGAAAGCGAGTATCTGCTTAACGGAACGCAGGTGCGTCTGAAAGACATTAACGAGCTGTTCTATGACACGGGAATCGGAAAAGAAGGGTATTCCATAATCGGCCAGGGGCAGATCGAGAAGATTCTCAGCGGAAAGCCGGAAGAGCGGAGAGAGCTTTTTGATGAGGCGGCGGGAATCGTTAAGTTCAAGCGGCGTAAAAACACAGCTGTTAAGAAGCTGGAGGCGGAGCGCCAGAATCTGGTTCGGGTAACCGATATCCTGTCGGAGCTGAAAAGGCAGATCGGCCCTATGGAAAAGCAGGCGGAAAAAGCCAGAGAGTATCTGAAGCTGCGGGAAGAACTGAAGGGACAGGAAATCTCACTGTTTCTGGGAGAAACGGAGAGAATCCGCAGGGAGCTGGCTTTGACGGAGGAAAATCTTTCTGTGTCGGAAAATCAGCTGGAAAATACGAAAGCGGATTATGAGAGAGCCAGGACGGATTATGAGGGCCTGGAGGAAGAGATCGCAGGTCTGGAAAAAGAGCTTCAGGAAAAACAGGAGGAAGCGTCCGGAGGAAAGCTGAAAAAGCAGCAGCTGGAAAACCAGATCCAGCTGTCCAGAGAGCAGATCAATACAGCCAGAACCAACGAAGAACATTTAAAGAGCCGGAAGGAATCGGCGGCCAAGGAAATTTCCAGGTGCCTTAGGGAAAAGGAGGCGGAGGAAGATCGGCAGAAAAAGCTGCAGGAAGAGCTGGATCAGGTATCCGATGAGGAGAGAGCTGCCAGCCTGGGAGCCTCAAGTCTCCGCCGGGAGCTTTCACGACTGGGAAATGGAATTGATGAGGGGAAAAATGAGATCATAGGGCTGCTGAATCAGAGGGGAAGTCTGAAAGCGGGGATTCTCAGGTATGATACCATGGCGGAGCAGGCCAAAGTGAGAAGGGCTGAGCTGATGCGGGAGGCCCTGAACCTGAAGACAGAAGAGTCCAGGCAGGAGGAGCTTCTGGATTCCCTGAAAGGAGAAGAAGAAGAGACAAACCGGCGGATTTCAGAACTTAACAGCCAGAGTGAAGATGCCAGCGGCAGCCTGGAGAAAATTCAAGGGGAGCTTTCCGGATACAACCAGCAGATGGAGCAGCTTCAGAAGCAGTACCATCAGGAGGCTTCCAGGCTGGAATCTCTGAAAAATATTACGGAACGGTACGACGGCTATGGAAACAGCATTCGAAGAGTGATGGAGCAGAGGAAAAACGTTCCCGGAATTTTAGGCGTGGTGGCGGACCTGATTAAAGTGGGTCAGAAATATGAGACGGCCATTGAGACAGCCCTGGGAGGAAGCATACAGAACATTGTTACAGATACAGAGAACACAGCAAAAAGGATGATCGGCTTTTTGAAGCAGAACCGCTATGGAAGGGCCACCTTCCTTCCGCTGAACGGCATTACGCTCCGTGGAGGCAAGATACAGGAAGGGGTTTTAAAGGAGCCCGGAGTCATCGGAACGGCAAGCTCCCTGGTAAAAACCCAGGCGCAGTTTGAGTCTCTTAAGGAATTTCTTTTAGGGAAAACCGTGGTGGCGGAGAGCATTGATGACGCGGTGGCGCTGGCCGGGAAGTACCGGCATTCCCTGCGGATCGTAACCCTGGAGGGAGAGCTTTTAAGTCCCGGAGGTTCCATGAGCGGCGGAGCCTTTAAAAATTCCGGAAATCTTCTGGGAAGACGCAGGGAGATTGAGGAGCTGGAAGATCAGGTGAAAAAGCGCGGCGTAACCCTGGAACAGCTGAAGGAGCGTATAGATGGCTGCCGCAGTGAGCGAAACCGTCTCAGAGACCGGATCGTGGCGCTGAAGGATCAGCTGCAGGAAGAGTTCCTGGAGCAGAATACCATCCGCATGAAACGGGAGGAACTGGAAGAGAAAAAGAAAAATGCTTTTGAATCCTATGAAAAGGTACGGAAAGAGAACGAGGAGCTGGAGAGGCAGCTGGCGGATCTGAAAGAGAGCCAGGAGAAAGAAAAAGGCTCTCTAGCCCAGTCGCAGGAGCAGGAGGAAAGGCTTCAGGAGAAAATCGCAGCTTTTCAGAAAGAGCTGGAGGAAAAACAGAAGGAAGAGAAGGAGTTTCAGGCTTCCTTTGAGGAGATTCATCTGAGACTGGCCAAAATTCGCCAGGAAAAGGAATTTTCCAGGCAGAACATTTCCAGAATCGCTGAGGACAGCCAACGGTTCCAGAAAGAAGAAAAAGAGATTGAAGAGGGGATTCTCCAGGCCGCGGCCCAGATCCAGAAAAAGTTGGAAGAGATAGAGGCGGTAAAGGAAGCGGTGCAGGAGGCTTCGGAGGCAGCCGAAAAGCTGGAAAAAGAGATTTTGAACCTGCAGGAGAATAAGGAAAAGAAAACGAAAGAGCAGAAAACTTTTTTTGAGAAAAGAGAGGAGATCTCTTCCCAGATGAATCTGCTGGACCGGGAATGCTTCAGGCTGAACGCCCAGAAGGAAAAGCTTGCGGAGCAGCAGGAGGCCCAGGCCAACCACATGTGGGAGGAGTACGGACTTACTTACGGGGCGGCGCTGGAGGCTTCGGGCGGTTCTGAGGAGACGCCGGCCGTTCTGAAGAAGAGAATCAGCGAATTGAAGGGAATGATAAAGTCTCTTGGGAATGTCAATGTAAATGCCATTGAGGATTTTAAGGAGCTTTCAGAGAGAAATGATTTCCTTACAGCCCAGTATGAGGATCTGCAGAAAGCGGAAGCAGCCTTGATGAAAATTATACAGGAGCTGGACGAGGGAATGAGAACCCAGTTTAAGGAGCAGTTTGAGAGAATCCGCACAGAATTTGACAAAGCCTTCAAGCAGCTGTTCGGCGGAGGACGGGGAACGCTTGAGCTGGTGGAAGAGGAAGATATCCTGGAGGCAGGAATCCGTATTGTGGCGCAGCCCCCCGGGAAAAAGCTTCAGAATATGATGCAGCTTTCCGGAGGCGAAAAGTCCCTTACCGCTATTGCTCTTCTTTTCGCTATTCAGAATCTGAAGCCTTCCCCCTTCTGCCTTCTGGATGAGATCGAGGCGGCCCTGGATGAGAGCAACGTGGAGCGCTACGCAAACTACCTGCACAAGTTGACAAAAAATACGCAATTTATTATTATTACACATAGGAGAGGGACGATGACTGCTGCGGATCGCCTTTACGGGATTACCATGCAGGAAAAAGGAGTGTCTGCTCTTGTTTCTGTGAATCTGATTGAAGAGGAGCTGGATCAGTAGGCAAAGAGGAGGAGTGTGGTTATTATGGAAGAAAAGAAAGGCTTTTTTAAACGTCTGGTAGCCGGGCTGACAAAGACCAGGAATAATATCGTATCCGGTATAGATGCGATCTTTCGCGGGTTTTCCAGCATAGACGATGATTTTTACGATGAGATAGAAGAAATTCTGGTAATGGGAGACATTGGAATTAATGCTACCACCTCTATTATAGAAGACCTGAAAGCCCAGGTGAAGGAGAAAAATATTAAAGAGCCTTCCGAGTGCAAACAGCTTCTCATCGACAGCATTAAGCAGCAGATGAATGTGGGAGAGACAGCGTATGAGTTTGAAAACCGCAGATCCGTGGTACTGGTGATCGGCGTCAACGGAGTGGGCAAGACCACCAGCGTTGGGAAACTGGCCGGAAAGCTTACGGATCAGGGGAAGAAGGTGATTCTGGCGGCGGCGGATACCTTCCGGGCAGCGGCGGGAGAGCAGCTGACGGAGTGGGCCAGGCGCGCCGGGGTGGATATCATTGGCGGTCAGGAGGGTTCGGATCCGGGTTCTGTGGTCTATGATGCCATAGCGGCGGCCAAGGCCAGAAAGGCGGATGTCCTGCTGATTGATACGGCGGGCCGACTTCATAATAAGAAAAACCTGATGAATGAGCTTGGGAAGATCAACAGGATTCTGGAGAGGGAATATCCGGAAGCATACAGAGAGACACTGGTAGTCCTGGACGGAACAACAGGACAGAACGCTCTGGCGCAGGCCAGAGAATTCAAGGAAGTGACGGATATCACCGGAATTATCCTGACGAAGCTGGACGGCACCGCCAAAGGAGGAATTGCCGTGGCGATCCATTCAGAGCTGGGAATTCCCGTAAAATATATCGGAGTGGGAGAATCCATAGAGGATCTGCAGAAATTTGACGCCGATGAATTTGTAAATGCATTATTTGATATAAGCAATGAATAACAGCAGCAGCCAAATAGAAACGAACAAGAAAAGAGATGAAAAAATGCTGACATTAGAATCCTTTGAAGAAGCTTCTGAAATCGTAAAAAATGTGGTTCAGGAGACGAAACTCATATACAGTAATTATTTCAGCAGCCAGACAGGCAACCGGGTGTATCTGAAGCCGGAAAATATGCAGGTAACCGGGGCGTATAAAATCCGGGGGGCGTACTATAAGATCAGCACCATGTCCCCGGAAGAAAGAGAAAAAGGACTGATTACTGCCTCTGCGGGCAATCATGCCCAGGGAGTAGCCTACGCTGCAAAGGCTTACGGCTGCAAGGCAGTGATCGTCATGCCGGCCACTACTCCCCTCATGAAGGTGAACCGGACCAAGGGCTATGGGGCTGAGGTCGTGCTGTACGGGGATGTGTACGACGAAGCGTGTGAATACGCCCTTTCCCTTGCTCAGGAGCATGGCTATACCTTCATTCATCCTTTCGATGACTTGGCAGTGGCTACAGGACAGGGAACCATTGCCATGGAGATTATAAAAGAGCTTCCCCTGGTGGATTATATTCTGGTTCCCATCGGCGGAGGCGGGCTGGCAACGGGAGTTTCCACTCTGGCGAAGCTGTTAAATCCAAAGATCAAAGTGATCGGGGTGGAGCCGGAGGGGGCAGCCTGTATGAAAGTCTCTCTGGAAAAAGGCCAGGTGGTTACTCTTCCCACTGTAAATACCATTGCGGACGGTACGGCGGTAAAGACTCCGGGAACCAATATTTTTCCCTACATTCAGAAGAATGTGGATGAAATTCTCACCGTCAGCGATGATGAACTGATCGTAGCCTTCTTGGATATGGTGGAGAATCACAAGATGATTGTGGAGAATTCCGGTCTCCTTACAGTAGGAGCCCTAAAGCATCTGAACGTAAAAGGGAAAAAAGTAGTGTCTGTTTTAAGCGGCGGAAATATGGATGTGATTACCATGTCCTCTGTGGTACAGCATGGCCTGATTCAGAGAGACCGGATCTTTACCGTCTCAGTGCTCCTTCCGGACCGGCCAGGCGAGCTGGTGCGGGTGGCTTCCATTATTGCGGAAGAGCAGGGGAACGTCATAAAGCTGGATCACAACCAGTTCGTAAGCACCAACCGGAACGCGGCCGTAGAGCTGACTATTACCATGGAGGCTTTCGGCACAGAACACAAGACAAGGATTATCAAATCTCTGGAGGAGCATGGATATACTCCCATCCAAAAAACTGCGAACCTGTAAATAAAAAATACTTGACACCCCGGTTTTTTTCGTATATGATAGCGTAGGTATGCGGGAGATTTCATTTCCGCGAACAGCGAGTGATTTTGACTTCCCGCCGGGAACTTGCAGGGAGGATGCAGCATGGAACAGATTTTGCAGCAGACGCTCCTTTATGATTTTTACGGTGAGTTACTGACAGAGCATCAGCAGAATGTATATGAGCAGGTGGTTCTCAACGATCTGTCTTACTCTGAGGCGGCTTCGGAGCTGGGAATCAGCAGGCAGGGAGTGCATGAGCTCATTAAACGGTGCAATAAAATTCTGGAGTCCTACGAAGCGAGACTTCACCTGGTGGAGCGTTTTCTTGGCATTCGAGAGAATGTAAGAAAGATACAGGAACTTTCTGTCCGGTGGAAAGAAAAAAGCGGCGAAGAGCCGGCGGGACAGATTTATTTGATTGCGGAGAGAATATTAGAGGAGTTATAGCATGGCATTTGAAAGCCTTTCAGAGAAGCTTCAGAATGTATTCAAGAATCTGAGAAGCAAAGGTCGGCTGACAGAAGCTGACGTCAAGACCGCTCTGAGAGAAGTGAAGATGGCTCTTTTAGAAGCGGATGTCAGCTTTAAAGTGGTAAAACAGTTTATGAAATCTGTACAGGAGAAGGCTGTGGGGCAGGATGTGATGAACGGCCTGAATCCCGGACAGATGGTCATTAAGATTGTGCACGATGAGCTGGTTTCCCTGATGGGATCAGAGACCACGGAGATTTCCATAAAACCCGGAAATGAGACCACAGTGATTATGATGGCCGGTCTTCAGGGCGCAGGAAAGACCACTACGGCGGCGAAGCTGGCCGGAAAGTTTAAATCAAAGGGAAGGAAGCCTCTGCTTGTGGCCTGCGATGTGTATCGTCCGGCGGCCATTACCCAGCTTGAGGTAAACGCAAAGAAGCAGGGAGTGGAGTGCTTCAGTCTCGGGGATAAGGAAGATCCTGTCCGGATCGCGGAAGAGGCTCTTGCTTACGCCAGGAAAAACGGATTTAATCCGGTGCTTTTAGATACGGCCGGACGTCTTCATGTAGATGAAAATATGATGGAAGAGCTGCAGAGAATCAAGGAGCACGTTCACGTGGATCAAACGGTTCTTGTGGTTGATGCCATGACCGGCCAGGATGCCGTAAATGTGGCTTCTTCTTTTCAGGAGAAGATCGGCATCGACGGCGTCATTCTTACGAAGCTGGACGGTGATACCAGGGGCGGCGCGGCCCTTTCCATCAAAGCGGTCTGCGGAAAGCCGATTCTGTATGCGGGTATGGGTGAGAAGCTGTCGGATCTGGAACAGTTTTATCCGGAGAGGATGGCATCCAGAATCCTGGGAATGGGAGATGTGCTCTCACTGATTGAAAAAGCCCAGGAGAATATAGACGAAGAGAAAGCCAGGGAGATGGAGCAGAAGCTTCGGAAAGCGAAGTTTGGCTTTGATGATTACCTGGAAAGCATGAAACAAATCAAAAAGATGGGAGGAATCACCAGCATTCTCAGCATGATGCCGGGTATGGGCGGCTCTCAGATGAAGCAGATCGAGGATGCGGTGGATGAAAAAAAGATGGCCAGAATTGAGGCGATTATTTTATCAATGACGCCGTCTGAGAGGGCCAATCCTGATATTCTTAACCCGTCCAGAAAGATGCGGATCGCCGCCGGTTCCGGCGTGGACATCAGCGAGGTAAACAAGCTGGTAAAACAGTTTGAGCAGAGCCGGAAGATGATGAAACAGTATTCCGGCATGATGGGCGGCAAAGCTGGTAAAAGAGGAAAGTTTAAACTTCCCTTTTAACATATAAATACCATACAGGTAATACCCAAGGAGGTGAAAGAGATGGCAGTAAAGATCAGATTAAGAAGAATGGGACAGAAGAAAGCTCCTTTCTATAGAATCGTCGTTGCAGACTCCAGATCTCCCAGAGACGGAAGATGCATCGAAGAGATTGGTACCTACAATCCCAATACAGATCCCAGTGAATTCAAGATCAACGAGGAGTTGGCTAAGAAGTGGCTGGCAAACGGCGCGCAGCCTACAGAAGTAGTGAGCAAGCTCTTTAAGATTGCTGGAATCGAAAAGTAGAATAGAGGTGTGCATTGTGAAAGAATTAGTTGAAGTGATTGCAAAGTCTCTAGTCGAAAATCCGGATGAGGTAACAGTTACAGAGAGAAACAGCGGCAAAGCTCTGATTTTGGAACTGAAGGTCGCTCCCTCTGATATGGGAAAAGTCATCGGAAAACAGGGCAGGATCGCGAAGGCGATCCGATCCGTTGTGAAAGCTGCGGCTTCCAAGGAAGATCAAAAGGTGATTGTAGATATTCTACAGTGAACAAAAGGGGACTGCTGTGAAATCAGGGAAACTTTTCCCAGGATTTTGCGGCAGCTTTCTTTTATATTTCTATGATTTTGTGTCTGCGGAACCATGGAGCTGAAAGGTGAGAAGATGAAAAATGAATTTTTGCAGGTGGGAGTGATTACCTCCCCCCACGGTCTGGCAGGGGAGGTAAAGGTATTTCCCAGTACAGACGATCCGGCGCGGTTTAAAAAACTGAAGAAAGTGCTGCTGGGAGAAGAGAAAAAGGTGCTGGAGATTTCTCAGGTCCGGTTTTTTAAGAATATGGTGATACTACGCTTTAAAGACCATCCCAAAATTGAATCTGTCATGGGTTACAGAGGCAAGGCTCTTTTTGTGTCCAGGGAAGAAGCTCTGCCGCTGGAGGAGAATCAGTATTACATTCCGGATCTTGTGGGAATGGAAGTGGTCGGGGAAGAAGGCGGCTTTCTTGGAACTCTCACAGAGGTGCTTCAGACCGGTGCCAACGATGTCTATGTGGTGAAAAAAGAAGACGGCAAAGAGATTCTGATTCCGGCAATCCGTTCCTGCATCCTGCAGGTGAGTACAGAGGAAAACCGGATGGTCGTGCATCTTCTGGAAGGACTTTGATTCATGACTGCAGAAGGTTCCAGGATCGGGCTTTCGATTGTTTTCAGAGACAAAGAGGAGAAAAAGGATGAATTACCATGTACTGACTCTATTTCCGGAAATGATTCTGGATGGGATGAATACGAGCATTATCGGGCGGGCCATGGCAAAAGGCCTGCTTACTTTGGAAGCTGTCAATATACGGGATTATTCGGTTACAGGCAACGGGAGGATCGATGATTATCCTTATGGCGGCGGGGCCGGCATGGTTATGCAGGCGGAGCCTGTCTACCGGGCCTGCCGTGATGTGACAGAAAGAATCGGATATTCTCCCAGAGTGATCTGCCTGACCCCCCAGGGCAGGGTTTTTAATCAGAAGATGGCTCAGGAGCTGGCCGGGGAAGAAGATCTTATCTTTCTTTGCGGACATTATGAGGGGATTGACGAGAGAGTGCTGGAAGAGATCGCCACAGATTTTATCTCCATCGGGGATTATGTGCTGACAGGTGGAGAATTGCCGGCTATGGTAGTGATGGATGCGGTTTCCAGAATGATTCCGGGAGTATTGAGCAACCAGGAGTCGGGACAGTCTGAAAGCTTTCAGGACGGTCTGCTGGAATATCCCCAGTACAGCCGTCCGGAGGAATGGAGAGGAAAGAAAGTTCCGCCGGTTCTCTTATCCGGCCATCATGGAAATGTGGACCGGTGGCGCAGAAATCAATCCCTTCTGCGGACTCTGAAGATCCGACCGGAGCTTTTGACCAGAGCAGAATTGGATAAAAAAGATCTCAAATATCTGGAGGCGCTGCTTCTGGAAGAGGGAGAAGAATCGCCTGACGAGAATACAAAGGAATTTTTGACAAAACTCCTTGCAATGAAGAAGAAAACATGATAAAATAAAATGCGTTGTGAGAAAGAGATGGTCCTCTGTTACAGTAGTGTATTATGAACATCCGAATTATGAAGGAGGAGCACAATGAACGAAATTATCAAAAATATTGAATCGGCTCAGCTCAAAGAGAATGTGCCGCAGTTCAATGTGGGAGATACTGTAAGAGTTTATGGTAAGATCAAAGAGGGAAACCGTGAAAGAATTCAGGTTTTTGAAGGAATCGTGCTGAAGAAGCAGGGCGGAAGCGTAAGAGCGACTTTTACAGTTCGGAAGAATTCAAATGGAATTGGTGTTGAGAAAACATGGCCGCTGCATTCACCCAATGTAGAGAAGGTAGAAGTGATCAGACGCGGTAAGGTAAGAAGAGCAAAACTGAACTACCTGAGAGGACGTGTTGGAAAGAGAGCCAAGGTTAAAGAACTGGTGAAATAGGAATGAATCGGGGGCAAATACTTTATGTATATTGCCCCTGTTTGCATTCATGACAATAGAAAATATGCGGAATGTGCTTTCTATTGTTCATGACAACAGAAAACTCGCGGAATGTGTTTTCTATTGTTCATGACAACAGAAAACTCGCGGAGCGTGTTTTCTGTTGTTTGAGGCATTTTGGTGACAGTATGCCAGGTAAAGATAAGGCAGGTGAGGGGATTGTATCCGGAAGATACAAGGGAAAGCAGCGTACCGCTGCGGCCGGAAAGGAAAAATGTCCGGAGGACTTACTATAGGCAGGGAAGAAAAAAACCTTCCATTATACGGAATATTCTTTTGTGGAGCTTTCAGATACTGGTTGTGATTCTGTTTGCCTATGTTGCCGTGTACTTTTTCGGACAGGCCCGTACCAATATCGGACAGTCCATGGATGTGACGCTTTCCGGGGGAGATACAGTGCTTCTCAATGTCTTGGCCTGTCAGTTCGGTTCGCCCCAGAGGGGAGATATCATTGCTTTTAAGCCAAACGGAAGTGAGACAAGCCATTCCAGTATTAAGCGGGTGATCGGCCTGCCCGGAGAGACGATACAGATAAAGGACGGCATGATTTATATTGACGGTTCCGTCTATCTGGAGCAGACAAATTATCCGGCTATTACAAATCCGGGAATGGCGGCGGAAGAGATTACACTGGGAAACGATGAATATTTTGTGCTGGGAGACAACCGGAACAACAGTGAAGACAGCCGGTTTGCCGATGTGGGACTGGTACATGAAAATTATATTGAAGGGAAGGTCTGGCTTGTCCTTTCTCCGGCGGAACACCGGAGGATCCTTTCCTGAGAGGACTGAAATATGAATTATCAATGGTATCCTGGTCATATGACGAAGGCAAAGCGTATGATGCAGGAGAATATAAAGCTGATCGACCTGATTATAGAGCTGGTGGACGCCAGAGCGCCTCTTTCCAGCCGGAATCCGGATATTGATGAGCTTGGAAAAAATAAGTCAAGACTGATTCTTTTAAATAAATCGGATTTGGCTGATGACAGGCAGAACCGGGTATGGGAGGAATACTTCCGAGGCCGGGGCGCTTTTACAGCCTGTCTGGATGCCAGAAAGAGAAATGATATAAAGCAGATTTTCCAGATTATACAGGAGGCCTGCAGGGAAAAGACCGAGCGGGACCGGAAAAGAGGGATTCTGAACCGTCCGGTCCGCGCTATGGTGGCGGGGATCCCTAATGTGGGAAAATCTACCTTTATTAATTCCTTCGCGGGGCGCACCTGTGCCAAAACCGGCAATAAGCCTGGCGTAACCAAGGGAAAACAGTGGATCCGTCTGAATAAGCAGGTGGAGCTGCTGGATACCCCGGGGATTCTCTGGCCTAAGTTTGAGGATCAGCAGGTAGGGCTTAAGCTGGCGGTGATTGGCTCCATACGGGAGGAGCTTCTGGTGGAAGAAGAGCTGTGCCTGTGGCTTTTGGAGTATCTTCAGAAATCCTATCCGGGGGCTGTGGAGAAGAGATATCAGACAAGGGAGGATGGGAAACCTTCTGAGGTTCTGGAGCGTATTGCCCAGGTGCGGGGGTGCGTTCAGAAAGGCGGCGGGCCGGACTTTGAAAGAGCGGCTTCGATGGTGACAGATGATTTCAGAAGCGGGAGACTTGGAAGGATTACTTTGGAAATTCCCGTAGCAGAAGAAAGTGGTGAATAGAATGGATGAACAGAATACGGCAGAACAGGAAAAGAAAAAAATGAGTGTAGGGAGAGAGATTCTCAGCTGGATTATTTATCTGCTGATCGTAGTGGCGCTGACATACTTTATCCTTCACTTCGTAGGACAGAGAACAATGGTGGACGGAAACTCCATGTATCCTACACTGGAGGACGGGGATAATCTGATCGTAGAGAAGCTTTCCTACCGGTTCGGAGAGCCTCAGCGGTTTGATATTATCGTTTTTCCTTATGATGACCATACATATTATATTAAGCGGATTATCGGACTTCCCGGAGAGACGGTGCAGATTGACGAAGAAGGAAATATCTACATCGACGGAGAGATCCTGGAAGAGGATTACGGCGCGGAGGTTATCAGCAATCCCGGGCGGGCGGCTGAACCGGTGCAGCTTGGGGAGGATGAATATTTTGTCATGGGAGACAATCGGAACAACAGCAAGGACAGCCGGACGGAAGAGGTAGGCAATATCCACAGAGACGATATTGTGGGACGCGCATGGGTGAGAATCTGGCCTCTGGATAAAATCGGCTTCCTGAAACATCAGTAAAAGGGGTTTCTACCTGTACGGCGGACCGGAAAGTGGTGATTGCACAGTGCGGAAAAAACGCAGTATTGTCAGAGAAGTGGTCAGTTGGATTTTTTATCTCGCAGCAATCTTTTTTGCAGCATATCTTATGATTCATTACGTAGGAGAACGAACCAGAGTCCAGGGCGATTCTATGTATGACACATTAAGAGACGGAGACAATCTGATTGTAGATAAGATTTCTTACCGGTTTACTTCGCCGAAAAGATATGATATTATTGTATTTCCTTTTCAGTACCAGGAGGATACGTATTATATAAAACGAATTATCGGCCTTCCAGGGGAGACCGTCCAGATTTATGATGGGAACATTTATATCAATGGTTCCAGGCTGGATGAAGACTATGGCTACGAAAAGATCCGCAATGCCGGACTTGCCTCCGAGCCGGTTACCTTGGGAGAGGATGAATATTTTGTGCTGGGAGACAACCGGAACAACAGTTCAGACAGCAGGGAACCCAGCGTGGGAAATGTGACCAGGGATCAGATTATCGGCAGAGCTGTTTTCAGAATCTGGCCCCTGAACCGCCTGGGGCTGATCTGAGAAGAGGGGAAGCACTGCCGGGAGAATAAAGAAGATGAAAAAAATAAAAGAGATCAGAGACGAACTGGATCAGGCACAGGGGGCGGAACTGCTCAGCCTCCTTGATGCCTATGAAGAGGATGAGAGGGTCGGCGTTGCCGGCCTGATTTTGCGTTACAGAAAGAAACTGCAGAAATTTGAAGAAGAGCAGCAGCGCCTTGAGCAGATGAGGGCTTACGAAAAACAGTACGCATACGCTGGGAGGATCTGCGGGATTGACGAGGCCGGACGGGGGCCTCTGGCCGGGCCGGTGGCCGCGGCAGCAGTGATCCTTCCATCGGACTGCCAGATCTTATATTTAAATGATTCAAAGAAGCTCAGTGAGAAAAAGAGAGAGGAACTTTACCAAGAGATTACGGAAAAAGCCGTTGCCTGGGGCGTGGGTCTTGTATCGCCGGCCAGGATAGATGAGATTAATATTCTTCAGGCGACCTATGAGGCGATGCGCCTGGCGCTGAAAAAGCTGGATCCGGGACCGGATCTCCTTCTGAACGATGCCGTGACAATTCCGGGAATTTCTCTTCCACAGGTGCCTATCATCAAGGGGGATGCCAAAAGCGTCTCCATTGCTGCGGCCAGCATTCTGGCAAAGGTCACCAGGGACCGGCTTATGCGGGAGTATGATAGGATCATGCCGGAGTACGGCTTTGCCTCTCACAAGGGCTACGGCTCTGCCGCGCACCTTGAGGCAATCCGGAAATACGGTCCCTCTCCCATACACAGGAGAAGTTTTCTCACACATATTCTGGAAGGGGATGCAGATGAACAGGCGCAGGCTGGGGACAGAATATGAGCAGAAAGCCGCTCTGTGGCTGGAGGGGCAGGGATACAGGATTCTGGAGAAGAATTTCAGGGGCGGTGGAGGAGAGATCGATCTGATTGCCCGGGAAGGCGAATATCTTGTATTTGTGGAGGTAAAGTATCGGAAAGATACGGAAAAAGGCAGAGGAGCGGAGGCCGTGGGAGCTGGAAAACAGCGGAGGATTATCCGGGCAGCAAGAGCTTATCTGGCAGGTCATTACACCTATGAGGATATTCCCTGCCGTTTTGACGTAGTGTCCTTTTGCGGAGAAAAGGCGGAGCTGATAAAGAATGCTTTTGAAGTCAGTTAGAGAGGGGCGAAGGAGAAAATAGAATGAGTCAGTGGAATATAAAGAGAAAAGGTTACGGAGAGGAAATGAGGCTGTGGGAAAAGGGTTCCGTAGTCTACCTTACCTTTCCGGTTCTTGACAGAGAGGAGTGGCTGCTGCACGGTTTTTCCACCAGGCTGGGCGGTACAAGCCAGGGAGATTTGTCTTCTATGAATCTTAGCTTCGGCCGAGGGGATGAAAGAGAAAGAGTCATGGAAAACTACAGAAGAATCAGTCAGGCTATCGGGTTTCAGATGGAAAACCTTGTGGCTTCAGACCAGACTCATACGAATCATGTCCGGGCTGTATCGATAGAGGATGCGGGGAAAGGGATTTTCTGCCAAAAGGATTACCAGGATGTAGACGGTCTTGTGACAGATACTCCGGGACTTATGCTGGTGACCTACTATGCGGATTGTGTTCCTTTGTATTTCGCTGATCCGGTTCACCGGGCTGTAGGGCTTTCTCATTCCGGATGGCGGGGAACCGTGGGAGATATTGCGGGAGAGACAGTCAGAAGGATGGAGCGGGAGTATGGGACCCGGCCGGAAGATCTCATAGGCGCCATAGGTCCCTCGATCTGTCAGGACTGCTATCAGGTCAGTCAGGATGTAATCGACCAGGTAAAGGAAGCGTATCCCGCAGATCTGTGGCCGGAAATTTTTAAAGAAGATCCTCTGCAGAAAGCAGGAGAGAAAAAATACAGATTGAATCTGTGGGAGGCCTGCAGACAAAATATGATCCGCGCCGGAATGCTTCCGGAGCGGATCGCTGTAACGGATCTATGTACCTGCTGCAATCCCGATCTTCTGTTTTCACACCGGGCTTCCGGAGGAAAGAGAGGAAATCTGGCCGCCTTTCTTGGAATACGGCGGCAGGTATTTTGATTTGTGATGATAAAAGGCCCGCAGAGCCTGTTTTCTGCTGCTCTTTATAGTGCAGAAGATTCCTGCGTTCTGGCCTTCTGAGTACGGAAGGAGGAGAGCAGTTCGTTGATCTTCTCGGTAGGCGTCTCAATGGAGCTTAAGGTTACATCGTGATTCAGACAGTCTATAATCATGGCCAGGAATCTTGACATATCCGCCTCTGCGTAATAGGGCTTTGTAAAAAGCTCAGGGGAACGGTATGTGAGGTTCGTGGTCACGACTTTGTCAATGTAGCCCTTTTCATAATATTCATCAAATTTGTCAAATCCGTCTGTGAAGAGGCCAAAGGTGGTGCAGGCCAGCACCCGGTTGGCCTTCCTTTCTTTCAGCTTTTTGGCTACATCCAGCATACTTTCGCCGGATGAAATCATATCGTCCACAATAATGACGTCTTTTCCCTCCACATCGTCTCCAAGGAATTCGTGGGCTACAATCGGATTCTTGCCGTTTACGATGACGGAATAGTCCCTTCTTTTATAAAACATCCCCATATCGACACCGAGAATATTGGCGAAGTACACAGCGCGGCTCATGGCGCCCTCATCGGGGCTGATAATCATGAGATGGTCGTTGTCAATGCGAAAGTCCGGAACTGTGTCAATAATGGCTTTTAAAAACTGATATGTAGGCATAAATGAGTCAAAGCCGCTTAAGGGAACGGCATTCTGCACTCTTGGATCGTGAGCGTCAAAGGTGATAATATTGGAAACACCCATGTCGGCCAGCTCCTGGAGCGCCAGAGAGCAGTCCAGTGACTCCCGCTTCGTGCGCTTGTGCTGACGGCCCTCATAGAGGAAGGGCATCACCACGTTGATCCGTTTTGCCTTTCCGGTAGCGGCAGAAATAATACGCTTCAGATCCTGAAAATGATTATCCGGAGACATATGGTTTACCTGCCCGCATACGGTGTAAGTCAGGCTGTAATTGCAGACATCTACCAGGATATAAAGATCTGCTCCCCGAACAGAATCGTGAAGCTCCCCTTTGCCTTCCCCGGAACCGAAACGGGAACAGCGGCAGTCCAGAAGGTAGGAGTCTCTCACGTATCCGGGGGAAGGAGTAACGTATTCCTGCTCTTTGACCGCTTCTTTTCTGGACTTTGCCAGATGCGCGTCCACTGTCGCGGCAAATTCGCGGCAGCCCTCCAAAGCGGCGATTTTTAATGGTCCCACAGGCAAAATGTGTTCTAATTTATCGTAGTCAGACATGTTCTTCCTCCGTACTCTTAATTGTTTCAGCATTTCTACAGTTCTATTTATATCATTTTGAAGGGAACCCGTCAAGGACAGCAGGAAAAATAGTGCCTGTCGGAAGAGACGCGGCACACGCCCGGCTCGGATGCAACGGACAGTGCGGTCATACAGAGGCCAAAAAGTATTGGCGGGTTGCATTTTAGATGGGGAAATAGTATGATAAACAGGTAAATTGCAGAAAATTCGGAACAGTTAAAGAGGTAAAAATGAAAAAAAATGAGCTGGAGCATAGAATCACAGGGGTGGAACCTGGAAGCATTGCGGAGGAGCTGGAGCTGGAAGCAGGGGATGCGCTGCTTTTGGTTAACGGCCAGACGGTAAAGGATGTTTTTGACTATCGGTATCTGACGAACGAAGAATATCTTACAGTCCTGATCCGGAAAGAGAACGGGGAAGAGTGGGAGCTGGAGATTGAGAAAGAGTATGAGGAGGATCTGGGGCTTGTCTTTGAAAGCGGCCTTATGGATGAGTACCGGTCCTGCAGGAATAAATGTATCTTCTGCTTCATAGACCAAATGCCCCCCGGCATGAGAGAAACTCTCTATTTTAAAGATGATGATTCCAGGCTTTCTTTTCTGCAGGGGAATTATGTGACTTTAACCAATATGTCACAGGAGGATCTGGAACGGGTGATCCGGTACCGCCTCGAACCGATTAATATTTCATTTCACACCACCAATCCTGAACTCCGCTGCTGGATGTTAAAGAACCGGTTTGCCGGGGATGTATGTCAGAAGGCGAAGCTTCTTTGGGACGCGGGCATAGAGATGAATGGCCAGATCGTTCTGTGCAGAGGAATCAATGATGGAGAAGAACTGGAACGCTCCATTCGGGAGCTGAGCGGTTTCCTTCCGTTTTTAAAAAGTGTTTCCATAGTTCCGGTAGGACTTACCAGATACCGACAGGACCTTTATCCTTTGGAACCTTTTTCAAGGGAGGATGCCAAAGCGGTCATTGACTGCATTGAAAGATGGCAGCGCAGGATTTTTCAGGAGCATGGCACGCATTTTATCCATGCTTCGGACGAGTGGTATCTTTTGGCGGAAAGGGAACTGCCGGAAGCGGAGCGGTACGACGGCTACCCCCAGCTTGAAAACGGGGTAGGTATGCTCCGGCTTTTGAGAGAAGAAACGCAGGAGGCCCTCAGGAACCTTAAAGATGACGGCGCGCAGGAAGAGCTGTCCATTGCTACCGGCTTGCTGGCCGGCCCCTGCATAGAGGAGCTGTGCCGGAAGATTCAGAAGAAGTTTCCCGGCAGAAAAATTCATGTCTTCCAGGTGAAGAACCATTTCTTTGGCGAACGAATCACAGTTTCCGGTTTAATTACAGGACAGGATCTGAAGGAGCAGCTTAAAGGAAAGGAACTGGGAAGCCGCCTTCTGCTTCCGTGCAACATGCTCCGGGAGGGAGAGAATGTATTTCTGGACGATGTTTCTGTGGGTGAGCTGGAAAAGGCTTTACAAACAAAGATTCATATTGTAAAATCAAGCGGATATGATTTTGTGTCGGCGGTAATTCAGAATATTATGAGAGGAGGAAAGGCATGAGCAGACCGATTGTTGCCATTGTAGGAAGGCCCAATGTGGGAAAATCCACTCTGTTTAATGTGCTGGCAGGCCAGAATATCTCCATCGTCAAAGATACGCCGGGAGTGACCAGGGATCGGATTTACGCGGATGTGGAATGGCTGAATACGCCTTTTACTATTATTGACACAGGGGGAATCGAACCGGAGAGCAGAGACATTATCCTTTCGCAGATGCGGGAACAGGCGCAGGTTGCCATTGAGACGGCAGATGTGATTCTCTTTATGGTAGACTGCCGCCAGGGGCTGGTGGATGCGGACGCGAAAGTGGCGGATATGCTGCGGCGTTCCAGAAAGCCGGTGGTGCTGGTAGTGAACAAGGCAGATAATTTCCAGAAATCCATGGCAGACGTATATGAGTTTTACAATCTGGGCATCGGGGAGCCTTTTGCTATATCCGCCAGCAATAAGCTGGGGATCGGAGATATGCTGGATGAGGTGATCTCTCATTTTGAAAGCGATGCGTTTACAGATGAAGAGGATGAAAGACCGAGAGTGGCTGTTGTGGGAAAGCCCAATGTGGGGAAATCATCTCTGATCAATAAGATTCTGGGAGAGAAAAGGCTGATTGTATCAGAAATTGCCGGAACCACCAGGGACGCGGTGGACACTGTGGTGAAATGGGAAGAAAAGGAGTATATTTTCATTGATACCGCGGGACTTCGCAGGAAGAGCCGGATTAAGGAAGAGCTGGAGCGGTACAGCATTATCCGCACTGTGTCCGCGGTTGAACGGGCAGATGTGGTGGTGATCCTGATCGACGCCCTGGAAGGGGTGACGGAACAGGACGCTAAGATTGCCGGAATCGCCCACGACAGGGGCAAGGGAATTGTAATCGCCGTCAATAAGTGGGACGCCATAGAGAAGGATGATAAAACGATTTATAAATATACGGACAAGATCCGCCAGGTACTTTCTTATATGCCTTATGCGGAAATCCTTTTTATCTCAGCGGAGACAGGCCAGAGACTTCCGAGGCTTTTTGAAACCATCGATATGGTAATGGCGAACCAGACCATGCGGGTGGCCACAGGCGTGCTGAATGAGATTATGGCAGAAGCGGTGGCCCTCCAGCAGCCTCCGACGGACAAGGGAAAACGGCTGAAGCTGTATTATATTACCCAGGTTTCTGTAAAGCCGCCTACCTTTGTGATCTTTGTAAATGACCGCCAGCTGATGCATTTTTCCTATACCAGGTATCTGGAAAATAAGATCCGGGATACCTTCGGATTCAAAGGAACGTCTTTGAAATTCATTATCAGAGAGAGAAAGGATCAGGACAGATCATGACAGTAAGGGTTTTGTGTCTTTGTATCGGATACTTATTCGGGCTGCTGCAGACCAGCTATATTTACGGAAAGCTGCATGGTATTGATATACGACAGTATGGGAGCGGCAACGCGGGAACCACCAATATGCTTCGGACTATGGGAACCAAAGCGGGAATCATTACATTTTTTTTTGACTTCTTAAAATGCTTTCTGGCGGTTATGGCAGTCCGCCTGCTTTTCGGAAATTCCTACAGTGATATCATTCCTCTTCTGAGCGTGTATACCGGCGCCGGAGTGATTCTGGGGCATAATTATCCCTTTTACCTGAAGTTTAAGGGAGGAAAGGGAATCGCGGCCACCGCAGGGCTGATTGTGTCCCTGGGCTGGCAGATGACACTGTTAGCTATTGTGACCTTTTTTGGGACAACATTGCTGACCCATCTGGTTTCCCTTGGTTCGCTGCTTCTCTATGCGGGATTTATGATTGAAGTGATTATTTTCGGACAGCTGGGAATATTCGGGATGACCCAGGGGCATCTGTATGAGATGTATACGGTAGTGGCGGCTCTGACTGTATTGGCTTTCTGGAAGCACCGGACAAATTTGGCAAGGCTGGTCAGGGGAGAAGAAAGAAAAACATATCTTTTCAAGAAAAACCGTTCCTGACGCACCAGACAGAAAGGAAAACAAATGAAAGAAATAGGCGTAATAGGAGGCGGAAGCTGGGGAACGGCTCTGGCTATCCTTCTGAATGAAAATGGATATCAGGTTACTTTGTGGTGCCATTCAGAAAAATCCGCACAGAATCTTCAGAAAACCCGAAGCCTTCCGGAAAAGCTTCCGGGGATTCAAATATCGGAGAAAATCCGGATTACAGCCTCCATGGAGGAAGCAGTGTCCGGAAAAGAGATTCTGGTGGTGGTGGTTCCCTCTGCCTGTGTCAGAGAGACGGCAGAGAAGATGAAGCCTTTTATACATAGAGGCGTTAAAGTGGTCAGCGCGTCTAAAGGAATAGAAGAGGATACACTTCTTACTATGTCGGAGGTTCTGGAAGAGGTCCTTCCGGGCATTGAAAGCGCAGTGCTTTCAGGTCCGAGTCATGCGGAAGAGGTGGCCAGGAGCCTTCCTACCGCCTGTGTGGTGGGTGCCCACAGGGAGGAGACGGCCAAGGAGCTACAGTCTGTTTTTATGAGTCCCTGCTTCCGGATCTACATCAGCCCGGATATGCTGGGAATTGAACTGGGCGGTGCTCTGAAAAACGTCATTGCCCTGGCGGCAGGCATCGCTGACGGAATGGGCTATGGTGACAATGCCAAGGCCGCGCTGATTACAAGAGGCATCGTGGAGATCGGACGCCTGGGCATAAAGATGGGCGGCCACATTGAAACCTTTTCGGGACTTACCGGAATCGGGGATCTGATTGTCACCTGTGCCAGTATGCACAGCCGCAACCGCCGGGCAGGCATTCTTCTGGGAAAGGGATATTCCATGGGGGAAGCCATGCGGGAAGTGAATATGGTTGTAGAAGGGGTTTACTCCGTAAAGGCGGCCATGAGGCTTGCGGGAAAGTACAATACAGAGCTTCCTATTATTGAGCAGGTATACAGAATTCTGTTTGAGGGAAAGGATCCCAAGGCGGCTGTGGCTGAGCTGATGCTCAGGGACAATAAGGTGGAGAGCGCCATTCTGCCCTGGTAGTTTATCTATATTCCAACAAAATAATATTGATTTTGGTTTTCATGAAAAAGCATAATAGAAAAAGATCCTTCTGTTATGCTTTTCCTTTATCGTTAATACCCACAAGTTCTTAAAAAAATACACACCGCTTGTTGTGAATAAAAACAAGATATGCTATAATACATCCATATGCAGAACAAGAGTTGGGAGTGTCAAAAAATTAACAAACTAAACTTCCTTCTGCATAAGAAAGGGGACACGGAAATGCATTTAATACAGGACGAAAACGGTAATCTTATGCCCCATTCTCACGGCCATGAGCATCCCCACGGGGAGCGTCATCACCATCACGGGCCGGAAGGCTGTCAGGGAAAAGACTGCGGCCAAGGCTGCGGACAGGACTGCGGCCATGGAACGGAAGGTGGAGACAAGATGACGGCTTTGCTGGACTATATGCTGAAGCATAATGAGCATCATGCCGCGGAGCTGGACCAGCTTGCAGGAAAGCTTGAGGGCTCCGGAAAAGGAGACGCCGCAAAGCAGGTGCGCCGGGCTGTTGATGAATATCAGAAAGGGAACCTTTATCTGAAACTGGCCCTTGATCTTGCCAGAGAGAAATAGGAGGTAGAGAATATGTGTCTGGCTACAGCTTATAATGTGAAAGACCATGACAGTGTGATTCTTGAATACGTCAGCCGGATCGAGGTTGATGGGGATAAAGTAATCCTGACGGATGTACTGGGAGATACGAAGGCTGTTACAGGGACTCTTGCCATGGCGGATCTTACCGGAGGCGTGGTGAAAATTAACTGTGAAAATTAATTTTCCAGTTAAATATAATTATATTATAACACAATAGAAATGGAGGGATGCGGATATGGAGGTATGTAAGAACAGAGGTACTTAACGGCTGACACAGATGCGGGAAGCGAGGATTCTCTTTTGAAGTATTACTGCCCGGAAAGTACGGGGCAGCTGCAGTATTTTGCGGACAATACAGTATGATGATAAAATTTTCTTCAGATACAGGATACAAGGAGGTAATGATGGGAAACTTTAAACTTACATCAGTAGAGGAATTTGAGGCGGCTACGAACCGGCTCTTGGAGACTGGAGCCAAGGTAGGCGCGGACGCATGGCAGTTTCGTGTGAAAAATCAGACGCCCCACTGTAAATTCGGTGAGCAGGGAGTTTGCTGCCGGATCTGCTCTATGGGACCCTGCCGTATTACACCTAAGGCTCCCAGAGGAATCTGCGGATGTGACGTACATGGAATTGTAGGAAGAAACTTCCTGAGATTTACAGCTGGCGGTTCTGCAACCCATTCAGATCATGGGCGTGAGATCTGCCATACTTTGCATACAGTTGCTCCGGACGGCAATTACAAAGTAAAAGATCCGGACAAACTGATCCGCATTGCCAAGGAATGGGGCGTTGAGACGGAAGGTAAGAATATCTACGATCTGGCTCATGAGATCGCAGAGATGGCGCTCTTAGAGTATGGAAAGCCTTTCGGAACTCAGAGATTCCTGAAGAGGGCTCCTGAGCATACCCAGGAGCTTTGGGCAAAAGCTGAGATTGAGCCGAGAGCAATCGACCGCGAGGTTGCTACAGCTCTTCACATGACTCATATGGGTTGCTCTTCCAAGCCGGAGGCTTTGATCCGTCAGTCCCTGCGCTGCGGACTTTCTGATGGATGGGGCGGTTCCATGTGCGGAACAGAGTTCTCAGATGTTATGTTCGGAACTCCCAAGCCTTTGGATACAGAAGCGAATTTGGGAGTTATGAAAGAGGATTACGTAAATATTATTGTACACGGACATGATCCCTCACTTTCTGAGATGATTTGCGACTATGCGGAGGATCCAGAAATGATCGCTCTTGCGAAATCTGTGGGCGCAAAGGGCATCAATGTGGCCGGCGTTTGCTGTACCTCCAACGAGGTGGCTATGCGTCGGGGGATTCCGATGGCAGGAAATTTCCTGCAGCAGGAGAATGTAGTTCTTACTGGGGCCTGTGAGGCTATTGTTGTGGACGTGCAGTGTATTTTCCCGGCATTAGGGCCTTTAAGCAAATGCTTCCATACCAAGTTTATCACCACCTCTCCCATTGCGCAGATGCCGGATTCCGAGTTCATACGCTTCAATGCGGAGACGGCGGGAGAAAACGCGAAGCTGATTGTGCGCACGGCCGTTGAGAACTTCAAAAACAGAAAACCGGAGCTTGTACATATTCCTCAGTTAAAGCAGAAAGCTACAGTAGGATACTCCGTAGAGGCAATTGTTAAAACACTTGACAAAGTGACTAACTCTCAGGTGGATGTAACCGGGACCACAAAGCCGCTGATCGAGTGCATTACTTCCGGCGTTCTTCGCGGCGCTGTGGCTATGGTAGGCTGCAATAACCCGAGAGTCCGTCCGGATTCCGCTCATATTGATCTGATGAAGAAGCTGATTGCAAACGATATCATCGTAGTGCTCTCCGGATGTTCCGCTCAGGCTGCCGCCAGAGCGGGCCTGATGGATAAGGAAGCAAGGGAACTTTGCGGCGCCGGCTTGAAGAGAGTGTGCGAGCTTGCTGACATTCCTCCCGTGCTTCACATGGGCTCCTGCGTGGATATTTCCAGAATGATGATTCTTGCTTCTGAGCTTGCGAAAGATTCAGGGCTGAATATTTCTCAGCTTCCTCTGGTGGGCTGCGCACCTGAGTGGATGTCCGAGAAGGCAGTTTCCATTGGAAATTATGTTGTAGCTACCGGCATTGATACCTTCCTGGGCGTTGAGCCTCAGGTGACGGGTTCCAGTGAGGTGGTTGGCCTCCTGACAGACGGTATCCGCGACTGGGTAGAGGCGGCCTATACCGTAGAGAAAGATATTGACAAGCTTGGTGATCTGATGATCCAGAGAATCGAAGAGAAGAGAGCGGCTCTGGGAATCTGATATTTGGCATAAGAACAGCAGGAGGCACCCTGTGAGGCCTTCCTGCTGTCAGAAATGATTTCAGCGCGGCTTTCGGGCTGCGCGCAGGAGGAAACTATGAAGATAGCTATTACCGGAAAGGGAGGTGTGGGCAAAACCACATTTGCGGCTACCCTTGCCAGGATGTACGCGGATGAGGGGAGAAGCGTACTGGCGGCGGATGCGGATCCCGATGCGAATCTTGGACTGGCCCTTGGCTTTTCTGAAGAGGAGCTGGAGGAGATCGTACCGATTTCCAAGATGCGGAAGCTGGTGGAGGAACGGACCGGCGCGGATGAGTTCAATAAGCTGTTCCGTCTGAACCCGAAGGTAGACGACATTCCGGATAAATATGCAAAAAGCCGAAACGGCGTAAAGCTTCTCGTCCTGGGCACGGTGGAAACCGGGGGAGGAGGATGCGTATGTCCGGAGCATGTGATGCTCAAAAGAATTATCAGCCATCTGATGCTGCGAAGCACGGATGTGGTGGTTCTTGACATGGAAGCCGGGCTGGAGCATCTGGGAAGAGGAACCACCAGCGGTATGGATCAGTTTATTGTAGTCATTGAACCCGGAGCCAGAAGCGTCCAGACTTATAAAAATGTCAAGCGTCTGGCAGCGGATCTGGGAGTTTCCCAGGTACGGGTGGTGGCCAATAAAGTAAGAAGCGAAGAAGATGAGGAATTCATCAGATCCAGAATTCCAAAAGAAGATCTTCTGGGATGCATTCACTATAACCCGGAGGTGATGGATGCGGACCGTCAGGGGAAATCCCCCTATGACTTCAGCAAAGAGCTGAAAGAGGAGATTCGGAAAATCAAACAAAAAATGGATCTATCAAAAGAAATGGAGGCAGAACAGTGACTTTATTTGATGTTGTTTTCAGTGGAAATGATACGGTATACGGTCTGACAGAATCTGCGATTAGCGATGCGATTGCAAAGTATGGCGCAGATAAAGCTGTAGCTTTTCCGGATACCGCCTACAGCCTTCCCTGCTACTATGCGGTGACAGGTACCAAGGTGGGAAATCTTGGAGAGCTGAAGGAAGCTCTGGGCGTAGTTAAGACTCTTATGACAAGAGAGCAGAAGCTGAACGACGCGTTCATGTCAGGTGTGGCTACGGCTCTTTGTGCAGAGTTTATTGAGGTGCTGAAGTATATTGACGGTGCGGTTCCCTACGAAGCGCCCTGCTACGGACATCTGGGCGATCCGGTGATCCGTGAGCTGGGTGTGCCTCTTGTAACAGGGGACATCCCTGGCGTAGCAGTTATCCTTGGAGCAGCTCCCACAGCAGAAGAGGGCGTTGCTCTGGTAAAGAGCTACCAGGCCCAGGGTATTCTCGTTACTTTAGTGGGCGGCATCATTGATCAGTGTGAGGCCCAGGGATATAAGACCGGTGCCAATGTGCGTGTAATTCCTCTTGGAAAGGATGTTACATCCGTTGTACACGCAGTATCCGTTGCGATCCGCGCGGCTTTGATCTTTGGTAATATTCAGCCTGGTGACGCTGCAGGACTGATGGAATATACCATGAAGCGTGTTCCGGCATTTGTAAATGCTTTCGCGCCTCTTGACGCAGTGATCGTTGCCTGCGGTGCTGGCGCTATTGCGCTTGGATTCCCGGTTATTACCAATGAGGAAACCTTCAAGGTTCCGAAGAGCCTTATCGTACAGAAAGATGTTTCCAAATTTAACGCTACTTCTCTTGAAGCAAGAGATATCAAAATCAAGATCACGAATATTGATATTCCCGTTGCGTTCGCTTCTGCTTTTGAGGGCGAGATTATCCGCCGGGGCGATATGCAGGTTGAATTCGATGGTTCCAGAGTGGACTGCTTTGAGCTGGTAACCACAAAGGATATGAGCGAAGTGGAAGATCACAAGATTGAAGTGATCGGACCGGATCTGGACGGCTTCGATATGGGAAGCAAGCAGTCCATCGCTTATGTTGTGGAAGTGGCAGGAAAGAAGATGCAGTCTGATTTCGAGCCTGTTATTGAGCGTAAATTCCACTCTTATCTGAACTGTGTGGAAGGTATGATGCATACGGGACAGCGTGATATGATCCGTATCCGTGTAAGCAAGGAGACTTACAACGCAGGCTTCCGTCTGAAACATTTGGGCGAAGTTCTCTACGCCAAGGTTAAGAGCGAGTTCGCGGCGGTAGTAGATAAATGTCAGGTGAAGATCTATACAGACGCGGAGATGTGTACGAAGCTTCGCCATGAACTGGCTACTCCCGTATTCGATAAGAGAGATGAGCGTCTGGATACTCTTACAGACGAAGGCGTAGACGTATACTACAGCTGTATTATGTGCCAGGCATTTTCACCTTCCCATGTATGTGTGGTTACCCCGGAGCGGCTGGGACTTTGCGGCGCTGTTTCATGGCTGGACGCGAAGGCTACCAACGAGCTGGATCCCCAGGGACCCTGCCAGGTGATCACAAAAGAGAGAGTGATTGACGAGAGAATCGGTGAATATGAGGATGTAAACGAGGCTGTGAAGAAATTCTCCCAGGGAGCTCTGGAGGATGTGTCTCTCTACTCTATTATTGAGAAGCCCATGACTTCATGCGGATGCTTTGAGTGTATCTGCGGTATCGAGCCTCTGTCAAACGGCGTATGCATCGCCAACCGTGAGTACGCGGGCATGACTCCGATCGGCATGACATTCCCGGAATTGGCTTCTATGACAGGCGGCGGTGTGCAGACACCCGGATTCATGGGGCATGGAAAGCATTTTATTTCTTCCAAGAAGTTCATGAAGGCAGAGGGCGGGGTAAAGCGTATCGTCTGGATGCCCAAGGAACTGAAGGAACAGGTTGCCGAGAGACTGAATGCTACAGCAAAAGAGCTTTACGGAATCGATAATTTCACAGATATGATCGGTGATGAGACAGTTGCGGAAGATCCCGAAACCCTGCTGGCATTCCTGGAGGAAAAAGGACATCCGGCTCTTGGCATGGAACCCATGATGTAAGAAAGAACAACAAATTATAAGCCACTGCGGAGTACGAAAGTACTCTGCATTGGCATGTTATACAAGGAGGTAATAGAAAGATGCCGTTTACTGGAAAATCAGGAAAATTCAGCGCGAAGATTAATGCCGTTACAATCGGTACAGGCGACAAAGCCATTACTGTAGGAGGAGAAAATGTACTTCCCTTCTATACCTTTGACGAAGCCATTGAAAATGCTCCCAAGGTCGGTATTGAGATTACGGACGGCGGTATGGACAATGAGCCGGAATGCGTAAAGAAATGTTATGAAGGCTGTGCGACTGTAGTAGATATGGCGAAGAAGGCAGCGACCTTTGAGGGCGTTGATTTTCTCAGTATCCGTTTGGAGGGCGGAGATCCTAACGGAGAAAACAAATCTACAGAAGAACTGGTTCAGATTCTGAAGGACATTGCGGATGCAGTAGACCTTCCTCTTGTAGTTTGCGGATGCAAGAACGTGGAGAAGGATGGCGAGCTTCTTGACAAGGCTTCCTCTGCTCTGGAAGGAAAGAATGTTGTGATCCTTTCCGCAAGAGAGGAAGACTACAAGACTATCGGCGCATCAGCAGGTCTTGCTTATAAGCAGATCGTTGGCGCGGAGTCTGCAGTAGATATTAACCTGGCTAAGCAGCTGAACGTACTTCTGACACAGCTCGGCGTAAACGGGCAGAGAATCGTTATGAATGTAGGAACAGCAGCAGCCGGCTATGGATTTGAGTATGTAGTATCTACCATGGACCGTGTGAAGGCGGCAGCTCTCTCACAGTCTGATACAACTCTTCAGATGCCGATTATTACTCCCGTTGCTTCAGAGGTATGGGGCGTGAAAGAGGCTATGGCTTCTGAGGCGGACATGCCTGAATGGGGATCACTGGAAGAGCGCGCAATTGATATGGAAGTGGAAACAGCCGCGG
Organism: Candidatus Choladousia intestinavium; assembly: GCA_018712785.1. Classification (GTDB taxonomy): domain Bacteria; phylum Bacillota; class Clostridia; order Lachnospirales; family Lachnospiraceae; genus Choladousia; species Choladousia intestinavium. Next base: position 12,583 of record DVGK01000125.1, on the reverse strand, counting down.
CAGTGCTGGCTTCCGGCTCTAATGCAGTGATTTTGAGACATCCGGAGTCAGTGAAGACAATTTCCCAGCTGATCAAGGAATTAGTATAAGCGATAGGTTTGAAGTACAAGGAGGAATAGAAAATGGCACTGAAAGGTCTCGATATTTTTAAATTATCACCTAAGAAAAACTGTAAAGAATGCGGAAGCCCTACCTGTATGGCTTTCTCCATGAAGGTGGCCCAGGGAAGCGTTTCCATTGACGCTTGTCCTTATTTTTCAGAGGATGCCAAGGCAACTCTGAATGAGGCTACAGCTCCGCCTATGAAGACAATCAAGGTGGGAACCGGGGACAAGGAGATGGCTCTGGGCGGCGAAACCGTTCTGTTCCGTCACGAGAAAACCTTTGTCAGCCGGACACGCTACGCAGTGTCTCTGTGCAACTGCATGGATGACGCGGCAGTGGAAGCTAAGCTGGCAGGAATTCCCAAGGTTGATTATGAGCGTATCGGAGAGAGAATGTACGTAGAAATGATCTATGTAAACTACTCTCCGGAGGGAAGCGTTGAGAAATACCTGGATCTTGTAAAGAAAGCGGCAGCTCTTGACCGGGTACTGATTCTTGGATGTACAGATCCTGAAGTTGCCAAGCAGGCATTAGAGCTTGTAAAAGACAGCAAGCCGGTTTTAAACGGCGCGAACGCTTCCAATTACGAGGCAATGAACACAGTTGCAAAGGATGCCGGCGTTGCTCTTGGCGTACAGGGCGCGGACATCAACGAACTTTATGATACAGTAGCGGCTCTGGAGAAGCTTGGCAATAAGAACCTTTTGATTGACGCGGGAACGAATTCCATTAAGGATGCTTTTGCCACTACAGTACAGTTCAGAAGAGCAGCCATCAAGGACGGAAACCGTACCTGCGGTTATCCCTCTATTGTACGGGCAGACCGCCTGGCACACGGCAATGCCCATCTTCAGGCAGCCCTGCTTTCTCTGTTCACCATGAAGTATGGTTCAATTGTTGTTGTAGATGAGATGACTTACGCAGAGGCCCTTCCGCTCTACGGCCTGCGTCAGAATCTGTTTACCGATCCTCAGAAGCCCATGAAGGTTGAGCCGGGCATCTATCCTCTGAACGGCGCGGACAAGGATTCTATCTGTGTAACCACCGTAGACTTTGCTCTTACATACTTCGTAGTTTCCGGTGAGCTTGAGCGTTCCGGCGTTCCCTGCAACCTGATCATCAACGATGCAGGCGGACTTTCCGTACTGACATCCTGGGCTGCAGGCAAGTTCTCGGCAAATACTATTGCCAAGTTCTTTGAGGAGCAGGATATTGCAGGCAAAGTAAACTCCAGAAAGCTTGTTATCCCCGGAAAAGTAGCTGTTCTGAAGGGTGAGCTGGAAGCAAAGCTTCCTGGATGGGAGATTATCATCGCCCCCAACGAGGCAGTGCAGCTTGTTAAATTTATGAAGGATCTTCAGGCTTAAGGAACAGAACTTAAGTTATATAAGTTTCAGAACGCGGGAGCTCAGTCTGGTTTTACAAAAGCAGAGTAAACAGAAAGTACTTCGGCGTTCTGTACTCTATAAAATCAAGAAAGAAAAGGAGAACAACTATGGCAAAATTTATTACCATTGGTGAAAGAATTCACTGTATTTCACCTGTAATCCGCAAGGCAATGGCGGAAAGAGATCCGGAACCGATTCTGAAGCGCGCCAAGGAGCAGCTGGATGCAGGAGCTACCTATCTGGACGTAAATATCGGCCCGGCTGAGTCAGACGGTGAGGACCTGATGAAGTGGGCTGTTCAGCTTCTTCAGAGCGAATTTGATAATGTGCCCCTTGCTCTGGACACAGCAAATAAGAAAGCTATTGAGGCTGGTATTTCCGTTTACAACCGTTCCAAAGGAAAACCCATCGTGAATTCTGCGGACGCAGGCGGAAGAATCGAAAACATTGACCTGGCGGCGGCAAACGACGCCATCGTAATTGCTCTCTGCTCAGCGGAAGGAATCGCTGCTGACAATGATGAGCGTATGATGCACTGCCAGAACATGCTGGAGAGAGGTCTTGAGCATGGCATGGAGCCTACTGATCTGTGGTTTGACCCGCTGTTCCTGGTTGTAAAGGGAATGCAGGACAAGCAGATGGAAGTCCTTGAGGCAATTAAAATGTTCTCCGATATGGGCTTGAACTCCACAGGCGGACTTTCCAACAATTCCAATGGTATGCCGAAGCATATTCGTCCGATTATGGATTCTGCCCTGGTGGCTATGGCAATGATGCAGGGTCTTACCTCCGCAATTGTGAATCCTTGTGATCTGCGTCTTATGGAGACCATTAAGTCCTGTGATGTATTTAAGAATAATACACTGTATGCAGATTCTTATCTTGAGATCTAATATTTTGATGCAGCTTAAGAGGATATAGAATGTATAAAGTGACTTTTAAGTTTGAAAACAGCGAAGATATAACCGTCTTCGCTGCTTTCGGTGAAAACCTTCTTGAGGTAGCGAGAAAAACGAACGTAGCTATCGATGCGCCATGCAATGGAAATGCAGCTTGCGGAAAATGTAAAGTGAAGCTGGTAAAGGGCGAACTGGAGTCAGAACGTACCCGGCACATCAGCCAGGAAGAGTATGACCAGGGGTGGAGGCTTTCCTGCATCAGTAAAATTGCCGGTGATGTGGAAGTATTGGTTCCGGATATTGCCTCTGCGTACCGAAGCAGGATGAAAGTTGCGGATCTTGGTTCAGCAGAGGAGATTCAGATCTTTGAGAAGACGGAACAGGATATTTCAGAAGCCGGAATTAAATTTAAGAATGACTTAGAAGTTATCAGAGTAACCATGAATCCTCCTTCCCTGGATGACACCATGCCGGATAATGAGCGGCTGTCCTGGGCTGTTGAGGATCTATGCGAGGCGGAGGACGTCAGAATTTCCTTCCAGGTTCTCCAGAAGCTGGCGGAAAATCTCAGAAAATATTCTTTTGACGTACAGTGCGTCATCCGCAGAAAAGGCAACAAAGTGGAGATCTGTGACCTGATAGGCGCCAAGGAAACGCCGGTGGTGGCAGGTCTTGCGGTGGATATCGGTACAACCACCGTATCGGCGGTGCTGGTAGATATGCTTACCGGAAAGATTCTGGCCAAAGGGTCAGCCGGAAACGGTCAGATCCGTTATGGCGCAGACGTAATTAACCGGATTATTGAACAGCAGAAGGTGGGAGGCCGGAAGCGTCTGCAGGACGCTATTATCGGAGAAACGCTGAATCCTTTGATTGATACCATGTGCAGGGAGGCCTCTGTGCAGGAGGAGCAGATCTTCAGAGTCTGTGTGGCTTCCAATACTACTATGAATCATCTGCTTTTAGGGGTAGATGCGGATCCGGTGCGTATGGAGCCGTATATCCCTACTTTCTTTGAGACAAACTCTGTTTTTGCCGGAGATCTGGGACTTCATACGAATTCCCATGCAAAGGTCCTGATTGCCCCCAACATCGGAAGCTATGTGGGAGGCGATATTACGGCGGGTACCTTCGCCAGCATGATCTGGAACAAAGAAGAGATGTCTCTTTTCATTGACCTGGGCACCAACGGCGAGCTGGTATTCGGCAATTCTGAGTTTATGATGAGCTGCGCGTGTTCCGCAGGTCCGGCCTTTGAGGGCGGCGATATTAGCTGCGGCATGCGTGCCACGGACGGGGCCATTGAGGCCTGTACCATAGATAAAGAGACCATGATCCCTACCTTTAAAATCATTGGCGGGGAAGGACAGAAGCCTGTCGGTCTGTGCGGTTCCGGAATCATAGATGTGATCAGTGAACTGTTCCGCTGCGGAATTATCAATCCCAAAGGGAAGTTTATCCGGGAAGGGGAGCGGGTGCACCGCGATAAGTACGGTATGGGCAGCTACGTTCTGGCATTTAAAGAGGACGCGGCTTCTGTGAAGGACATTGAGATTACAGAGGTGGATATTGACAACTTTATCCGGGCAAAGGGAGCGATCTTTTCTGCCATCTGCGTGATGCTTAGATCGCTGGATTTTGATGTTTCCATGATTGACCATATTTATGTGGCAGGAGGCATCGGCAGCGGCATCAATATGAAGAACGCAGTGTATATCGGCATGTTCCCGGATGTGGATATGGAGAAATTTTCCTATATCGGCAATTCTTCCCTCTCCGGCGCGTACGCGATTCTTCTTTCTACAGAGGCTCAGAGGAAGGTGGCGGAGGTAGCTCACAATATGACCTATCTGGAATTAAGCAATGAGCCCACCTATATGGATGAGTTTGTGGCCAGCTGCTTCATTCCTCACACAGATGCATCTCTCTTTCCGTCAAATCAGGAGGCCCGATGAATTTAGTATACGACAAAGACAATAAGGAAAGAGTTCCTTTTGAACATTATCTGGAAGAATACAAAACAAAGGATCCGCTGGAAATCAGCGCCCGGACTGGATTTTCCTATTTTCAGGAGGAGAAGTCTTTTCAGGTATTCTTTTTTGGAAAGGAGTACCGGATTTCCTTTCCGGATTATGAGATCCGGTTCCTGGGGGAGGGATATTCGCCGCTGCTTTCCCTGCCGTCTGCGAGAATTCTGGTGATCCGTTTTCTCATTGAGGGATGTCAGGCAGCCTCCACAGGTAAATTTCTCACATACAGAGAAATTCCCTGGGGAGAGGTATATTTCCGGCAGTTTCAGGGGCGATGTATGATGCGCCTTGCATATGGATACGGAAACCGGCTGGAGGAATTTTCAGAAAGAATGGGGAAAATGGGAGCCTGTCCCGTTCATGCCTCGGACAAAGGATATCAGTTTGAAGTATTTCCTGGGTTTTATGTTCAGTTCCTTTTGTGGGAAGGAGATGAGGAATTCCCTCCTTCTTCACAGATTTTATTCAGTGATAATTTCCCTGCGGCTTTCCACGCAGAAGATCTGGTGGTGGTCTGTGACATAGGGATCACAACATTAAAAGCAATCTGATTCATGACAATAGAAAGTTCGCAGAGCGTGCTTTCTATTGGATATAAAAATGATACAAGGGGGATTTTAACTATGGGTTTTAAATCAGATATTGAAATTGCACAGGAAACCGTTATGCAGCCGATTACCGAGATTGCGGCAAAGGCCGGAATTGATCCGAAATATCTGGAACAGTACGGAAACTATAAAGCTAAAATTGATTATAATCTTTTAAAAGAAAGCGATCAGCCGGATGGGAAGCTGGTACTTGTAACGGCTATTAACCCCACCCCGGCCGGCGAGGGAAAGACCACTACCACAGTAGGCCTTGCGGACGGACTCCAGAAGCTGGGAAAGAAGGTTATGGTAGCCCTTCGTGAGCCGTCCCTGGGACCGGTCTTCGGCGTAAAGGGCGGAGCAGCCGGCGGCGGCTACGCGCAGGTTGTACCCATGGAGGATATAAACCTGCACTTCACCGGTGACTTCCATGCCATTGGGGCAGCCAACAACCTGCTGGCAGCTATGGTGGATAACCATATTTACCAGGGGAATGAGCTGAACATTGACCCCAGAAAGATCACCTGGAGAAGATGCGTGGATATGAATGACCGCCAGCTTCGTTTCGTAGTGGACGGCCTTGGCGGGAAGGCAAACGGAATGCCCAGGGAAGACGGATATGACATCACAGTTGCCTCCGAGATCATGGCGGTGCTTTGCCTGGCCAGCGACATCACAGACCTGAAGAACCGTCTGGCAAGAATTATTGTAGGATATACATACGGGAAAGCATCTGAGCAGAAGCCGGTAACGGCAGGGGATCTTCACGCCCAGGGAGCGATGTGCGCGCTTCTGAAGGATGCGCTGAAGCCGAACCTGGTACAGACTCTGGAGCACGTTCCGGCGATTGTACACGGCGGGCCTTTCGCCAACATCGCCCACGGCTGCAACTCTGTCATCGCTACGAAGATGGCGCTGAAGCTGGGTGACTATGCCATCACAGAGGCAGGCTTCGGAGCGGATCTGGGAGCGGAGAAGTTCCTGGATATCAAGTGCCGTATGGCGGGCCTGAAGCCCAACGCCGTAGTGATCGTGGCGACGGTGCGCGCGCTGAAGTACAACGGAGGAGTACCCAAGGCAGAACTGAACCAGGAGAACCTGGAAGCGCTGGAGAAGGGACTTCCGAACCTGCTGAAGCATGTAAGCAACATTAAGAATGTATATAAGCTTCCCTGCGTGGTAGCCATCAACGAGTTCCCCACGGATACAAAGGCAGAGGTGGAGCTGGTAGAGAAGAAGTGCAAGGAGCTGGGAGTAAACGTAGCCCTTTCCCAGGTATGGGCAAAGGGAGGCGAAGGCGGCATCAAGCTGGCAGAAGAAGTGATCCGTCTGGTAGAGGAGCCCAATGACTTTACATACAGCTATGAGCTGGAGGGAAGCATAGAGGATAAGCTGAACCAGATCGTACAGAAGATCTACGGAGGCAAGAGAGTGGTACTGACAGCCAACGCCCAGAAGCAGGCGAAGGAGCTGGAGGCTCTCGGATACGGGAACTGCCCGATCTGCGTAGCGAAGACCCAGTACTCCCTGACAGACGACCAGACGAAGCTGGGAGCGCCCACAGACTTTGAGGTAACGGTGCGGAACCTGAAGATCTCCGCGGGAGCCGGTTTTATCGTAGCGCTTACAGGAGAGATCATGACCATGCCGGGACTGCCGAAGGTACCGGCTGCAGAGCGGATTGACGTGGATGAGACAGGAAAGATTTCCGGTCTGTTCTAACAGGAGGTAAACAGAAATGGGATTTTCAACAGTTCCTTGTAACGAATTTGTAGAAGTACTTGCATCAAAGGCGCCTGTACCCGGCGGCGGCGGCGCCTCAGCTCTGGTCGGAGCTGTGGGTACAGCCCTGGGAAATATGGTGGGAAGCCTGACCGTAGGCAAGAAAAAATATGCGGATGTGGAAGCGGAAATGTATGAGCTGAAGGCAAAATGCGACCGCCTTCAGGCAGAGCTGCTGGCTTTGGTTGAGCGGGACGCTGAGGTATTTGAGCCTCTGTCAAAGGCTTACGGTATGCCCCGTGCTACAGAAGAAGAGAAGGCAGAGAAGGCAAGAGTCATGGAGATTGTCCTGAAGGATGCCTGCACCGTTCCTATGGAGATTATGGAAAAATGCTGTGAAGCCCTTGAACTGATCAAGGAGTTTGCGGCAAAAGGTTCTGCACTTGCTATCAGCGACGCAGGGGTGGGCGCTGTTTTCTGTAAGGCCGCTCTTATGGGAGCCAGCTTAAATGTATACATTAATACAAAATCTATGGCCAATAAAGAATATGCGGCTCAGCTGAACGCGAAAGCAGATGCCATGCTGGAAAAGTATCCGCCTATGGCAGATGAAATTTTTGAAAGTGTACTGGCACGTCTGAAATAACAGGTGCGAAAGGAGAAAGAAATGGCAAAACAGTTACTGGGCAAAGAAGTAAATGCCGCTTTAAATGAGAGAATCAAGGCTAAGGCAGCCGCACTGGAAGAGAAAGGCGTAAAGCCTACTCTTGGAATTATCCGGGTAGGAGAGAATGAGAGCGATCTTTCCTATGAGAGAGGAGCAACCAAGAGATGTGAGACTCTGGGAGTTGCCTACAAGAAATTTCTGCTTCCGGCGGACGTTTCTCAGGAAGAGCTGCTGAAAGTGATCGATCAGGTGAATAAAGACGATGCCATTCACGGAGTGCTTTTATTCCGTCCTCTTCCCAAGCATTTGGATCAGAATCTAATTGAAAATGCTCTGGATCCTGCCAAAGATGTGGACTGTATGACAGACGGCTCCATGTCCGGAGTTTTTACAGGAAAAGCAATCGGATTCCCGCCCTGTACGCCTCAGGCATGTATGGAGATTCTGGATCACTATGGAATCGACTGCACCGGCAAGAAAGCCGTAGTCATCGGAAGAAGCCTGGTGGTAGGGAAGCCTGCGGCCATGATGCTGATTAAGAAGAACGCAACTGTCACCGTGTGCCACACCAGAACTGTGGATATGCCCTCAGTTACCAGAGAAGCAGATATTCTTCTGGTAGCGGCAGGCCGGGCAGGCGTGGTAGGCGCCGAGTATGTGAAACCGGGTCAGATTGTGATTGATGTGGGAATCAATGTGAACGCGGAAGGAAAACTCTGCGGTGATGTAGACTATGCAGCGGTGGAACCGATTGTAGAGGCCATCACACCGGTTCCGGGAGGAGTAGGCAGCGTGACCACTTCCGTTCTGGTAAGCCACGTGGTAGAGGCAGCGGCTAAGAAAGCCGGACTGTAAGAATCTTCAAAAAGAATAAGCGGTCAAAAAAACTTGACCCTGAATTTGATGTGTGTTATGATGATTGTGTGATATTAACGGTCTTTCATTGCTGACGGATTATTGAGGTGGATTAACACCGTGCAGTGGGAGAACGGGAGTATGCCGACCGTCTGGGCAGTATTTGTGAGAGCAGATACTGCCTTTTTGAGTTACGCAAAAGATTTTCAGTCAGAACGAGGAGGAACATGGATGAGCAGATTGAGTATTATTACGCAGAACAAAGCTCAGACAACGGTTGAAGAACTCTACAAGGATCTGGAGCGGCGCATCAGCGCAAGTCCCCCGGGACTCTGTCCGGTGGATCTCGCAGCTTCTTTTTTAAAGATGTGCCATGCGCAGTCCTGTGGGAAATGTGTTCCCTGCCGGGTGGGGCTTGGCCAGCTTGGGAAACTAATGGAGGATGTGCTGGATGGGGAGGCCTCTCTTGAGACCATTGATTTAATTGAAAAGACAGCAAAAAATATTTTTTATTCTGCCGACTGTGCCATCGGCTATGAGGCTGCCAAGATGGTGCTGAAGGGGATCAAAGGCTTCCGGGATGATTTTGAAGAACATATTTTAAGGGGAAGGTGCAAACTGGAGCTGAATCAGCCGGTGCCCTGCGTTTCCCAGTGCCCGGCAGGGGTAGATATACCGGGATATATTGCTCTGGTTGCGGAGGGCCGGTATCAGGACGCGGTGCGCCTGATCCGCAAGGATAATCCTCTTCCGGCAGTCTGTGGGCTGATCTGTGAGCATCCCTGTGAAGTGCGGTGCCGCAGAACTATGATGGACGACCCGGTGAATATCCGCGGACTGAAAAGATTTGCCGTGGATCATGCAGGTGAGGTGCCTCATCCTCTGCCCGCTGCTTCCACAGGAAAGAAAGTGGCTGTAATCGGCGGAGGCCCCGGCGGAATCAGCGCCGCTTACTATCTCACGCTGATGGGACACCAGGTGACGATTTTTGAGCAGAGAAAGCACCTGGGCGGTATGCTGCGGTACGGCATTCCAAACTATCGCCTGCCAAGAAAGGAGCTGGATCAGGAGATCCGACAGATTATAGATCTGGGCATCCAGGTGAAAACAGAGGTTACCGTAGGAGAAAATCCAAATATCCGGGATCTGAGAGAAGAGTATGACGCGGTGTATATTGCCATCGGCGCCCATACAGACAGGAAAATCGGCATTGAAGGGGAAGACGCCCAGGGCGTGATCTCCGCCGTGGAGATGCTTCGGGGAATCGGAGACGGCGAGATGCCGGATTACACAGGAAAAGAGATCGTAGTGATTGGCGGAGGAAATGTCGCCATGGATGTGGCGCGTTCAGCCATCCGTCTGGGAGCGAAGCGGCTTTCCATTGCTTACCGCCGCCGGGCGGTGGACATGACGGCTATGCCGGAAGAGGTAGAAGGTGCCGTACAGGAGGGATGTGAGCTTCTGGATCTCCACGCTCCTCTGAGAATTGAAAAGGATTCGGAAGGGAAGGTAGCCGCCCTGTGGGTAAAACCTCAGATTATCGGGCCGGTGAAAAACGGGCGTCCTGTTCCTATGGATTCTTCTCAGGAGCCGGTGCGGCTTCCCTGCGATATGGTTATCGTAGCCGTGGGACAGGGAATTGAGTCCAAAGCATTTGAAAAACAGGGAATTCCTGTGAAGAGAGGCGTAATTGACGCTCTAAGCTGGAGCGGAATTAATACAAAGGATCTCACCGGAGTTTTTGCGGGTGGAGACTGTGTAACAGGTCCTGCTACCGTGATCCGCGCCATTGCGGCCGGTAAAGTGGCGGCAGCGAACATAGATGAATATCTTGGCTACCATCATGTGATCTCCACGGATGTGGAAATACCGGAGGTGCGCCTGAATGACAGAAAGAGCTGCGCCAGAGTGAATATGAAGGAGAGACAGCCTTCAGAAAGAGCGAAGGATTTCGAAATGATCGAATGCGGACTTACCTGTGAGGAAGCAAAACAGGAGGCCGGAAGATGCCTGCGCTGCGATCATTTTGGGTTTGGTGTCCTGAAAGGAGGCAGAGTAGAGAAATGGTAAATGTGACAATTAACGGAAAGACGATTCAGGTAAAAGAAGGGACCAGGATTCTGGATGCGGCTGCCCAGGCCGGTTTTCCTATTTTCACCCTCTGCTATCTTAAAGACTTAAATGAAATCGGAGCCTGCCGTGTCTGTGTGGTAGAGGTGGAAGGCTACGCGAAGCTGGTTACGGCCTGCAATAATATCGTTGTGGACGGAATGGTGATTTATACTAACAGTCCCAAGGTCAGAGAGAGCCGTCGGAACAATGTGGAACTGATTCTGTCCCAGCATGACTGTCAGTGCGCTACCTGCGTGCGCAGCGGGAACTGTAAGCTTCAGAAGATCGCCAATGACCTGGGGATTCTGGAGATTTCCTTTGAGAGAGACCTTCCAAAATCCAAATGGCCTATGGATTTTCCTCTGATCCGGGACGCAAAGAAATGTATTAAATGTATGCGCTGCATCCAGGTCTGTGATAAAGTACAGAGCCTGAACATCTGGGATGTGGCAGGAACAGGGTCCAGAGCCACTGTAGATGTATCGGGCAACCGGAAGATTACTGAGGCGGACTGTGCCCTCTGCGGCCAGTGTATCACCCACTGCCCGGTAGGAGCTCTCAGAGAGAGGGACGATCTCCAGAAAGCCTTTGACGCTCTGGCGGATCCGGATAAGATTACAGTGGTGCAGGTGGCTCCTGCAGTCCGGGCAGCCTGGGGAGAGAGTCTGGGACTTTCCAGAGAGTATGCCACGGTAAAACGTCTGGTAGCAGCCTTAAGAAGGATTGGATTTGACTATATCTTTGATACTACCTTCAGCGCGGATCTGACAATTATGGAGGAAGCCAGCGAGTTCCTGGAAAAAGTAAAAAACCCGGAGAAGGCGGTGTTCCCCATGTTTACTTCCTGCTGCCCCGGCTGGGTGCGCTTTATGAAGTCTCAGTATCCGGATATGGCAGGGCAGCTTTCTTCTGCCAAGTCTCCTCAGCAGATGTTCGGGGCTATTGCCAAGTCCTACTACGCCAAGCTTCTGAATGTGGATGCTTCCAGAATCTGTTCTGTATCCATCATGCCTTGTGTAGCAAAAAAGCATGAGTGTGAGATACCTGTGATGAATGATGCTGGAGCAGGACAGGATGTGGATTTTGTCCTGACCACAAGAGAGGTAGATCGTCTGATCCGGGCAGAGAACATCAATCTGAAGGATTTGGAAGAAGAAGAATTCGATATGCCTTTGGGAGTCGGCACCGGAGCAGGAGTGATTTTTGGAGCCACAGGAGGAGTAATGGAGGCAGCTCTGCGATCCGCCTACTATTTTGTAACCGGAAGGAACCCGGATCCGGATTCCTTTAAGAAGGTCAGGGGAATGGATGGATGGAAGGAGGCTGAATTCAATCTGGCGGGACAGAACCTGAAGGTAGCTGTGGCCAGCGGACTTGGAAATACCAGGAAGCTTATGAAAGCCATCCGAAAGGGAGAAGTCAGCTATCATTTCGTGGAGATCATGGCATGTCCCGGCGGATGTGCCGGCGGAGGCGGACAGCCGATTCAGGATGGACAGGAGCTGGCCGGAGAGAGATGTGAGGTGCTTTACGGTTTGGATAAGCAGAACCATCTCCGCTTCTCCCATGAGAATCCTTCTATTAAAAAATGCTATGAGGACTATTTGGGAGAACCGCTGTCTCATCTGTCCCACAAGCTTCTTCATACAGACCATTCGGCCTGGAAAATGCCGGGTGAGGAAGCCTTCACAGAAAACGGTTGACGCTTGATAAGCGGTATGGTATAGTTGTAAATGTGTAAAAGACATTGCCGTATCAAGTGCAGAATTTTTCAAAAGAGTTCTGAAAAGGGAATCAGGTGAGAAACCTGAGCGATCCGGTCACTGTAAACAGGGAGCGAGACTTCGGTGAACCATTGCATACCCGTTTGTGAGAAGGGGAAGTCAAGCGAAGATCTGTGAGCCAGGAAACCTGCTTGGTATGAGAGAAGATGCTTCCGTGTAAAGCAGGACACTCCAAAGCGTCTGAATCTGAGACAAAGCATAGAGAGGATTCGGGCTGCGGTTTTTCTGCCAGGGTAGGCGGAGAAACACTATTTCAAAATGGAATGTTATCTCGAGGCAACAGATCTACACAAATATACCTCCTTGTACATGGCTGACGGTTCCGCAACACCGGAAAGTCATGGCATGCGTACAGATAACGTTCCGCAAGCTGGTCTGTACGGTCAGGCACAGGATTCGGCTAAATCCGCAAGAGGCCGGATGCTGTGTCTTAT
>DVGK01000124.1 GCA_018712785.1 Candidatus Choladousia intestinavium | reverse complement strand
TAGAACTGTCTCTCCATTTTTACCATCTTGCTTTTTAGACGCAAGTTTGATCCTATCCTTAACTTTCAAATCCCTTTACCAGTGAATTTTACTGCCATTGTATTTAAAAAACATCCAGTCCGGATCCAAATTCTCCATATCCTCTGCCAGGTGAATAATGCCTTCAGCGCTCTCATCCGGATCCAAATCCGCCTCTGCTCCCCCCATGTCGGTGCGCATCCATCCCGGGCATACAACAATAATGTTCCTTCCCCGATGCTTTTCCCGATAATACAGTTTGCTGGCAAAATTTAAAGCTGCCTTTGACATGGAATAGGCATACTTTGTAACTTCGTCTGTGTCTTCGCAGCTTCCGCTCTGGGATGACACATTTACAATGCGGGTCTTCCCATCAATTACGGTATCCAGCTGCTGAAGTACACGCAGCGGTCCCAATGCATTTATATTATAAATTTCCGGAGCTATATCAAAGTCCAGATCGTTCAGCCCGCACTTATCCGCTTCATTAAAGACGGCCGCTACATTGTACAGAATATCTATATGCTCTATTTCCCTGATGATCTCCCGGCATGCATTTTCCAAAAGACTGACACTGGCAATATCGCCAAAATGTACCCTTACTTTTTCCGGATATCGTTTTTCTGCTTCTTTTACAAAATCAGATTCTTTCCGGACAATCAGGTGCACAATATCTCCCTTTTCCAGATGCATGCGTGCTATACTTGCGCCTAAGCCGCGGCTGGCTCCGCTTACCACAATTTCTCTTGCCATAGTATCTGCTCCTTTTTTATGAGATCCTGATATCTTCCATATGCTTCTTCCCACGCTTCCGGATTTTTCGGTTCATAAATCTTTTCCCCGAAGGATCTTCGGACGACCTGGCGGATCTGTTCCATATGATCCAGTTCCCCAAATGCCATTGCCTGTGTAAGCAGATTGCCGATGCAGGCTGCCTCTGCCGGTCCCACAGTTACAGGCCGGTTTAAAGCGTCCGCAGCGAACTGATTCAACAAATCGTTTTTCCCGCCGCCTCCTACAATATACAGCCCTGTAATTCTCTGGCCCACTGCATCCTGAAGCTGATCAATTACCAGACGGTATCCCAGCGCCATGCTTTCCAGAATGCAGCGCACTGTCTGCCCTCTTGTCTCCGGCTTGGGCTGACCCGTCTGTATACAATAGTCCCGAAGCCTGTCGTTTAAATCTCCGGTTCCGCCAAATACAGGCTGTTCTAAATTTATAAGGCTGCGGAAAGCTTCCGCCTTTTCGGCCTCTTCCAGCACCAGATTCCACGGGATTTTCTGATGCTCCGGGAACCACCTGCGCAGACTTTGCTGAAGCGCCCACATTCCCATACAGTTTCTTGTGAGTCTGCTTTTTCCATTCAGCATACCTTCATTTGAAAAATGTCCGGCAAAGGATTTTTCCGTAATCAGAGGAGCCTCCGTCTCTATCCCCAGAAGGGACCAGGTGCCGCTGGAGCAGAACGCTTCCCCCCGTCTCAGAGGCGCGGCCGATACCGCGGAGGCTGTGTCATGGCCCGCAACCGGAACACATCCGAGGGAGGGAATCTGCCACATTCTGGACAGTTCAGGCAGAAGCTGATAAATCCTGGTGCCAGGCAGAAAAATCTCTGAAAATATTTTTTCCGGAAGTCCTGCTGCACGCAGAAGCTCTCTGTCCCAGTCTCTTTTCACCGGATCCAGCATCATGGTAGTGGCCGCCGCTGTATATTCCGTTCCTTTCTCGCCTGTGAGAAATGCTGCAAACAGATCCGGAAGCATCAGCATTTTATCTGCGCCGGCCAAAAAAATATTTCCGGAAATTTTTTGCTCATAAAGCTGGCAAAAAGTGCCTCCCTTATGAGAATAACTTCCTGTACGTCTGTATAACTCCAGACTGCCGAATCTCTTCTGCAACTCCCGCTCTCCCTTTCCTTTTGAATTGCGGGTACAGTGTCCGCCGTACAAAAACTTCCCCGCCGCATCCAGCAGCCCATAATCCGTCCCCCAGGTATCAATTCCAACGCTGATCATTTCAAGACTTTTTTCCGGACTGCAGGCTTTGCAGGCGGCATGACGTATCTGATCATAGAGATACAAAAGATCCCAGTAGTCCTCTCCTGCCAAATGTACTATATAATTGGGAAAGCGGTGAATTTCCTGAATCTTCAGCTGTTCTCCATCAAAAACGCCTGTTACGCCCCGTCCGGAACTGCCTCCGAAATCCATTGCCAGGTATCCCTTCTGCCTCATCCTGCTTCAAAACCTTTCCAGTATCTGATTAATTCTTATCTGTCAGCATCAGCTGTTCCCGGGTCAAAGTACAGATCTTTTCTTCTGCCATTGCCGCAAGGATTAAAGACTGCGCCGCAGATTCCGCCACCTCCATTTTGTCAAAGGTCAGGGGCAGATCCGGGCCCGCCACAAATACGCCTAAATTCTGAACCACCAAAAACGGAGTTTTACCGCTTATTTTTTCCACGGTCTTTTCGCTGTCAAAAAAGCTTTCCAGGGTAATTTTCTGAAAGGAGCGCAATACTCCATAGACCTCCGGCGCCAGCTCAACAGGAAAACAGGCATCATTCAGCGCATAGGCTCCTATCCCGCAGGGAGCCGCAAACATAATGCAGTTAACCTCCGGATGTTTTTTATAAACCTCCCTGTGAAGTTTCCAGTCACGATCCGGCAGCTTTCCAGCCTCACATTTTCCCTGGTCTACGCACACAAAATCATCCTTTTCAAAATTGCCCCGGTCTTTTCCTTCCGGTGTAATCAAGAACTTATCTTCTCCCAGCCGTACAGACAAAGCGCCGGATCCTGCAGTAAAAAGCTTCTTTTTGTAAGAACGTTCAGAAAAACTTTTTAATTGTTCCCGCAGTTTCTCTTCCCGCATCTCCGATCCTTCGTTTCTAATTTCCGACGGCGAAAAAACCTTCTTTCGGCTTTCAAGAACATACCTTTGAACCGCTTTCACATCTGCCGGCAAAAGCTTCCCTAAAAGCTGCGCGTTAAACTGCATGCGCGCCAGAAATTCCATTTGTTCAAACGCAAGAAAACCGGCTGCCAAATTCACTGAACCCAGAAAGGCCGCATGGTTTTCCAGAATCACAAAAGAATATCCCGCCTGAAACTCCTTTTTCACCGCCTCTGCCAGTTCAGAGGTTCCCGGCGTCCTGTAAGGCGCCAGACCCATAGAGGGGCACACTCTCCATGCGTCCGCCAAAAGTAGCGGGTTTAGAGGTTTCCGAAGAGCGCTCATAGTTACCATCCCCGGTGAATGGGCATGCAAAACAGCCTTTGTTTCCGGACAGGCTTCATAAATTGCTTTGTGAATCTGATATTCGGAAGTCGGCTTATATTTCCCTTCTGTTCTGCCGTCCGGCAAAATTCTGACTATATCCTCCGGGCAAAGTCCTCCCTTATCAATTCCAGAGGGAGTGACCCATATCACTCCCTCTTCATCCAGAACTGAAAGGTTCCCTCCAGTCAGCGAAGTCATATCCTGATTATAGATCCGCTTCATACATTCACAGAGCTGGACAGCCGGACCGGGTACCTTTACTTTCATATCGTACTTTCTCCTGTCTGACACCCCTCAGGATGCCTGTTCTCAGCAGCGGTCACAGCACATGCACATTTCCATGGCATTTTTAGCTGCTTCTTTTAATGCCTCTTTCCCCTTACGCATTGTATCCATAAATTCGATGGTATCCGGTTCATTTTTCAAAAACTCCCCTACGCTGGAAAGAAACGCTCTTCTTAAGACGCTGCTGAAATTAATTTTGCTGATTCCCATCGTAATCGCCTTCTGAATCTGATCGCAGGGAATTCCCGTGCCGCCGTGGAGTACCAGAGGCACTTCTACTACTGCGGCTATCTCAGCCAACCGTTCAAAATCCAGTTTAGGCTCCTGTTTATAAAAACCGTGGGCATTTCCGATGGCTACTGCCAGGCAGTCTATTCCAGTCTCTTTGCTTAGTCTGGCTGCCTCCTGCGGATCTGTCAGATAAACTCTCTCCAGGGCTTCCCCCATCTCGGAAGTCTGTCCGATTGTGCCGATCTCACCTTCAACAGTAACTCCTACTGCCTTTGCCATCTCACACACCTTTTTAAGATTCTGAATATTCTCATCAAGGGGAAGCTGCGAGCCGTCATACATAACACTGGTAAATCCCCCCTGCACACACCGCACTGTATCTTCATAGGTTGCGCCATGATCCAGGTGGATTGCATACTGTACATTTTTCCCTTCGGCTACCAACCGGATCATCGCCACAACCGTCTTAGGTGAAGAATAATAGGCTTCCAGCCAATGTGCCTGGAGAATAACAGGCGCATGGAGCTCCTCCGCGCACTCTAAAATCCCCTGTATCGTTTCCAGATTGCAGACATTGAAAGCCGGAACAGCGTATTTCTCATCATGAGCCTTATCAATCAGCTCCTTCATTGTACATAATCCCATGTTTTTTCCCTCCTGCATGTGTTTTTTACTTTCTTTCATTCAGCGCATATCTGAATACAATCGATTTAAGCTGGGTCACCTCATCCATTACTTTTGAAAGAGACTCACGGCTGTTGCCGCTCATTTTCTTTCCGCCGCCAAAGGGAAGCTCTGCGGCCCGGAAATTTCCGGAACCATTAATCGCAATGTGGCCTGTTTTCAGTTTCTTCGCAGCCTGAATACAGGTATAAATATTTTTTGAAAATACGCCTCCGCCAAGTCCATACTGAGAATTATTAGCAATATCGATTGCTTCCTGGAATGTATCGAAGCCGATTACAGGCCATACCGGGCCGAAGACTTCCATATCTTTCGCAATGTCCATTTCCTGAGTTACATCTACCAGAATCGTGGGATCATAAAACGCTCCGTTCCGTTTGCCGCCCCGTGCGATTTTCGCTCCCTGAGATACAGTTTTATTTACTTGTTCTTCTACGGTTTTAGCCGCTCTTTCTCCAATCATCGGTCCCATAGTTACTTTGGGATCCATGGGATCGCCGATTACCAGCTTATCCAGTTCAGCAGAAAGTCTCTTTACAAACTCTTCCTTCAATGAATTATGTATAATAAACCGTTTTGAGCCGGTACAGCACTGCCGGTTATTTCTGGCCTGGTCTTCCGCTTCTTTAATAACAAGATCCATATCAGCATCTTCAAACACAATAAAGGGATCATTTCCGCCCAGCTCGAATTTATACTCCGTCAGATGCTTGGCTGCTGTTGCCGCAATACTGAGTCCTGCTTCCGTACTTCCGGTAAAGTTTACGCAGGCGATTCTGGGATCGTCCACCAGCAAATCTCCTACTACGGATCCTCTTCCGGTAAGGCACTGTGCCACTCCGGCGGGAAGTCCTGCCTCATGCAGCATCTCATGAAGCGCCAAAAGTGTCATCGGATCATAGGACGGTGCTTTTACCACAATAGTGTTGCCGGCCGCAAGGGCTGCCGCAGTCTTAAAGGCCCAGATCGCAGGCGGGAAGTTGTAGGGGATAATGCAGGCCAGGGTTCCTAACGGCTCATGGATGGTAATCTGCAGGTCATCATCGTATCCAGGCTCCGTTCCTATAGGCATAGTCGCGCCATAATAATGAAGCGCCACATCACAGGCTCCCCGGTAAACATAGGCCACTGAATCCAGTTCCCATACCGCCTCTTTCATATAAGGCTTTCCGGCTTCCTTCGCAAGTATCTCCCCCAGCTCCAGCCTTCTTTCCATAACCATATCGGCAAATCTTCGCAGAATAATGCAGCGTTCTCTTACCGGAAGCGCTGCCCAGCTTTCCTGAGCTTCCACAGCGCCGTCAACTGCCCTTTTTACGTCTTCCGCTTCCGCACAGGGAACGGTGTCAATTACCTGCAGATTCGCCGGATTAATTACTTCCTGCGTTTTTCCGCTGGCTGCGTCTACTTTTTTCCCATTTATAATCATTTTCATATGTCAATTACCTTCCTTTCTTTTTATCTATGCGCGTTCAGATAATCTATTACCTGCTGCTTATTCTTTATTCCTCCGTTAGCTCCATACTGGCTGATGGCAATAGCCGATGCCGCCGAGCCAAAATACATGGCTTCCTCCAGATCAAGTCCGTCTACAATCCCCGTAATCAGTCCAGCGACGAAATTATCTCCGGCTCCCAATGTGTCCACAACCTGATCCGCGATCGTCCCTACCCGTATGGTTTTTCCCTCAGAGCTGGCAAACACGCCTTCCGCTCCCATTTTCAAAATTACATGCTTCACTCCTCTTCTGTGAAACTCTTCCGCGATTTCTTCCGGAGAATCTTTTCCGGTAAAGTAAGACGCCTCATGATAACTGGGTACAAGATAATCCAGATACTTCATGGCCTCTTCTATATCCCGCAAAGACATCTGGGACTGATCCAGAACCATATCCGCCATGGTCAGGGCTCCTGCCTCCTTGGCCCGGGAGAAAAGCCGCACAAGATCTTCCTCTTTTTGTCCTTTGCTCCAGAAAAGACTGGCTACCGACACAAGCTTTGCCCCTGTAAAATCAATGCCGAACTGCTCCGGGTCGTATCTCATATTGCCGGCCGCACCATTTCGCAGTGTCATGCAGCCATGCTCCCCATTCTCTCCCACCGTCACCACGGTAGCTGTGGTACTGTGTTCCTTGTCTTTTATGATCCCATCCGTCTCTATTCCATAGCTTCGGATCAGACTCATAAAAGCATTCCCCATGGGATCGTCCCCAATTACCGTATATAATTTCACGTCATTTCCCATAGCGGATAGTGCCACAGCTTCATTCACCGCATCTCCTCCTACATACATATTGATGCTTTCAGAAAACTGAGTCATTCCATCCGGTGTTTTCTCAGGACCGTTCTTTACTATAATGTCCACAACTGCGTTTCCGACACAGATCACTTTATTCATGAAATCCTATCTCCCATTATTTTTTCAGCCTTCCGCTATTTTAATCACAGCCTTTACCATAGACTGCTTGTTATTAATGCAATCTTCAAAGGCTTCCATAGCATTGTCCAGAGGATACGTCTTTGAAATAATATCTTTTACATGAATGCGTCCGGATGAAATTCCTTCGATGCAGGAAGGATAAATATTGCGATACCGGAAATTTGTCATAAGAGTCAGCTCTTTGTCGCACATCTTCTGGAGATTCAGCGACGTAGCTCCCACTACATTTCCCACCTGCATAATGATGCCGCCTTTTTTGCAGATATAGACGGCTGATTCTGCCGTATGCCGGTTGCCGGCTGTCTCAAACACGTAATCCGGTCCGATTCCATCATAATATTTCAAAACCTCCGCAACGGCGTCTTTATCCGTTGTATTTATAACTCGCGTTGCCCCTACTTCTAAAGCCTTATTCAAACGTATATCAAAAAGGTCCACTGCTGTAATATCAGTAATACCGGCCGCTCTCAAAGACATGATCGTCACAAGTCCGATGCATCCTGTCCCCAGAACAACGGCTGATTCACCTACATGGATTCCTGAACGTACTACGGAATTCATTCCAACAGCCAGCGGCTCCACCAAAGCCCCTTCCAGTGTAGATACGTTATCCGGAAGTTTAAAGCAGAGTTCTGCCGGATGGGTAATATATTCTCTCATAGCTCCATGTGTTCTGGGCGCTGAGAGAAATTCCATATTTTTACAGAGGTTATATTTGCCCTTTTTGCACCATTCACACTTTCCGCAAAAAGTTCCGGGTTCAACGCACACCCTGTCTCCCACCTTAAGATCCGTCACATCCTCTGCCGTTTCTACTACCGTACCTGCAAATTCGTGACCTAAAATAAACGGATATACATCCGGAAACTCCGGCTCCCCCCAAGAATAGAAGTGTACATCTGAACCGCAGACACCACAGTACTCCACTTTCACTTTGACATATCCCGGTTTCATCTCCGGCATAGGTGAATCCATCACCTGTATTTTCCGGTTTTCCATTACAAATGCCGCTTTGTTATTCATATTTTGTCCTTTCCTCCTCTTT
>DVGK01000123.1 GCA_018712785.1 Candidatus Choladousia intestinavium | reverse complement strand
CAGAGGATGAAATTATCGGACATTTCGGCCTTGGTTTCTATTCTGCGTTCATGGTGGCTGACGAAGTTCATATTGACACCCTCTCTTACAAAGAAGGGGCCGCTCCGGTACACTGGGAATGCGACGGCGGCACAGAATATACACTGGAAGAAGGAAACAAGCAGACGGTAGGAACAGAGATCACTCTCTTCCTGGGGGAGGACAGCCTGGAGTTTGCCAATGAATACCGGATGCGTGAGGTCATTGAAAAGTACTGCTCCTTCATGCCGGTGGAAATTTTCCTTTCCAAAGCCAACGCGCCTCAGGAATACGAAACCATCGATGAAGCGGACCTGCGGGAGGATGACATCATCGTAGAACGGATCCATGAGGATGCCAAAACAGAGGAGAAAGAAAACGAGAACGGCGAGAAAGAAGTCGTCGAAGTATCTCCTGCCAGGGACCGGGTGAAGATCAATAAACGTCCCGTGTCTTTAAGCGATACACATCCCCTTTGGACCAAACATCCCAATGACTGTACGGAAGAAGAATACCGGGATTTCTACAGAAAAGTATTTATGGATTACAAGGAGCCTCTGTTCTGGATTCATCTGAACATGGATTATCCTTTTAATCTGAAGGGAATTCTGTACTTCCCCAAGATTAATACAGAATATGACTCCATTGAAGGTACCATCAAGCTCTACAATAACCAGGTCTTCATTGCCGATAATATTAAAGAGGTCATTCCGGAGTACTTGATGCTCCTGAAGGGTGTGATTGACTGCCCGGATCTGCCTCTGAACGTTTCCAGAAGCGCCCTTCAGAATGACGGCTTTGTAAAGAAAATATCTGATTATATTACAAAGAAGGTGGCAGACAAGCTTACCGGCATGTGCAAAAATGACCGAGAAAACTATGAAAAATACTGGGATGATATCAGCCCCTTCATTAAATTCGGCTGCATTAAGGATCATAAATTCGGCGAGCGTATGACTGACTGTATTCTCTACAAGAATCTGGACGGAAAGTATCTGACCATCAAGGACCTTGCAAAAGAGGAAGGAAAAAAAGAGGACAGCCAGGAAGGAACCGCAGAGGAAAAGAAGGCAGAAGAAGGAGAAGCAAAGAACAATACAGAAGCTTCTTCAGTAGGAAAAGAAGAGCAGAAAGAAAAGGAAAAGACGGTTATTTACTATGTAACAGATGAAGTGCAGCAGAGCCAGTATATCAATCTCTTCAAAGAGGCGGGTATGGACGCTGTGATTCTCCGTCACAATATTGATACCGCTTTTATCTCCCACATGGAACAGCTTCGGGACGATATCAAGTTCCAGAGGATCGACGCGGATGTGAACGACGCTATCCGTGAAGAGACCGATGCTGAAGCCCTGAAGGAAACCACAGATACTCTGACGGAGCTTTTCCGCAAGGCTCTGAATAAAGAAAATCTGGAGGTAAAGGTTGAAAAGCTGAAAAACCCCAAGGTTTCCTCTGTCATCACCCTCTCCGAGGAGAGCCGCCGTATGCAGGAAATGATGAAGATGTACAATATGTACGGCATGGATCCGTCCATGTTCGGCGGAAAGGAAACACTGGTGCTGAATGCCAACAATGAGCTGGTACAGTATATTGCCGGGCACAAGGATTCCGACAAGATTCCCATGATCTGCCAGCAGCTCTATGATCTGGCAATGATCTCCCACAAGCCTCTGGCCCCCGAAGAAATGACCCAGTTCATCACGCGAAGCAACGAAATTCTGATGCTCCTGGCCCAGGAGAAGTCAAAAACCCCGCAGTAGGCTACGGGGCATCAAACTTGCAGCGCAGCAGAGCTGCGGGGTATTTGACCCTCGCGGCAGTCGCCAAATGGACATGCAAGCATGTCCGCTTGGCTCGTTGCTCGCGGGAATAAACAGAACGTATATAAACTAAATAAAGGAACGACGCGAAACAATAGAAGCGCAGTTCGCAAACTTTCTATAATGTCAAAAAAACAGGCTCCGTGGCTGCGGAGTCTGTTTTTTCTTGACAAATCTCTTTAAAATGTTTATGCTTTTTATGCTTATTTCTGTGTACGATCCTTTAACGGGAGGAATCTATGGAACCATCAAATAAAAAATTCGGAATTTCAGGAAGTACCTTAAAACTGATCGCCATTGTTTCCATGCTGATTGACCATACTGCGGCCACAGTGATCCGCGCCCTTCTTATAAGCGCCTCTCCGGACTGGCAGCCGGGGCTGCGGACTCTTTACTCTGTGTCCAGGGATATCGGCCGTCTGGCTTTCCCGATTTTCTGTTTCCTTCTTGTGGAAGGTTTTCTTCATACAAGAAACCCCAAAAAATACGCAGGCCGCCTGTTTCTTTTTGCCCTGATCTCTGAGATTCCTTTTGATCTTGCGCTGCAGAGCGGCTGGTTCGATCCGGGCAAGCAGAATGTCTATTTTACTCTGCTGATAGGGCTCCTGGTACTGATGGGGCTTTCTTATTTCAGGGAAAAGCCCTGGATGCAGCTTCCCGTAATGGCTGCCGGGCTTCTGGTTTCCTGGATCATTGACAGCGATTATAATTACAAAGGAGTATTTTTAATTATCATTCTCTATCTGCTGCGTCAGACTCGTCTCTATCAGTGTATCGGCGGGGCCGCAGCCGTTACCTGGGAGCTCCCCGCTCCCCTTGGATTCATTCCGGTTTATTTTTATAACGGCAGGCGCGGCCTTTCCATGAAATACTTCTTTTACTGGTTCTATCCCGTACACCTTCTGATTCTCTATCTCATCACGCTGCAGTTATAAGCTGCCGACTCCGGCTTTTTACAATACTTGGAGGTATTCTATGAACAAAAAAGAAATTTCCGAAATCCGCCGTCTCTTTACTCCGGATCGCTGTCCTTTTACCAGGATCTGCGGCTGTTATGTAGACGGTGAAAAAAATAAAGTCATGGAAATGAAAGACGCGTTCCTCTCTCTTCAGGAGGAAGACATGTTTAAGTACTTTGATATTTTCAAAAAAACCCTGTCCGGTTCCATTGGAAAAAATCTCATGGACCTGGAATTCCCCCTGGAGCAGGAATCGGAAGGCGGCGCCCAGCAATTTCTGTACCGCCTTAAGAGCAGCGGCCTGAAGGACGACGCGCTTCTGGAAGCCTTTTACGACAAGGTCATTGAGTCCTACCGGGAACCGGAAAACTATTTTATCATCCTGGTTCACGGTGCCTACGACATTCCCCGCCGGGCCAAGGACGGCCTGGAAATGTTTGACGCTTCGGAGGATGTCTATGATTTCATTCTCTGTTCCATCTGCCCTGTGAAACTTGCAAAGCCCGGCCTTTCCTATAAAGCCGAGACAAACACCATCAGTGAACGAATCCGTGATCGGGTGGTGGAGCCCCCTGTCAGCGGCTTTCTCTTTCCCGCCTTTACCGACCGGAATACAGATCTACACAACATTCTGTATTATTCCAAAAATCCGGACGAGCTGAAGCAGGAATTTTCCCTGCAGCTCTTTGGCTGCAATCCGCCTCTGAGCGCCGCTTCACAGAAGGAGACCTTCAATACTCTGGTGGCTGACACTCTTCTGGACGGCTGTACCTATGAAACGGTAAAGGCCCTCCATGAATCCCTGTCTCAATTAATAGAAGAGCGAAAAGATGACCCGGAGCCCCTTACTCTGATGAAAGAGGATGTGAAAAGCCTTCTGGAATCCACAGGGGCAGATGATTCCGCCCTGGAACATTTTGATGCGGAATTTGAACAGACAGCCGGCGACAGCCAGTCTCCCCTTTTTGTCTCCAATGTGGTAAATACCCGCAAATTTGAGATAAAAACTCCGGATATTAACATTTCCATAAAACCGGACCGGACCGATCTCATCGAGACTCGGATTCTGGACGGCCGCCCCTATTTTCTCATCCCGGCGGATGACTCGGTAGAAGTGAACGGAATCCCGGTGAAGCCAGCTTATCCGAAGGACTGAAAAAACTCAAAATTTCTTCATTAAAAACACGCCTCTTGACAGAGGCGTGTTTTACTGTTGTATCGTAAAGAACGAGGTTACGGCACCAGCTCCAAATACAGATCTTTATACTGCCTGGCTGAGTTATCCCAGGAGAAGTTTTTGGCCATATCTCTCTGAACCATCTCATCCCAACACCAGCGGTTTGTAAAATACAGGGTTTTCGCACGGTTAATGGCATCCAGCAGCAGCCCCGCATCGTATTTGTCGAAGGTAAAACCGTTTCCTGTGTTGTAATACATGTTGTAGGGTTCTACGGTATCTTTCAGTCCGCCTGTCTCCCGCACAATCGGTATTGTCCCGTAATGCATGGCGATCAGCTGGGTCAGACCGCAGGGCTCGAACTGTGAAGGTACCAGCAGCGCATCAGCGCCTGCGTATATTTTGTGTGCGCGCGTCTCATCATACATAATATTAGAGCAGACGCTTCCTTTGTAAGTATTTTCATAATACCGGAAGGAATCCTCATAAACCGAATCTCCCGTTCCCAGAACCACAACCTGGGTATTTCCATCTATCACCTGGGGAAGAATGGCGTTCACAAGGTCAAGCCCCTTCTGATTCGTCAATCTGGAAATCAGACCAATCACAAATTTCTGGTCGTCCTGAACAAGCCCAAGCTCTTCCTGCAGCCTCCGTTTGTTCTCTCTCTTTTGCTCCAGCACGTTGGTAATATCATAATTCATATACAGTCTGGAATCGGAAGCCGTGTTCCAGATATCATAATCGATACCGTTTACAATACCTCTGAGCTTGCCGGAATGATATCTCAGGTGCGCGTCAAGCCCCTCTCCGTAATAAGGCGTCTGAATTTCCCAGGCGTACGTATTGCTTACGGTGGTAATCATATTGGAGTACGTAAGTCCTCCCTTCAGCATGTTGGCGTCCTCATAACCTTCCTTCAGAGCGTCCTTGTTAAACACGTAATCCGGCAGACCGGACCAGTAGCGGATCGTAGGAATATTGTAAACCCCCTGGAACCGCAGGTTGTGAATGGTCAGAATTGTCTTTGCGGTGGTCAGATTAGACTGCTCAAACAAAGTCCGCAGATATACCGGTACCAACGCCGCCTGCCAGTCATGGCAGTGGATCACATTCGGAATCCAGTTCATATAATTCAGCGCTGCCAAAGCCGCCTTGGCAAAATAGCAGTATTTCGGAATATCATCAATCAGATTCGTGTAGGGATTTCCGGCGCTGAAGAACTCTTCATTGTCAATAAAATCGTAAACCACGCCATCCCATACGTATTCCATGATTCCCACATAATAAGATCTTCCGTCCGCACAGAGATCCATCTGAAAAGAGCCGCGGTAAATCATCTTTTCCTGATACTCCCAGGGAATGCACTTATAACGCGGGAGTATAACCTTCACATCACAGTTCTGCTTAACCAACGCCTTCGGCAGGGCATACATCACGTCTGCCAGTCCTCCGGTCTTAACGAAGGGATAGCACTCCGAACCGATAAAAGCTACGCTTCTGCGGGGCGTAGTATAAATCTCATAATGCGGTTCTTCGGCCTTTTCCAATACCGGCTCCTCCGTCTGACTCGGGCTGCCGTTCTCCGGCTGTGCCTCCACTGCTGCCGTTTCCGCAGGCTTTGCGGGCTCCCCGGCTTTCGTCTTTGAAGCGCGTTTTCTCGCTGCCTTTGCCTTTGGTTTTTCTTCCTTCCCAGTTTTGTCAGCCTTAGAAGCATCAGCCGTCTCCGGCTCCACCATTTCCGCTTCTACCGCCGCGGCTTCCTGAGCCTTAGCTTCTGCCGCAGGCTCTTCGGCCTTGGTTTCTGCTGCAGGCTCCACGGTCTTAGCTTTTGCCGCAGGCTCTTCGGCCTTGGTTTCTGCTGCAGGTTCCACGGTCTTAGCTTCTGCTGCAGGCTCTTCGGCCTTGGCTTTCACCGTTCTCTTTCTCGCTGTCCTGGTCTTGGGCTTCTCCTCCGCCGGCTTCACGGCTTCTGCCTTCCCTGCCGCTGCTTTCACGGCTTCCGTCTTTTCCTCCTTCGTTTCCTCCGGAGCAGCTTCTTTCGTTTTTTCTGCCTTCGATTCTCTGGTCTTTCTGACGATCCTGGTTTTCGTCTTTTCCTCTTTTTTCTTGTTTGCAGGCTCAGCCGCCGTTTCTCCCAGGATCTGCTTTACCTCTTGTTCTGCGGCTGCCTCTTTCTTAGTTGCTGTTTTGGTTCCTCGTTTCTGAGCCATTTGATACCCCCAAAAATTCAGATAGTTTTATGGTACTGCGTGCCAATCCATCGCTTCGTAAAAGATCTTTACATTTAACCGGCGATGTCTTCTATTATCTATTGTACTCCTCGCGCAATCCGGTTGCAATACTTTCAGGCGTACTTTTGCCAACATTGTAGCTTTTATCTGTTAAAATTGAGACTTCCTTTTTCTTTCTTTTTTCCTTGTACATCCGTTCATCCATCCGCCTCAGGAAACTGTCTGTAGTGTCCTCCCGCCCCTCATAGATACTGTAGCCCATAGAAAAGGAAAGTGTATACGGTCTGCTTTCTGTCAGCGGCAGTGACTCTGTAAGACTTTGAATTTTATCCATCATCTTAAAAAGCTTTGACAGGTCCGTTACTCTTTTTATAATAACAAACTCATCTCCTCCGTATCTGGCCGCAAAGTCGCCTGCTTCCGCTGCTCCATAAAGAATTTTTCCTGCCTCTCTAAGGGCCGCGTCACCCGCGGCATGGCCAAAGGAATCATTTATGGACTTAAAGTCATCCACATCCAGCATGATTCCTCCCAGAACCTTTCCATCCATCTGCTTCTGAACTATAGAATTGAGATAACGATCCAGATATTGTCTGTTGTACAGTCCCGTCAGGTGATCAATAAAGGACACCTCATTCTGCAGATTGATATAGAGAGATACCATCCCCGCCGCCACGGAAACCCAGATCAGCGACAGCCCATAAAACAAAAATTGACACAGACTTCCCGCAAAAATCGGCAGCAAAAAAATAAGCACAGGCAAAAACAGGTACCGCTTCGTCTTTTTTCTTGAGACATAAACCAGTACAATGCTGTAAATCAAATAACCGTATGTAACCAGATATGTAACAAATACCATAGGAGAACGACTGTATACGTTATCTCCTGAGACCTTAAAAAATACCTCTGTAAAAAGATTTACAGCTGAAAGAAAAATAACTATATAAGCCGGGATTCCCACAAAGGGATAGATTCTCTTCAGCCGCTTTATATCCTCAAAAAGCTTGTAATCCAAATACACTGTCCAGATATACGCGAAAAAGATATCGGCCGCGAAAAGATAAGAATTTAATATAACAGAAATACTCCTGGAACCAGTAAAAACCTTCCCGTCAATGACGAAGGTGACAATCTCCACGATACACTGCATCATTGTAAGAAATGTCATAAGAATAAACAGCCGCTCGTCAAAAAGAGCACTGCGTATTCTTGCCCTGTTGCTGATCAGCAGAATAATCATCAGAAAAACACCCACGGCATTCGCTACAAAAACCGCCGGTAAATTAATCATGCCCCAGTCCTCCCACACTGATAGTTCTGCGTTTTATGTCATTCATTGATCTGCAAAAATCCTGGTTAGTATAGCACAAAATGGAGGGAAGGGGCAACTGTTGTCTATTATTTTTTTACAGGAAAAAAGTTCAAAATTGCCGGGGTGCAGCCCTGCCAGCAGCAGCTGAACATCCAAAATGCTTCACAAAACCTTCCTGCACGAATGCACCGCTTCAGCCAGAGCCGTTCCATACAGTGAATTCTCTTTCAGCTTCAGCTCCAGAATTTCCAGTGTTTCCGCCCTTTTTCCAAAAGGAAGTACCTTCACAATTTTTCCTTCCGAATCCGCCGCAATAGAATTTCCGATACAGCATCTGCCCTTCCATACGCCAAAAGGAATTTCGCCTACATTACTGACTCCCACCACTGCCATTTTATACGTCTTTGACAGCATACCGTACGGAGACGTCCACTCTTCCCCATAGGTACGTCCCTCTTTCAGAAAATCTTGTGTTACAGCCCATGAAGAAGGGGAAAGCAGAAGCTGGCATCCCATCCTTCCAAGCGTATGTCCTATAACCATAGATTCTTCCAGGTTGTCCGCGCAGATGGCAAGACCGATTTTTCCGAATTTTGTATCCGCCACTCCCAGGGAGTTCCCCACAGAGTACACGTCTTCAATCCCTGTAAGCAAGTTGATCTTCCTGTGTTTCAGAAGAATCTCTCCCTGATCATCCACAAGAACAGCTGTATTGTACAGCTTGTCCTCATCCTTTTCTGTAATTCCGCATACTGTATAAATACCGTATTTTCTGGAAAGCTCACAGAGAAGGCTGCTCGTTCTCCCTGGAACGGGTTCTGCTCCCTCTGCTGCATGCGGATTCGCCCATCCCAAATCGCTGCACTCAGGCAGGAGAATCAAATCGCATCTTTCCCGCGATGCCTTTTCTATATACTCTTCTATTTTTCTCAGATTTCTCTCTATTTCTCCGGGCCAGACCTGAATCTGCGCCATAGCAATTCGTATCATAGTTAATTTCCTCCTCACTGGAGACTATTATACTTCCCGCCTCACAGTTTAGCACCCACATTATCCTTTATACCTTTTTACCTGCTTATCACAAAATCCCAAAGAATTTCAAGGCCAGATATCCTGCCCCCAGCACCCAGCTGGTGAAAATACCATACAATATCACAGGCCCCGCGATGGTGAAAATCTTACATCCGATGCCGAAGACCTGTCCCTCTTTTTTATACTCAATGGCAGGAGCCGCCACTGAATTGGCAAAGCCTGTGATGGGCACCAGAGTGCCGGCGCCTCCGAACTTTGCCAGCTTCGGATAGATGTTGAAGCCTGTAAGAAGAACACTCAGCAGAACCAGTATGAGGGAGCACCAGGATCCTGCGGTTTCCTGATCCATTCCCAGCCCCCGGCACCAGCTCAGAATAATCTGGCCTAAGACGCAGATAGCTCCTCCAGTGACAAAAGCTTTGCACATGTTCAGGAACAGATTGTGGGTGGGCGTTACCTGTTTTACATACTCCTGATATTCCTTCTGTTTCTTCTGCTTCGCAAGATCGGGCATCCTTTTTCCTCCCTTTAGACTTTTTTAGAAAGGCCGCGGAGCGCGCTTTCTATTGTTGATGTCAGTATGCCCATTTTCGTGAAAAATATGAATAAAATCTCGCTTAAAGTTTTCTATCCTTCTACAATCAGGTATTTCCCATCCGGCATCTGAAAGACCTCGGCCTCTTCAAGAAGCTCCTTCAGGCTCATGCCCGCAGTATCCGCGCCGTTCTCCTCAAAATATTTCTTTACCTCCTTGGCGTCCCTGGCCACGTAAGCCATACAGTCCTGAAGGAACTCATCTGCCTCCTCCAGCGTCTCCGCCACCGGCTCGTCGAAAAGCTGTCCCTGCTTTTTCAGAAATGTCTCCAGATATTCTTTCCTGTACTCCATATTTTCCTCCTTTATGAGGTCAAAAGCCGTTCTCTTATGACCTTAAGCACCCCCTGCTCTTCCACAGAAGGCGCGATGTATTTCGCAGCTTCTTTCAGCTTTGGATGTGCGTTTTCCATGGCGTAGCTCTCACCGGCATTTTTCAGCATGCCCATGTCGTTAAAATTATCTCCGAAGGCCATGGTTTCTTCCGGCTTAATGTGCATGAGCTTCTGGATGGTGGCAAGAGCCGCTCCTTTATCTGACCATGGATTCATAAAGTCAATCCAAATGCTGCCTGAAATCATTACGTTCAGCTTCTTTCCGAATTTTTCCTGTACTTCGTCTACCAGGTGATCCACGCCCTGCCCGCAGTACAGGCACAGCTTATTGGTGGAGGCGCAGTAGGGCATCAAATCCGGAACCACTTCGATCCGGTTGTGATAGCCGTCCCGCATCAGAGAGAGGTAGGCAGGGTCCTCTGTCTCCACATACATGATCTCCGGAGTGGATAATGCCTGATAACATTCCTTTTTTGTACGGATATAAGCCACCACCTCTTCTGCCAGTCCCGGAGCGATCTGATCCGTAGCCATATTCCGTCCCCGGCACATAACGTTGCTGCCGTTCTCGGCAATAAAGATCATGTCCCGGGCGATCGGTTCAAACACATGCATCATGCTGGCATACTGTCTTCCGCTGGCTCCCGCAAAGAGAATGCCCCGCTCCTTCAGCTCCCGCACAATCTCATACAGCTGAGACGGCATCCGGTCCGTTCCCTCCGGAAGCAGTGTGCCGTCAATATCTGTAGCCACAAGCTTTATCATCTTCTGTCTCCTCTCTTACTTTTCAGCTTCTGTTGTTTTCCCTTTTACGCAGCCTCTCTGCCGCTGTCATTCACATTTTTTTCTGCCTGTTCATTCCGGAAACTCCATATATTCCCGCATGATCTGATGGAACTGGCCTCCGCACCGTTCCATTTCTCCCAGAACCGTATCGATTCCTTTTTCCGTTTTATACCAGGTATTTCTTCCTATACCTCTGGTGACCACAGGACAGACCGCAAACTCTGTTTCAGGAAACTGCTCCTGATAATACATAAAGCTTCTTCTGGCATGAAAGGCCTGACAGCAGAGAAGGGCTTTCCGGATCCGCAGCCCCAGAGAATCCGTCCGTTTTCTGGAGAGAATGGCATTTTCGTACGTATACATAGCCTGGTCTTCTCTGAGGATGGCCTCCCTTGGCACCCCTTCTTCCACAAGGATATGAGACAGATATTCCCACTCCGTCTCATATCCCGCAGCTCCGTCGAACCTGCCCTTCAGAACACTGAAGCGTCCGGAAGGAAGTATAAGAGGCGCAAAGCCTTCCCTATACAGCTTTGCCGCCTTCCGGGCCGTGTCCGGATAATTTCCTCCCGGAATAAAAATAATATCCGCCTTCTGTGGACTGTCCTCCAAAAAAATGAAGTCCGTTATACATTGAAAGAAAGGCTGTCTCATCTGTACCTCCTGTTTCCTCTGTCCTGGTAACCCTCTGCTCCTCTCTGTAAAATCCGTTTCTTTCTCTTACGAATCTCTGCTCCAGTCACAGCCAGGCCTGCGCAAGCCTTCCCGCCGCTTCTTTAATGGCATCTTCCGTGACATTAGCATACCCCAGGATCACTGTCTGACGCTCCTGACTGACTCCGCCTACATAATATCTTGAAAGCCCATATACTTTCACGCCCTTTGTCCAGGCTCGGTCAGCGGCTTCCTGCTCCGTCATTCCATTGTGAAAGTTCAGAAGCAGATGCACGCCTGCGTTTTCTCCGCTGACCGTAAGGATTTTCCGAAAAGGCTTCATGGCCTCCAGAAGAGTGTCATGACGGCTTTTGTACACCGCCCTCATTTTATTCAGATGCCGCTCATAGTATCCTTCATTTAAAAATCTGGCGATTAAAAGCTGGTCTACTCTGGAGACTGTGCTGGAAATCCTTCTGCCCCTTTCGTTGTATTTTTCCATAAGCCCTTCCGGCAGCACCATGTAGCTGACGCGGATGGCCGGGGCTATGGATTTGGAAAAAGTTCCAATATAAATGACCTTTCCCTGCCGGTCGTATCCGGCCAAAGCCGGAATCGGTTTTCCCCGGTAACGGAATTCACTGTCATAGTCATCTTCAATAATATATCTCCCTTCCTTCCGGGCGGCCCATTCCAGAAGCTGCATCCTTCGCTTCACAGGCATGACAATTCCCAGAGGATACTGGTGGGAAGGCATCACGTAAGCCAGATCCGCTCCTGTCTCTTCCAGAGAATCGATTCTCATTCCGCTCTCATCCATCCCGGCAATTTTCACTGTACAGGAGAGGCTCTCAAAAAGCTCATAGGCTTTCCGGTAGGTAGGACTTTCCATTGCCAGAACCCGCCTGTTTCCAAGCAGCACGCGCAGAAGCATATGGAGGAAATCATTCCCGGCCCCCACTATGATCTGTTCCGGTTCGGCAGACACGCCTCTGGCCTGATGAAGATAATCCGCGATGGTACATCTCAGCTCCCACTCTCCGGCAGGATCTCCCAGCTGAAAAAACCTGGTATTGTCCTCCATCAGAATCTCTTTTGAAATTTTTCTCCAGGCTCCCAAAGGAAAACTGTTCAGATCCACGCCTCTGGGAGAAAAATCATAAAGACATCCTGCATCCTGTTGCTTTGGTTTCCTTCTCGCCCTGGGGCTTTCCGGTCTCAGGCTGCAGATCCCCTCCAGCTCGCAGACGTAGTACCCCTTGCAGGGCCTGGCCTCCACGTACCCCTCAGATACCAGCTGTTCATAGGCTAAATCCACAGTAGTGCGGCTTACCTGAAGAAATTTTGCCAGTTTTCTCGTAGAGGGCAGCCTTTTTCCAAAAGGCAGCCCTCCTTCAGTAATCTCGTTTTTAATATGGTAATAGATCTGCTCATAAAGGGGAACGCCGGACTTCCCATCCAGCACGATGGTCAGATCGTTCATATCAGCACCCCGGTTTCGGAAGCTTAAAGGAGCTTTTCAGAGAAACAATCCGGTTAAATACCAGCGCATCCGGTTTGGAATCCTTGGAATCCACACAGAAAAATCCCTGGCGCACGAACTGAAAGCTCTCTCCTGTCCTGGCACTGCCCAAAGCCGGCTCCAGCCAGCATTTTTCCAGAACCTTCAGAGAATTGGGATTCAGGTTCAGAGAACCATCCTCATTATAGACTCCCTTTTCTTCATCAATAATATTTTCATAAAGGCGAACCTGCGCCGGTATTGCCGTAGCTGCCGCAACCCAGTGAATGGTGCCCTTCACCTTCCTGCCCGTAAAGCCGGTGCCGCATTTTGTCTCCGGATCGTAGGTGGCATGGATGGCCGTAATATTGCCCTCACTATCCTTGTCTACGCCGGTGCATGTCACAAAGTAAGCTCCCATCAGACGGACTTCATTTCCCGGGAAGAGACGGAAATATTTTTTCGGAGGATTCTCCATGAAATCATCCCTCTCGATATAGAGCTCTCTTCCAAAGGGAACCTTCCGCATGCCAAGCTCCGGATTCTCCAGATTATTTTCGATTTCCAGCTCTTCCATCTGTCCTTCCGGATAATTGTCGATAATCAGCTTCACCGGATCCAGAATCGCCATCAGCCGCGGCCGCTTCATCTTCAGATCCTCCCGAATGCAATACTCAAGCATGGCGTAGTCCACAGAGCTGTTGCTCTTGCTGCAGCCGCACAGATCCACAAATTTCTGGATGGATTCCGGTGTAAAGCCCCTGCGGCGCAGAGCGGCAATAGATACAAGCCTGGGATCATCCCAGCCGTCTACAATACCGTCCTCCACCAGCTTTTTAATATAGCGCTTTCCAGTCACCACATTGGTGAGATACATCTTGGCAAATTCAATCTGCTTTGGTGGATGTACGTACTCCAGCTCCCGTACCACCCAGTCATACAGAGGACGGTGATCCTCAAACTCCAGCGTACAGATGGAGTGGGTCACGCCTTCAATGGCGTCCTCAATGGGATGGGCGAAATCATACATGGGATAGATACACCACTTATCCCCTGTGTTATGGTGGTGGATTCTGGCCACCCGATAGATGACCGGATCCCTCATATTCATATTGGGTGAGCTCATATCAATCTTAGCCCGCAGCACCTTTTCTCCGTCCGCATACATACCGTTCTTCATATTTTCAAAAAGCTGAAGATTTTCTTCCACGCTTCGGTTCCGATAAGGACTCTCCTTCCCCGGCTCCTTCAGCGTTCCCCGGTACTCCCGTATCTCTTCCGGGGACAAATCGCATACGAAAGCCTTTCCCTTCTGAATCAGCTTTACAGCTGCCTCATACATCTGTTCAAAATAATCGGAGGCAAAATACAGCCGATCCTCCCAGTCGGCTCCCAGCCATTTTACATCTTCTATAATGGATTCAACAAACTCCGTCTTTTCCTTGGTAGGATTCGTATCGTCAAAACGGAGATTGAACTTTCCGCCATACTCTTTGGCCAGACCATAATTCAAAAGAATGGATTTCGCGTGGCCGATATGAAGATATCCATTAGGCTCCGGCGGAAAACGGGTACATACTGTCTCACATCTGCCCTCCGCAAGATCCTTATCAATAATCTGCTCAATAAAATTTCTCGACACTGTTTCTTTTTCCATGGGTTTTCCTCCTACTCCTCACTGCTTCCTGGCAAACGCAGAATAACTGCTCCCATCATAGCACAGGAAGTCAGAAAAAACAACTGCCCGTTACTGGTCACTCCCTGAACAGCAGCTCCCCATTCGCAGCCCTGCCCGCCATGCAGTCCGCTTGCTTCCGCACAGAAAAGCTGATAAAATATCGGTAGTTCTGGAGAAAATCTCCCAGAAAAATTTAAACTCATTGAGGAGGCAGCCATGTATTCCTTCATTGTAAATCCCGCTTCCAGTTCCGGCAGAGGTCTTGCCGTCTGGAAAAAAGTGCAAGCCAGACTGAACTCCAGGGGGGTTCCCTATGAATTTTTCCTACTAGGCGGTCCCGGAGAGGCAGCGCCTTTGGCCAGAAAGCTCTCCTCCCGCCAGGAACCCTGCACCCTGATTGTCCTTGGCGGAGACGGAACCATCAATGAGGTACTGGACGGAATCGAAAATCCAGAATTTCTTACCTTTGCCTGCATTCCTTCCGGCTCCGGCAATGATTTCGTCCGCGGGCTTTCTCTTCCCCGAAATCCAATGGAAGCTCTGGAAGCGGTGCTTCATCCCCAAAAATATATATCCGTCAATATCGGCTGCCTTGCCTCCGGCAGCCGAAGGAGAGCCTTTGGCGTAAGCTCCGGCATAGGCTTTGACGCCTCTGTGTGCAACGCGGCCTACCGCTCTGCTCTGAAAGATTTTCTCAACACCTTCCATGCCGGAAAGCTGGTCTACATGATCTCAGCTCTGAAAATTTTATTTGCGCAGAAACGTTTTTCCCTTACTCTTACCATGGATGAAAAAACGACTCTGTCTTTTTCAGAAGTATATTTTGCCGCCGCCATGAATCTCCCCTGTGAAGGGGGCGGCTTTCGTTTCTGTCCGGAGGCAGAGCCGGGAGACAACCTTCTGGATCTGTGTATTTTAAACAAAGTTTCCAGGATCTATGCCCTTTTCCTTCTGCCACTGGCTTTGCCGGGGAAACATGTAAATAAAAAAGGGGTACATATCCTGCGCTGCCGCAAAGCAGAGCTTCAGGCTTCCATACCCCTCTGCGTCCATACGGACGGTGAAATATTCGGTTTTGAAAAAAATCTTTCTGTATCTCTGGCTCCGCGAAAGCTGAAGGTGATCCAGGGATAAGCAGAATCTCAATTAAATCCTACGAATTTCTGTGCCAGACGGTACCCGGCTCTGGCAATCTTCCTGCCGCCTCTTCCCGGAAGATGCATGGCGATTCCCAGAGGGGTCCGGAACATATGGCGGTACAGCTTCGCGTCTTTTTCTCTGAGATATTTCCACACATCCTTTTTCTTTGCCAGCGCCTCTTCGCTTCCGTCCAGAATCAGCATCATGGAAGTAACGGTCATGATTTTATCCAGATAGATTTCCATATATTTTCTCAGGCGGCTGCTCTTTCCGGAAAAGTCCTGCTCTGCCATCACATCAATCATAATCTTATTTACGCGAATCTGCTGGTCAATACGGCCGATCATCACTTTTTCATTCACAGACTGATCCTCTCTGCCGATAAAATAGTGATACAGATTTTCGTCCATATAATAGATTCGCTCAACGGAAGGCAAAGGCTGGAAGGCAAAGATGTTGTCCACATAAAATGTATGTTTGGGAAGTGCCATGCCGCACTCCCGAAGCATTTCCGTCCGGTAAAAGATATTGTGCATCAGCAGATACTGTGTCAGCCTCATATGTCCCATCTCATCCCAGCCAAAGCTTCTGCCCTGGGGAAATACGTTGGCAAAGCGCATAAGCTTCTTGTGGGCCGCCCCTGCTTTATCGTATACAAAATTTGCCAGAAACAAATCCACCCCGTCTTCTGCTTCCAGTTCCTTCATTTTCTCTACGATCCGCTTCAGGGCTTTTGTGTTTACCCAGTCGTCGCTGTCCACCACCTTATAATACCGCCCGGCAGCATTGCGCAGTCCGGTATTTACAGCCTCTCCATGTCCTCCATTTTCCTGATGAATGGCCCGTATGATATTGGAGTACTTTTCCGCGTACCGATCGGCAATCTCAGCCGTCCGGTCCTTGGCGGAGCCATCGTCCACAATCAGAATCTCCACATCCTCCCCTACCGGAAGGATGGAACGGATGCACTTCTCCATATATGCTTCTGAATTATAACAAGGTATTGCAATCGTTAAAATTTTCATACTCTGCTCCTTCGTTCTTAAATCTGCTGCCTTCTCTGAGGTATTATCCCTTCCGCGGCTTCAGCTCTTTCCGTTCTGTACCGCCTCTTCTCCTGTTTGAATCCCTTTCTGCCCGATTTCGATGGAAAGGCTGGCAGCATAGGCGGCAAAGGCGGAAGGGATGGGAAATTCCTGCCGGGTTCTGGCCGGCTCCACAAAAATCAAGTCCTGCTCATCTTTCTCATCCAGCTCTTCCACCAGCACCATCCATCCTTTCATCTGCCATTCCACATGGCTGAAAATATGTCTGGCATCGGCAAGAGACATAATCCGTATCGGTGACAGTCCAAAACCTTTCACAGCCGCAAGAGCTTCCTCCTGCCCCAGAAAACCGAGTACATTTGGGAACTCATAAAGTCCCGCCAGAAGTCCCCGGCCAGGTCTTTTCCTAAGAGCCACCCTATTCCCATCGCGGATCACCAGCACCGTACGAGTTTCTTCTCTCCGGGGCTTTTTCGGAGCTTTTACCGGAAATTCTCTCTCCCTTCCGTGCATTCTGGCCAGACACAGCTTTTCCAAGGGACACTCGCCGCATTTCGGAACTCCTCCCGGCAGGCAGACCATAGCTCCCAGATCCATCAGCGCCTGATTAAATTTACCGGGGGCAGATGCAGGTATCACCTCCTGCAGAAGAGCCTCTACTTCTTTTTTGACCGACTGTTTTCCTATATCGCCTTCATTCTCACAAATTCTTCCTGTCACCCGGAGAACGTTTCCGTCCACCGCAGGCACCGGAATCCCAAAAGAAATAGACGCAATGGCTCCTGCCGTGTAGGCTCCGATCCCCGGAAGGGCCAGAAGAGCGCCGTAATCTCCCGGCAGTTCTCCCCCGTACTGTTCCATGACGAAAATTGCCGCCTTCTGCATATTCCGAACACGATTGTAATATCCAAGGCCTTCCCACAGCTTAAGAAGCTGTTCCTGAGGGCAGGCGGCCAACGCCTTTATATCCGGCAGCGTCCGGATAAACCGGTTAAAAAAAGGCTTTACAGCCTCCACCCTGGTCTGCTGCAGCATGATCTCCGATACCCATACATAATAGGGCAGAGGATTCTCCCGCCAGGGCAGGCTTCTCGCATTCTGGTCAAACCATTTAAGCAGCGGGCTGACGATTTTTTTTAAATTTGATGTCTCCATTCTCTTCTATCGTTCCTCTTCGCAGCTTTTCTCTCCCTGTTATCATACCATTATCTCTCCAAAAACAAAAGGAAAATTTCCCGGAAAAAGATCTTAAGATGCTATGAAGGTAGAATACCCTTTCTGTCTCAGCTCCGCCTCCATTCTCACGGCATTGTCCAGCTGCCGGAAGGCTCCCACCTGCACCTTATACAATCCGTCCTCTTTTATGATAAATGCCGGAAAACCCTCCTGCTGAAGCTGATAAAGGAGTTCTTCCGCATAAGCCCGGTTCCTGTAGGCTCCTGCCTGCACCCGGTAAAGCCGTTCTCCTCCAGATGGAGTCTCCCCTGCGGGAATATTTCCTGTAGGGGTATCCTCTTCAATCGGTACGTTTTCTCCGGCCACACTTAAAATTCCTCTTGCAATCCCCTGGGCAGCCGCTTCAAACTCCTGGTCAAACAGAGTATTATCCGCGTCTGTATTCAGAAATCCTGTCTCAATCAGAAGAGCAGGCATTCTGGTTCTGCGAAGCACCACCAATCCCGGTCTCTCCTTCACTCCAAGATCCTGAAAGCCCACCTCCTCCAACTCCCGGTTGATGGCTTCCGCCATCTCAAACTTTTTGCCGGACCGGTCGTAAACCAGTGTCTCCACCCCTGAATACTGGTTGCCCTCCGGACTGGAATTCCTGTGAAAGGAGATGAAAAAATCTCCTCCCAGCTGATTGGCCAGCTGTGCCTTTTCAAATGGCGTCTGATAAACATCCTCTGTTCTGGTGTACACCACATCCTCACCGTTTTCTTCCAGAATCCGTCCCACAGCCAGGGCCAGCCGCAGATTGTCGTCCTTCTCCCGCCTGCCCTCATACGTGGCGCCTGGATCCGATCCTCCGTGACCACTATCAATAATAATCCTTGCCATAAAAATAACCCCTGCAGTCCTTTTATACTCAGGATATGCAGGGGGCGGCAAAGTGTACCGTTTTCTTTCCCATTTAATTTGACACACATTATTTTCTGCAGTCGTCCCAGGTGAATTTCTCACCATCCGCGCTCTTCTATTCCTCCTCATTCTCCAGCCACTGCCGGATCTTGGAGCGCATGATATCAAAAGCCACGTTATTCATTCCGCTGTTGATAACGATGTCCGCCTTGGCTCTGGTGGGCGCCACATACATGTAGTGCATGGGCTTTACAGTGGTCAGATACTGGTCTACGATGTTGTCCAGGTCTCTTCCCCTCTCTTTTACATCGCGGACAATCCTTCGGAGGATTCTCTCGTCCGCGTCCGCCTCCACATAAACCTTTACGTCCATAAGATCCCGAAGACGCTTATCCGCCAGCAGAAGGATCCCCTCTATTAAAATCACTCTCCGCGGCTCAATGCGGATGGTCTTGTCAGACCGGTTGTGCTGGGCATAGTCGTACACCGGACATTCTATAGCCTCTCCCTTCCGCAGCTTCTTGATATGCTTGACTAAAAGGTCTGTCTCCAGAGAGTCCGGATGGTCATAATTCATGGTCTTCCGTATCTCAAAAGGTACCTCATCCTGCCGCCTGTAATAATTATCATGATAGACGACCGCGATCTGATCTCCGAATTCTTCCTTCAGCCGGTTTGTAAAAGTTGATTTTCCTGAGCCGGTTCCCCCGGCAATCCCAATAATCTTACACCTCATTTTCTCTCCCGTACCTCCTGCCTTTCATCGTCCCGAAAATCTTTCTTCTTAATCTTATCACCCTTTCCATTCTTAGGCAAGTCCGGAGAAAATCGTCTCATATGTAAAGGCCGGCAAACAATAGAAAGCACACTCCGCGAGGTTTCCATTGGCACGAATAAAAATCCTTCCCCCGCCTCAATTTGCAGGGGAAGGCATTCGATTAAAACACCACTCCACTATTATGAATTTTCATCCGAATGAATCTCTTCTTTGTAGCGCCTTGCACTTATTAGATATAAAAATCTGTCAGAAGGTTTCACAAGATAAATAATCCCTGCCGAAAATCTTCCGGCCTCTGAATTGATTTTACCCTTTTTTTATGGTATACTTTTTGAAATATGCATTACGCCTCTGTCTTTTAGACGAAGGCTGTAACTACGAAGCAAAGGAGCGTAAGGATATGAAAGTGATGGAATCTGCGGAGAATTATCTTGAAACGATCCTTGTACTGCAAAACAGGCTTCCCCAGGTCCGTTCCATTGATATTGTAAATGAATTGGGGTTTTCTAAGCCCAGCATCAGTGTGGCTATGAAAAATCTCCGGGAAAAGGGCCTTATCCTCATGAACCGAGACGGCCATATTACTTTGACAGACAGTGGACGCCAGATCGCGGAAATGATCTATGAGCGCCATACTCTTCTTACTAAATGGCTGACAGCCCTGGGCGTAGATGAGAAAATTGCCGCGGAAGATGCCTGCCGCATTGAACATGTGATCAGCCAGGAGAGCTTTGAAATGCTGAAGAAACATATCAGAGAGCACAAGGCCCCGTCAGTATAGCTGACGGGGTTATTTTTTACCTGAAACCGCGCGGAAAGCTCTCCCTGCCTTCCGCGCAGTTTTTCAGAATTTTATGAAAAACCTGTATTGTGACATCAGATTCTTGCTACGCCGCTCTTTACAGCCGCGTCTGCCACAGCTTTTGCCACGGCATCCTTTACTCTTGAATCAAAAGCAGCGGGAAGGATGTAGTCCGCGCACAGCTCGTCCTCGCCTACAAGGCCGGCAATGGCGTATGCAGCAGCTACTTTCATCTCATCATTGATATCAGATGCACGCACATCCAGAGCACCGCGGAAAATACCCGGGAACGCCAGAACATTGTTCACCTGATTCGGGAAGTCGCTTCTTCCGGTAGATACGACAGCCGCGCCTCCTGCCTTTGCCTCATCCGGGAAGATCTCAGGAGTGGGGTTCGCGCAGGCAAAGATGATCGGATCCTTGGCCATAGTCTGAACCATCTCTTTGGTCAGTGTACCCGGAGCGGAAACCCCGATAAATACGTCTGCTCCCTTGATCACTTCTGCCAGAGTACCTTTTTCCATATTCTTGTTGGTAATCTCAGCCATCTCTTCTTTGATCGGATTCAGGCCCTCACGTCCTTTGTAAATAGCGCCGGTCCGGTCTGTCATGATTACGTTCTGAAGTCCCATACTCATGAGAAGCTTAATGATAGCGATGCCTGCTGCTCCAGCTCCGCTGGTTACGATCTTCACATTCTTAATGTCCTTGCCTACTACCTTCAGAGCATTGATCAGTCCTGCCAGGGTAATAA
Source organism: Candidatus Choladousia intestinavium (assembly GCA_018712785.1). GTDB lineage: Bacteria > Bacillota > Clostridia > Lachnospirales > Lachnospiraceae > Choladousia > Choladousia intestinavium. The sequence goes on along the minus strand of DVGK01000123.1, from coordinate 4,708 downwards.
CGGCCGTTCCATGCTGGTCATCATGGAAGATAGGAATATCGCAGCGCTCTTTCAGTTTCTTTTCAATCTCAAAGCAGCGTGGCGCGCTGATATCCTCAAGGTTTACGCCTCCAAAGCTTCCAGCCAGAAGGGCAATGGTATTTACGATTTCATCTACGTCCTTGCTGCGAACACAGAGAGGAATGGCATCCACATCACCGAAAGCCTTAAACAGAACGCATTTTCCTTCCATAACCGGCATACCTGCTTCCGGTCCGATATCTCCAAGGCCCAGTACAGCCGTTCCATCGGTAACTACTGCAACTGTATTCCATCTGCGGGTAAGATCATAGCTTTTGCTTACATCCTTCTGAATCTCCAGACAGGGCTGCGCAACGCCCGGTGTATAAGCCAGAGAAAGTGCTTCCTTGCTGTCTACGGCTGCCCGCGGTGTAACTTCCAGTTTTCCTTTCCACTCATAGTGGAGTCTCAGTGACTCTTTTGCGTAATCCAATGTCTTTTCCTCCTCATTATTTTTCAGTCTTCTCCTGCTGACTGCAGGTTATACTTTCATTTTACTGCTTTTTTCTTCCCCGTCAACCATTTTTCCGCAAATATTGTAAAAAATTTAACAAGGCTTATCTTCCAGAGAATCCACACAGTGGAAACCCTTGGCCCGGAGAAGCGCCTCCGTCTCTTCTATATCATCTGAATGAAGGATAATCATAGGATGTTTACTCATCCTTCCGAAAGAGGAGTAAGTGTAATTGATACTGATATTTCCTTCCTGGAATACCCCCAGCAGGCTGTCCATCATTTCCTGCTCTTCCTCCACATCTACAGCGATCACCTCGCAGACTCTTGTTACAAAGCCCTTCTGGGTCAGCACCTGCTTCGCTTCCTCCGGCTTGTCCACCACCATGCGCAGGATGCCGAATTCCGGCGTATCAATGGAAGAAAACGCATAAATTTTCATTTTATACTCATGAAGGGCAAGAGTCACCTGCCTGAGGCTTCCCGGTCTGTTTTCCACAAAAATTGCCAGCTGTTTAATCATAATTCTCGTTCCTCCTTTTCGTCTTCCCTTTTACAGTCCGTCTCCCCGAAGATCCGTCACCCGCTTTGCCTTTCCTTCAAACCGCTTCAGGCTCTGAGGCGCCACAATGGAAATCACGGCATCCAGGCCCAGAAGAGCCTTCAGATTCTTTTTAATACGTTTTTCCAGCTCGCCCAGCTTACCGTAATAATCCAGCAGACGGTCATCGATAAGCTCAACCGTAACCGTCATAACATCCAGGCGATTCTTTCTCTCCACCTTGATCTCATAGTGAGGTCCAATCTCTGGAATCTGAAGAAGCACTTCCTCAATCTGTGTGGGGAATACATTCACGCCCCGGATTACCAGCATATCATCGGAGCGTCCTGACAGGTTCTCCATGCGCACAGTGGTTCTGCCGCAGGCACAGGGCTCATACATCAGCCTGGAAATATCTTTGGTTCTGTATCGGATCAGCGGGAGGGCCTCCTTCCCAAGGCAGGTCACTACCAGCTCTCCTTTGCTTCCCGGAGGCAGAACTTCTCCTGTCTCAGGGTCAATGATTTCCGGAATAAACCAGTCCTCATTTACATGCATTCCGTGCAGCTCCGGACATTCCCCGGAAACTCCGGGACCGCACAGCTCGCTCATCCCGTAGTTCTGAGTGCAGAGGAATTTCTTTCCCCAGATTCTGTGCATCTCATCCCGCATGGGTTCCGTCATTCCTTCTCCTCCGAAAAGGCCGATCTTAATCTTAAGGTCCTCCTGCGGATCCAACCCCATGGACCGGACTACTTCCCCGATATGAAGGGCATAGGAGGGAGTCGCTACCAGAAGGGTGGTTCCCATATCCTGCATAAACATAATCTGTTTTTTTGTATTTCCGGAGGAGGTGGGCATTACGGAAGCGCCGATATTCTCAAGTCCCGCATGAAGTCCCAGGGCTCCTGTGAACATCCCGTATCCAAAGGCGATCTGGGCCATATCGTCCGGAGAAGCGCCGCCCATGCAGCAGATCCTGGAAACATTGTTGGTCCACACATGCATATCGTGGCGTGTATATCCTACCACAGTCGGCTTCCCTGTGGTACCAGAGGAAGCGTGAATACGAACCAGCTCTTTGCGCGGAACAGCAAACAGCCCGTCCGGGTAATTTTCTTTAAAATCTGATTTATTTGTAAAAGGAAGCTTCTGCAGATCTGAAAGCTTCTGAATATCCGCCGGCTTCACCCCTGCCTCTTCCATTTTTCTGCGGTACGCAGGAACCTTTTCATAAATATATGCCACCGTCTGTTTCAGCTTTCTGAGCTGAATGCATTCGATTTCTTCCCTGCTGTAGGTTTCTTCGGGCGCCCAAATCATTTTTTTATCCTCCTAAATTTAATTTTCGTGAATTAACGTACTAAAGAATTGTAACTGATTTTTATGTATTTGTCAACCAAGTGTTTCACGTTTCCGGCAGGTCGCTGAGAATTACATTCCGAAGCTTCCGAATCAGAGGGCTGGTCCCTGCGGCCTTCTTCTGCTGCATGACCAGGATTGTCATATTCCGCACCGGAATATTGGCAAAATAACACCCCAGCCACCCGTCCCATCCATATTCTCCTCTGTATCCGATGAGAGTCGCTTTCTCCGGCCATGCCATAATTCTCATAAGGTGTGAATAGGTATAGCCTTCCAATCCCCTCCACATTTCAAAGGACCGCTGCTGGGAAGAGGTCAGGCCGCCGCCTGTAAAGAATTTTGCCGTCTCCGGTTTCAGAATCCTGCATCCGTCCAGGATTCCGCGATTCAGCAGCATCTGTGCAAATCTGGCATAATCCTCCGCTGTGGAGACCAACCCGGCTCCTCCAGACTCAAAAGAGGGAGGGTTTTTCATCCCATTGGAGATCATCAGATGATTTTCCCTGTATGGACGCAGCCTGCCGTCTTTCCCGGCCTCATAGGAGACTGCCAGACGATTCTGCTTTTCCTCCGGCACCCAGAAGCCTGTGTCCTTCATTCCCAACGGGATAAAGATATTATCTTCCAGAAATTTACCGAAGGACATGCCCGAGGCCGCTTCAATCACGGCGCCTAAAACGTCTGCCGAAAAACCGTAGTGCCAGGAAGACCCCGGCGTAAACAGAAGAGGAAGTTTTCCAAGTCCCTCCGCAAATTCCCTGGTAGAGATCGGAGCGCCGGTCTCCATCCCCGTCATGCAGGACTCCAGGTACTTCAGTACCTTCCGATCTGCCGCGGATTCTTCGCTGCCGTACCCCAGCCCGGAGGTCATCTGAAGAAGCTGCCCAACGGTGACTGGTTCCGTATTTTTTCTTCCCATCCCATCTTCAGTACAGGTCGCTCCGAAGCCCGGCAGATATTCCTCCACATTTTCTCCCAAATCCAGCCTGCCCTGTTCCATAAGAATCATAGCAGCAGCTGCCGTCACCGGCTTAGTCATGGAGTACAGCCGGAAGATAGTATCTCTTTTTATAGGAATTTTCCGTTCCAGATCCGCCCACCCTGCCTGGCTGTAGAGAACCTCTCTGCCGTTCTGACGCACACTCAGGAGAATGCCTGCTGTTCTGCCTTTTTCCACTGCCTGATTCATCAACTCTCTCACCCGGATTTCCGTATCTCTGCCCGGCATTTTTCTCACCTTCCTTCTTTTTAATTACTATATCTCTATCCTCCGGCAAATGCAAGGAGAGTGTTGCGCAGCCTTCCCGTTTATACCGAACCGTCATTTATCAAAAAGCCCTTTACTCTTCCACAATCTTTTTTTATAATGATCTCAGTGGCTGTCTTCCAAAGAGACTCTGCAGGTTCCGGATAAGAGCGTCTCGGCCCGGAGCAGGCCGCCACAATTTTCTACCAACCGCAAAGGAGGAGTTTTCATGAATTCCCGTAAGATTCTCTGTATTGCTGCAGGCATTCTTTCTATATGTATCTGCGTATTTACTGTCTATATTTTCAGGGACGCCGGATTTCCTGTTCTGATTCTGAATCTGGCCATCCTGGCCTGCCTTCTTTTAATCGCAGGCAGCGCTGCCCTTTGGGGCTTCCGGCGCATCGCTTCTCTAAGGACCGCCCTTAACCAGGCCGGAGAAATCCTGGAATCCTCCCCGGAGGTTTTCCTTCCGGAGACAAACACGGGGGATCGGTCTCCTTTTTCCCATGCCTTTCTGGATGCCTGCTACAGCAGATACTGCTCTGCCATTCTCCAGAATCCGGAAAGCTCCTGTGATCTGGAGGATTTTCTGAACCAGAAGGTTCTGGATACCTATACCAGCCGCAGTCTGCTGAAATCCGTGTCTCCTGTCCTTATGGGCACAGGCATTCTCGGCGGACTGATCAGTCTTTGTCTGAACCTTTCCCCTATCGGGGCTTCAAATTTCCCGGCAGCCGATAGCCCTTACGGGTTTCTGGCCTATGCCCTGGTTCCCTGTATCTGCGGGCTGGCAGTTTTTCTGTCCTATACCTTCTCTCTCTCTTCCTGCTGTGAAGACCTGGAAGGCTCCCTGGAGCTTTTTCTGAACACACACAGTCTTTCCGTACGTCCTTCTTATAAAACCGATTCTCTGAACCGGCTGCTTTCTGTATACCGCTCCAGGGAAGAGATGACCCAGGATCTCACGGAAATCTTTGTGGCTCAGATGGGGAAAAGCTTTGAGCAGGCAGTTACCCCGGCCATTGAGAAAATGGAGGAGA
>DVGK01000122.1 GCA_018712785.1 Candidatus Choladousia intestinavium | reverse complement strand
CTTCATCTTACCCTACCTGTTTATTTATTTCTCCATTCCATAATACACCGTATCAATCCCCGGTCCTCTGTCATCTTTCAATACTGCCAGAAGCCGGTAGCCTCTGTGCTGAAGCCCCTTCATATGTGCTTCATTTTCCGACCACGTCCGGGTAGAGATACGGGGACAGCCGCATGCTTCTGCTGCTGTTGTCTCCATGCAGTCGTACAGCCCGCTCATAATATGCTGCCTGCGCAGATTCTTTTTTACACAGATCGTCGTAATATACAGAGATGTGCCGAAATCCCTGAGGGCATCACAGGTGTAATCCTTTTTGAATGTCATAAAGCCTGCTACATTTCCATCCTCATCAAAGGCAAGAATAAATTCCTGACCGATCATCTCGTCAAAATAGACTGTCGGTTTCTGCACCGTGTCTCCGGCCTGCTCCTCCGCCGGAGCGCCGCTTCTGAGATCCTTCTGCACCGAGCTGTTCCTCGCTGACAGCGGCGGCCAGAACTCCTGATCGCATTCACACAGGAGCTCCCATATCTGCTGTTTTTCTTTTTCATCGGTTACCCTGCCCACATACTCAGTCCTCATCTTCTTCTCTCCTTTTCTTTTTCGGTCTCTCCGCAAATATATATAACCGGTGGGACGACTTGTCCGGCTCTTCCGCTTCGCATATCCGGAAATACTCGGCTTTTATCGCCGCGAATTCCTCGTCCGACACTGCCGGAATATGATAATAAATCAGGCTGGCATTGGCGAAATTATCTACCAGATCCATATTATCCTTCTCATCGGAATAGACGCTTTCCACCCGGATCTCCGTAAATCCCACCCCTTCCAGAAGAAGCTTCATCTCTTCTTTTCTGGGATAAAATGCAGGAAAGATCCATTTCCTGTATCTGTCATCCAGCCCAAGATTATGTATGGCCTGTCTGACCGCTTTATGGAGCCCGGCGTAGGTTCCGTATCCGCCCTGGTGCACAGCCAGTCTGCCGCCCGGTTCCAGGGCCTCATACAGAAGTCTGTACATCCGCTTTTCATCTGTAATCCAGTGAAGGGTCGCGTTGGAAAAGACCAGGTCATACATTTCCTTATCCTTCAGATCCAGCGCGTCCATTACGTCGAAATTGATTTCCCCTTCATAAGTTCCTTCCGGGATTGTTTCCAGCAGCTGCCGGTATTTCTCATTTGCTATGTCAATCTGGCTGCCGGCCAGATCGAAGGCTCTTATATGCATATCCCGGTTCCTGTTCCACATATCGATGGTAGTGGCGCCGTTTCCGCAGCCTACGTCCAGCACTCTGGAGAATCCGCTGAAATCAATGGCATTTACAAGTTTCGCGCCCTGCCGGTACTGGGTCTGGGAAGAACGGTCATAAGACTCTCCGTCATATTCGACCTGACCGGTTTTTTCGGAATCAGCGCATATTACATTTACAATTCCCAGCGCGTCCTCCACGCGCTCTCCCACTTTGTAGCAGCGGTCCTGCAGCTGCTCATATATCTCCAGCAGCTGTGCCACCCGGTAATAATTATGGCGCACTACCTCATCCTGGGAAACGACAAGATAGATCACTTCTTTCCACACTTCATCCAGCTGATACTGTTCCCGGATCGTGTCATTTATGGCAGTCTCCCTGTTTTCCATAACCAGATTGATCTTCCATGTATCCAGGTTATTATTTTTACTGAGCAGGGAATACACCGACGGGAAGGACAGCTGCAGAGCCATCAGCAGGAGCTCCATCATCCGCAGTTCGGCGTGGCGTCTTTCTTCTCCCAGATTCATGGCCGTCATAAGATGCAGCATGTTCAGGAGACGCTTGATCGCCCTGGGATTTTTATTTGTAGCCAGCTGAAATATCTCGATAATCCTGCCTTCATATTTTTCGTAGTCATAGGTTCTTTCGAAATATTCAATCTTTTTCAGCCTGTCCATAACCATTCCCTGAATGTCATATTTTGACATGGGAATCCGGTAGGGCACCTGGATCAGCTTGTCAAAAAAATCCTGTCCGATATTCCGGTTGGCCATATTCTTGCTGCCGTATTTCTGCTCCACGCCAAAGGTGACAACGTCATAATCAATGGCCAGAACAAAAATACATTTTTCAATGTCAAAGAGATTTTTCAGAGCTTCCAGCAAAGTTACCGCAAGCCGTGGCTCCAGCCGGTCCAGATCATCCACAAATATAAGAAAAGCCCGGTCTGTCACCCCGTTTGACTTCTGCGCCACCTCTTCTTTTAAAAAGTTCTCGAACTGCTTCTTTATCGTCCGGATCGACGCGAAATCATGTCCTCCGAAAACCTGATCCAGGACCTTTCCTGATGTCTCAAGCTCGATATTGATTGCGGAAAGCATTACGCTCGAGACGCCTTTCAGGTATTCCCTGATCTGTTTTCTGCGCTCGTCGCTTTTCTTCTTTGTGTGCAGCTTTTCAAAATGCTCTTCCAGCTGGGAAAACAGACTGGAGAGCAGCTTCTTAACGGCCACATCATATTCATTTTCCAGAAACAGATCCCATGTATTGAGCCAGATGGCATCGTACCGCTCACTTTCCGGAAGCTCCGGAGAGCACAGACAGTACTCCATCATCTTCATAAATGAGGTCTTTCCGCTCCCCCACTCTCCGTGCAGGGCAATTGTAATGGGCGTATCGCTGCTTTTTATAAAAGAGCACAGGCCCTTCACATATTTGCCGATCCCAAATTCGTCCTGTTCCGGTGTTTCCACCGGTATATCCCGTTGTTCCATATATGTAATCCTCCAGCCCCATTGCGGCATTTTCCTTCTTATTCCCGATGCAGATCTTTTTTCTCCGGCTGCAGCGCCCCGAAGACAGCTGCGAATTCTTTATTCTGCGTAATCAGTCTGTCAAACAGCTGATATCCGATATCTGTTTTCAGATTATTTTTCTCACTCAGCCATTTTCTTATATCCTCAGCAGGGAAATGATCCGGATAGATACAGTAATATTCGCAGAATGTGTATACTGTCTGGATAAGATTAATATCCCTGGCAGTTCTTGCATTGATATTTATGCCGTTGTAATATCCGGTCCACACATTGTAATAGTGAGTCAGATTCGCAATATCCGGATAGGTTCCTTTGAGAAAGAGCTTTTTCAGTACTTCATTCTGAGACTTCAGCTCTTTTGTAGGCTCGCAAAGGCTGATGGTCTGATCTCCGACAATAGCTTCTGCCATGTCATGGACCAGAAGCATATCCAGTATTTCCCTCTTGGAGTACCCTTCTGTCTCCTGCTCTTCAGGAAGGAACAGCATTGCAAGGAGCCACGCGCTGTAGGTATGTTCCGAAATACTTTCCGGATCTTCAATCTTCCTCTCTGTCCACTGAGAACGTTTAATCAGTCTCAGGCCTCTGTACTGATTATATATCATTGGTCCCACATCAAACCGGTCCGATTCAAGACATGCTTTTAAATCTTCCTCCACACTCCGGAAATAAAAAAGCAGTTTCCCGGATGTGACATTCTGAGGTCTTGTCCGGTAAATTGAAAGATACTCCAGCGCTTTCTCTGTAAACGGCCGGATATCAAACTTCAGTGCCTGCTTCCGGTTCTGAATCCGTGCCTGCAGCAGTGTAAGCATCGTTACCAGATCCTTTTCCACAAATTTTCCGCTGCGTCCTGAGAGAGCCACTTCGATCCGGCTGTCCAGAATACGGATTGCCTGTTCCCCGGTACTCAGATCCGTGTCAAGA
>DVGK01000121.1 GCA_018712785.1 Candidatus Choladousia intestinavium | reverse complement strand
GAATTGCCATGGGTTTTATTTATGCGCTGGTCAGTATGGAGTATACCATTATCTATAATTCAACAGGTCTGTTAAATTTCAGCCATGACAAATTCATTACATTGGGTGCGTATATTTTCGCCGGGACCTTTGTTCTGGGCCTTGGAGCCAACCCGGCAGTGGCAGTTCTTGCCACAATTATTACGATGTTTTTGTTTGGCGTAATTGTAGCTACGGGAATTTTCAATCCTTTGAGGAATATGCCCTCCAGGCTGTTTGCCATTATGGGAACCATTGCCCTTGGAAGAATCATCAGCGAGTCCATCCGTCTGATATACGGCGCGACAGCCAAAACGGTTCCGGGATTTATTACAGGCGTTTATCATGTGGGAAATGTGGTAATTTCAAAAGCAAACATCGTCATTATTCTGGTTTCAGCCTGTGTAGTGATTGCTCTTCAGATCTACATGATGAAGACGAAGGCTGGAAAGGCCATGCGGTGCGTCAATCAGAACAAGACGGCGGCGACTCTGATGGGAATTAATGTTTCAGGGAGCATTATGCTGACCATTGCCATCAGTGCTGTGATCTGTACGATTATCGGCATTCTGGTTGTGCCCCTTTACAGTATTAATGTCAGCATGTCCAATACCATCGGCCTGAAAGGGTATGCAGCCGGAATTCTGGGGGGATTCGGTTATCTGCCGGGAGCGATCCTTGGAGGTCTGATTATTGGCGTAATTGAAAACCTGAGCACGGTGGTTCTTGCTCCTGTATATAAGGACTGCGTCTCCTACGTGCTTATGATTGTGGTGATACTGATTCAGCCTAACGGGCTGCGCGCCCTGATCCGGCGGAAAAAGTAACAGGAGGTGAAGCAAATGAAAGAAAATAAAAAATACATAAAAATCCTGCTTATTGTGGCAGCGGCAGTAGTTCTCCTCCTGCTTCCAAGGATTATTTCCAATTCTTATTATCAGATGTTAATCAATCAGACTATGATTAATTCTATTGTGGTAATGGGACTGAATTATATTACAGGAATGACCGGCCAGATGAACATGGGAACAGGAGGAATCTACGCCCTGGGAGCTTACGGGATGGCGCTTTTGACCACGAAGACAGGGGCTTCCCCATGGCTGGGACTGCTGCTGGCGGTGGTACTGGGTTTGATTATCGGAAGGGGGCTTGGGTATCCGAGTCTCAGAATTTCCGGTATTTATCTGGCGCTGACTACCATTGCCTTTGCAGAGGTCGTACGTCTGCTTCTCACGAATTGGGTGAATTTTACAGGCGGAGCTATCGGCGTTCAGGGTATTCCGAAATTCTCAATTTTCGGATTTACGCTGGATACGGATGACAAATACTATTATTTGCTGCTGGTAATCACGGTGATTCTGGCAGTGATTGCAAAAAGAATCATTTCTTCAAAATGGGGACGTGTTTTCCAGTCCATCAAGGACAATCCGGACGCGGCAGAGGCCTGCGGCGTGAATATCGCTCAGATCAAAATTCTTGCTTTTACACTGGCGGCTATTTACGGATGTATCGGAGGAGCCCTCTACTCATGCCTTATGGGATATATCAGTTCCAATACCTTTAATCAGGATCTGTCTATCAATTATCTGATTATGATGATGTTGGGAGGGATCGGTTCCGTGGCAGGAAACATCTTGGGAGCCGGGCTGGTGACAATTCTCCCGGAGATGCTGAGAGTGCTGGAGAACTACTACTGGCTGATTTTCAGTATCATTATGCTGGTATTTGCGGTATTTATGCCTTACGGACTTGTATCTGTTCCCAGAAAGGTGATGGACCTCATAGGAAGAAGAAAAAGACAACAGTAAAAACTGGAGGTAAAAATGGAGACTGTATTAAAAGTAGAAAATCTTACGAAAAATTTCTCCGGCCTTGTGGCAGTGAATAACCTCTCCATTGAAATGGAAAAACATACCATTCACGCGTTAATCGGGCCAAATGGTTCTGGAAAATCCACCACCATTAATTTAATTACCGGATTTCATAAAACCACAAGCGGGACAGTAAAATACCTGGGAGAAGAAATTCAGAACCGTCCCATTTATGAGATCTCCAGAAAGGGCATCAGCCGTACCTTTCAGAATCTGAAGCTTTTTAAATCTCTTACGGTTCTGGAAAACCTTATGGTGGGCGGCCACGCGAAGACGCAGCAGGGAATCATTGACTTTATTATAAATCCTTTTAAAGCAAAAAGAGAGGAAAAGCAGCTGAAGGAAAAAGCGGAAGAGATTCTGAATACTCTTGGAATGTATCATCTGAGAAATGAGAACATCGGAAATATTGCATATGGAAGACAGAAAGTAACCGAGCTGGGAAGAGCTCTGATGTGCGATCCCTCCCTTCTGTTCCTGGATGAGCCGGCGGCAGGACTGAATCCTACAGAAAGGGCAGAGTTTGTGTCCATCCTTCTGAAGGTATTCGATTCAGGCATTGACCTGTTTTTGATTGAACATAACATGGATGTGGTCATGAACATCAGCAATAAGATTACAGTGATTAACTTCGGAACAAAGATTGCCGAAGGATCTCCGGATGAGATTCAGCATGATCCTCAGGTGATTTCAGCATACCTGGGTGATAAATACAGGACAAACACGCAGGCGGGATGAAAAGGGGGGGATTACAGATGATGCTGCAGGTAAAAGATATTGACGTGTACTATGACAAGGTTCAGGCTCTGTTTGGAGTAAGTATTGAAGTAAACCAGAATGAGGTAATCTCCATTATCGGTGCCAACGGCGCCGGGAAATCCACTCTTATGAAGACGATTATGGGACTGAACCGTCCGAAAAAAGGTTCCATTGCCTTTGAAGGACAGAGGATCGATACAGCGAAAGCCCACACGATTGTAGGGAAGGGGATTGTATACGTACCGGAGGGAAGGGAGATTTTTCCGGAAATGTCTGTAATTGAAAATTTGGAAATGGGAGCCTTTTCAAAGAAATACACGAAAAGCCAGATGGCAGAGAAGATACAGGAGGCCTACGACCTTTTCCCGAGACTGTATGAGAGAAGGAACCAGCTTGCGGGCACCATGTCAGGAGGCGAGCAGCAGATGCTGGCCATCAGCCGTGGCCTTATGAGCGATCCAAAGATGATTATGTTTGACGAGCCCTCTCTGGGATTGGCTCCGGTATTGGTAGACGAGATGTTTGATGCCATTGTCAAGATCAATAAAGAGAAAAAGAAGACGGTGGTTATCGTGGAGCAGAATGCCTTTATGGCAATCAGTATTTCTGACCGGTGCTATGTGCTGAGAAACGGCATGGTGACTATGGAAGGAGAATCCAGGGAGCTTCTTGGAAATGAGGAAATCAATAAATCTTATCTGGGAGGGCACTGAGAATGACGATTTTTGAAGAGCTTCTCAGAGAAGTAAAAATTCCAAGGATGGTTCCGGTGGAACTGGAAATTCAGAAAGGGAAGATTAAAAGAGAAGAGATTTCCGGGATTCTTCGCAGAGGAATGGAAGAGCAGGGGCTCTTTGAGAGGCTGAAAGCGGGTAAAACCGTGGCCGTGACCTGCGGAAGCCGGGAAATCCACAATATTGATGAGATCATGCGGTCTGTAGTTTCCATTTTAAAGGACGCTGGATTGTCTCCTTTTATTTTTGCGGCTATGGGAAGCCATGGAGGGGCCAGTGCGAAAGGGCAGCTTGAAATCCTGGAAGGATACCGTGTGACGGAGAAAGCGATGGGAGTTCCAGTCACCGCCACAATGGATACGGTCGTGATCGGAAAGACAGAGCTGGGGCTGGAAGTCCATATGGAAAAGAACGCGGATGGCGCGGACTACATCATTCCGGTAGGCAGGATCAAGCCTCACACGGATTTCAGAGGGCGGATTGAAAGTGGACTTATGAAGATGCTTGCCGTTGGCTGCGGAAAGCAGCATGGGGCAGATCTCTGTCATATGTACGGTTTTTCACGAATGTCGGAGAATGTGACGCAGATTGCCAGGGTGATTCTGGAGAAAAAACGTATTCCTTTCGGAGTAGGGATTGTGGAGGACGCATTCCACAATACGTACCATCTGGAAGTGATTCCAGGAGAGAAAATTGAAGAGAGAGAGGCGGAGCTTCTGGAAACGGCCAAAAGCCTGATTCCGGCTATCCCCTTTGAGAAAATTGACGTGCTGGTTCTGGATGAGATCGGGAAGGATATCAGCGGGGCAGGCATGGATCCCAATGTAACGGGTAGAAGCAGCATTATGGGAAGCTTTAAGCCCTTTGTGGAGAGAATAGCCGTATTAGGGCTTTCAGAAAAATCCCATCATAACGGCTGCGGCATTGGCGTGGCCGATATTACGACCCAGAGATTCTTTGAGGATATGGATTTCTGTGTTTCCTATCCCAACGGACTGACCAGCCATGATCCGGCCAGTATGAGTATCCCGCCGGTTATGCCCAATGACCGGTGCGCGGTGGCCATGGCGATTCACACCTGTGTAAATCAGGACAGAAATCTGGGTCATAGAATGGTATGGATGAAAAATACTCTGTGTCTGAATCGTTTCCTTATATCCGAAAATCTTCTGCAGGAGGCAGAAAAGAATCCGGATATACGGATCTGCGGAGAGCCGGAAGAAGTTTTATTCGATGAGTACGGTAACGTGTCGGGATTAGGAAAAGCAGCAAAGGATTACGGGGCACACAGCAGAGCCGCGGAAATGAACGAATAAACAGCGGGAAAGGAGTAAAGAGAAAAATGAGCTATAAAAAATACAGATGTGACAAGGTCAGAGAACTGGCCCATAAAGTTTTTGCATGGTATGGCTTTTCAGAGGATGAGGCAGAAAAGATTACGGATGTGCTTCTTACCAGCGACCTGTATGGTATCGAATCTCACGGCGTGCAGAGAATGACGCTGTACCCTTATGGAATTGACATTGGAAGGATTAAGGTGGGAGCAGAGCTGGAAATTGTAAAAGAAACGCCCGTGTCTGTACTGCTGGACGCCCATGACTCCATGGGACAGCTGGCCGGGATCCGCGGCATGGAGCTGGCGATTGAGAAGGCAAAGAAGACAGGGATCGGCATTGCGGAGGTAAAGAATTCCAATCACTTCGGTATTGCGGGTTACTATTCCATGATGGCGGCCAAGAAAGGACTTCTGGGAATTTCCATGACCAATACGGAGGCCCTTGTGGTGCCTACTTTCGGAAGAAAACCCATTATGGGAACGAATCCTATAGCCGTAACGATGCCGGCCAGTCCTCACTGCTTCCATCTGGATATGTCTACCAGCGTGGTAACAGCCGGAAAAATGGAAGTCTATGCCAAAAACCAGAAGCCTCTGCTTTCAGGCTGGTCCGTGGGGAAAGACGGAAGGGAGAATCTGGACGCGGCGGAATTTCTGAATATCCGCGCGACAAAATCAAACGGCGGGCTGCTTCCTCTGGGCGGCTACGGTGAAGAGCATGGGGGGCATAAGGGGTACGGCATATCTCTTGTGGTAGAGCTGATGACCGGAATTCTTTCCGGAGGCTTCACCAGCACCATGGTGCGCAAGGATAAAAAAGTGGAGAAATGCTGCCACACCTTAATAGCCATGGATTATGGCATGTTCGGAGATAAGAAGGAGATTGAGGAGCGTTTTTCCGCATATCTCCAGGAGATTCGTGACTCGGAGAAGGCGGAGGGGCATGACCGGATCTACATTCACGGAGACAAAGAGATGGAGCATATGGCAGAGGTTCTGAAGGAAAATTCGGTGGCTATGAACGAAGCAACCTATAATGAAATCTCTAAACTCTGTGAAAAATGCGGTATTTCTGCGGAAGAGTACCTGATTGAACTGTAAATTTATGATTCCAATAAAATAAAAAGAGACTTTTGCTTGACAATTAGCTCTGTAAGATTGTATGGTAACATATAATGATACAAAATTGCAATCATGATAACTCCGGAGGACGGAAGAGTGTCAGACAGCATCTAGGAAAAGAATCTTTTGCAGAGATTGGAAAGGGGTTATGTATTTTTGATTTATGACAGAAGGAGCTGAGAGTATGAAAGAGATCCAGAGAGTTTCCATTACGGATACTGTAGTAAATGAGCTGAAAGAGATGATTACATCCGGGCAGTTCGCACCGGGACAGAAGCTGCCCACAGAGAGTGAAATGTGTCAGGACCTGAAGGTGAGCCGGACCTGCGTACGGGAAGCGGTACGGGTTCTTCAGGCTTTGGGACTGGTAGAAATCCTTCCCGGAAAGGGTTCTTACGTTTCCAGAACGCCCATTGACGCCAGGGACCGGTGGTATGAAGCGTCCGGGCTGGATGCCAATGATTTCATAGAAGTCCGTATGGCTATAGAGACAGTATCCACGAAGCTTGCCATTGAGAAGGCAAAAAAGAGCCAGGTGGACAAGCTGAAGAAGATTCATGAATCCTTTCTTTCAGCAAGCGAAGAGCATAATCTGACCGATCTCATTAAATATGATGAGAAATTTCATTCTGAGATTGTGAATATCACAGGGAATAAGCTTCTGATCAATCTGAATAAGCAGCTGACCATTGCCAACCGGCGATTCCGCTGCGAATCTTTTATGAATGATGAGATTTACAAGAAGGCGGTCATTCCCCATACCAGAATCCTGGAGTGCTTCGTCAATCAGGATGCGGAGCAGGGGCAGATCGAGATGGAAAAGCACCTGGAGCTTACACGGGAGACGATGATCTATCTGGTGGGCTCCCAAAAAGAAGAACAGGAATAAATGATATCTGGCTTTAGGGCTGTAAGAAGGAGACATACCTGGAAACCTGCCGGTTCCGGGATATGCCTCCCTTTTTACAGCCCTTTTCTGATTCCTTGGACACCCTTACGGCAGCCTTCTTTCTTCCTGGAAGCAAAGTGCAAATTAGTTGCACTTTCTGATTGACAGACAGCATATTATAATATATAATGACATCATACAATATTACATGAAAGGAGAACAAAATGGAGAACGTGATGGAAAAAATCTACGGGATGATTCCGCCGATTGTTACTCCCTTTACCGAGACAGGGGAGATCAATGAAGCCCTGATCGAGAGGGAAATGGACGTCTGCCTTCAGGCGGGGGTGCATGGAATCAGTGTAGGGGGCAGTACGGGAGAAGGCCCTACCTTGAAGGATGAAGAGCTTGTACGGCTCATCGGCCTTGCTAAGAAGCATCTGAAGCCGGGACAGCCTGTGGTATGCGGCGTTATGAGAATGTGTACCCAGGATGCGGTGAGAACCGGACTGGCGGCCAAAGAGGCCGGAGCGGACGCGATCATGGTAACTCCAACCGCCTATAACGCCCTGGTTCCCAATGCGGAGGGAATGTTTGATTTTTATAAAACCATCTCTGAAAAAGTACAGATGCCGATTATCATCTACAATGTAATTCCTCAGAACGAGATTAAGCCGCCTCTGTTTAAACGGCTCCTGGAGGAGACCGAGTATGTGCGCGGCATTAAGCAAAGCGTGGGAAGCGTACCGGCTCTTTATGCCATGAAGATGGGGTGTCCGGATACGGCCAAGGTGTTTGCGGCGACTGATGATATGCTGGCTACCTGCTGTGAACTGGGGGCCGCGGGTGCGATCTCTGCTTCCATAGCACTTTTCCCAAGAGAGAGTGTGGAGATCTGGAACTGTGTGCAAAGAGGTGACAGAGAGAGAGCCGCGCAGCTTCAGGCTGTTATGTACTATCCATGGCAGGCGCTGGCAGGGAATCAGTTCCCAATCCGTCTGAAATATGCCTTAAAGCTTCTTGGAAGAGACGCCGGGTACTGCAGAAGCCCCATTGTCTATCTGCCGGAAGATGAAAAGAGGAAAATCGAAGAAGCGATTCAGAATTATTTAAAAAGATAAAGGGAGGATTTTACAATGACATTTCAGGAAAAGTACGGAAAAATTTTACTGCCGCTGATCACTCCGTATGATGAGAAGGAGGAAGTGGATTACGGTCAGTATGAGAAACTCATTGACTATGTAATCGAACAGGATGTATGCGATTCTCTGATCGTAACAGGAACTACAGGTGAAGCCAGTCTGCTT
Organism: Candidatus Choladousia intestinavium; assembly: GCA_018712785.1. Lineage (GTDB taxonomy): Bacteria > Bacillota > Clostridia > Lachnospirales > Lachnospiraceae > Choladousia > Choladousia intestinavium. The sequence continues at coordinate 1,893 of DVGK01000121.1, read as the reverse complement.
ACTTTTGACGAGAGAGTGAAGCTGATGGAGACGGCAGTAAAGGCAGCCAAGGGTAGAAAGCCGGTGATTGCGGGAACAGGCTGCGCTTCCACGAAAGAGACGATTGCACTGACCAAAAAAGCGGAAGAGTTGGGGATCGAGCTTGCTCTGGTAGTTGTTCCTTTCTACAATAAGCCTACGCAGGAAGGAATTTACAATCATTATAAAAAGCTGGCTGAGAGCACAAAGATCGATATCCTTCTGTACAACATTCCGATTTTCGTAGGAGTAAATCTGGAGCCTGAAACCGTTCAGAAGCTGGCCGCCATCGACAATATCGTAGGCATCAAGGATGAGGCAGGCATTAATCCTACCCAGGTGACAGATTTCTTCCTGGCTACTGAGAAAGTAGATCCTGACTTTGTAATCTTCAACGGAGATGACGTTATGCTGCTTCCAACCATTGTACAGGGAGCCATGGGAATCGTAAGCGGAGGCGCGCATATCTTCGGACACGAGATCCGGGCGATCTTCGATGCTTTCGCGAAGGGAGAAAACGAGAAGGCAAAAGAGCTTTTTGTTCCGATTTACAGATTCTGCAAGGCATGCGGACAGAATGGAAGGCTTCTTCCCAACTCTATCTTAAGACCTGCCATTGAACTGGTGACCGGCGTGAAGCTTGGACCGGCAAGAAGCCCCCTGGCCCCTGCTACAGAGGAAGAGATGAATGTTGTTAAGGGCATTCTGAAAGAAATCGGAAAACTTTGATGTAAGAGGCCTCCTGGCAGCTAACATAGATTCACTTTTGAAAAATGCCGTACAGATCGGGAAACCGGTTTTGTGCGGTATTTTTCATTTTTAAATATTTTTAAATTGATTCCGGGCAGATTCTATACTATAATGGTGTCTGATTTACGCAGATTTGATTTAAACTACGGGAGATTATTTATGGTTTTCAGCAGCTTATTATTTTTATTCCGTTTCCTGCCGCTGGTGCTGATTTGTTACTTTATAGCCCCCAGGGGACTACGGAATCTGATTCTTTTTCTTTTCAGTCTGGTTTTTTACGCCTGGGGAGAGCCTGTCTATGTAGTGCTTATGATGGTCTCCATCCTGATTTCCTACCTGGGAGGTATTTTTGTAGACCGGTTTAAGCAGGCAGGAGAGATGGGAAGGGCAAAGGCAGCCCTGGCAGTGTCCTGCGTCCTGAGTTTGTCTCTTCTGGGATTTTTCAAATACGCGGATTTCGCCATTGAGACGGTAAATACCCTTACAGGGGCAGGAATAGCTCTTCTTCAGGTAGCGCTTCCTATAGGTATCTCTTTTTATACCTTCCAGACCATGTCCTATACCATTGACGTGTATCGGGGAGAAGCCAGAGTACAGAAGAATTTTGTATCCTTCGGCGCCTATGTTACCATGTTTCCCCAGCTGATCGCAGGGCCTATTGTACAATATAAAACCATCGACAAGCAGCTTCGTACCAGAAAAGAGACGGCGGAGCAGTTTGCCCTGGGTGTAAACCGCTTTATGATCGGTCTTGGGAAAAAGGTGCTGCTGGCGAACAACGCGGGAACTCTCTGGGATTCCATTCAGTCTATGAACTATTCCCAGGTGCCGGTGCTTACGGCATGGGTAGGCCTGGCGGCCTATTCCTTTCAGCTTTATTTTGATTTTTCCGCTTACTCAGACATGGCCATTGGTCTGGGGCATATGTTCGGCTTCCGCTTTCTGGAAAACTTTAATTATCCCTACATATCCAAGAGTATTACTGAATTCTGGAGAAGATGGCATATTTCTTTAAGTACCTGGTTCAGAGACTACGTATACATTCCGCTGGGAGGCAACCGGGTTAAGCCCTTAAAGCACGTAAGAAATATATTTGTGGTGTGGCTGCTGACAGGTATCTGGCAC
>DVGK01000120.1 GCA_018712785.1 Candidatus Choladousia intestinavium | reverse complement strand
TTCATAAGCAGTTACCTCCTGCCCGTCAAAGTAATCTGCGAGGAGATGAGAGAAATAAGGAATGGGGATTTTTATGCTCTTGAATGAGAAATTGCTGTCTTTCTTGTAACATATATATTCTGTTCCCCCATGCCCAGCATAAATGCAGGACTCATTCTTCTGAATAGTGACAGAACGCTGTTCGTCCATAATCCCCCAGGAAATCCCGTCATTCAAGCAAAAAATGATTTGCATATATTCCTTACTGACAGTGCCTTGCACATTCATATCTGCTTGATAGCACATTTGCCAGTCGGAAAGAATAACTCCATGTCTAATCTTTGTTTGGGCAATTCTTCCTTTACCCATATCAGAGGGAATATCCATCGAGATTGTTTGCGGTGAATTTGCTATGAGGTCATTATATAGTTTGCCAAGATATTGGCTTCCATATGTCATCATTCGTTGCTCCCTCCACAGCAGTTAGTTGCGACTAATTTAATGATATACCAAAAGCAACCGCATAGTCAAGTGGAAGAAATGTTCTCATCCCCACCAAAAGGCAGAGAGCGTAATCACTCTCTGCCTTTTGGTAATTTAACTATAAACCAATTCGCACAAAATCAACTCGTCAATCTGCGCTTTCAGCGTGTTCATCAGCCCCACCCAGCGCATAGGGTCACGGGCTTTCAGTTCCTCGGTAACGCCTGCCGCCTCCATCATCCGGGGCAGCATGGCGTCCATCCGCTCCCGCGCCGCCCGGTCAATCTCCAACAGGTGCGGGTACAGCTTTTCGCTCAAAATCAAGCTGCTGTAAAGGCCGGGCCGGTGCTCCTTCAGGTAGCGTTGCCGCATACGGCCATACTTGCCAATGGGGGGTTCCGGCTGCTCGGAAAGTTTCAGGTTGGGGATGTAGTAATCCCCACAGCGGGTGTAAGTCAATTCGCTCATGTTCATTCTCCTTTGCACTGTGATGGTTAAACTGCGGCGCTGGCCGGTAAGGTGGCCTTGCGCGGCTCCTGCCTGGGTAACTGACTGACAGGGATAAAAATGCCTTTTTCCATGTCCTCGGCCCGGATCGCGGCCTTTGCCGCCTCCACCTGGGCCTTGGTCAACTAATATAATAACACAAAACTGGTGTTCCCTTTTCTATGTGCCCTACAAAAATTTTACGCTAACCGCTTCTGAAAATCCTGTTATTTTCTTTAAGCCAATCTTCTGATCTCTGTGTCTGCAATACAATTTCCCTCTTCTGAGAACAGAACCATTTCTCTTTTATCCTTTTTCTTCCTGTATCTTCTCTGCCTCCTGCTGTGACAGGTAACCGTATTTCACCATCTGTCTCAGAACCGCCCCCTGCCTCTGCTCTGCCAGCTCGGCATGTTCCGTCAGCGCGTACGCGGAGGGCGCGTTTGGCAGCCCGGCCAGCATGGCACACTCATAGTCGTTCAGACAGGAAGGATCCTTTCCAAAGTATCCCTCGCTGGCAGCCTTTATCCCGTAATACCCGTCTCCAAAGTAAATGGTATTTACATACAGCTCCAGGATCTCTTCCTTTGTGTATTCTTTTTCTAATTTCAGCGCCATAAACACCTCCGCCGCCTTTCTGGTAAACTTCTTTTCCTGAGTGAAATAGAGGTTTTTGGCAAGCTGCTGCGTTATGGTGCTGCCGCCTTCTCTCAGGCTTCCCGCCAGAATATTATTTTTCATCGCTCTTCCAATGGCAATCACATCGATACCCGGATGCTGGTAAAACCTATGGTCTTCTGCCGCCACAACCGCATTCTGATACGTCTTTGGAAGCCGGGAAAGAGGGGTATAGTCCGGCTGTTCCCGTATCTCTTCGATCTTTTCTTCCAGGGGCATCTCCTTAAGTGCGCCGGCGTACATCCTGTGTCCCTGCCATGCAACGCTTCCTGATACGATAAGCAGGAGCAGAAGTCCCAGCTTTAAAATCCATCTTAATAATCTGCGCAAATCCGTTCACTCTCCTCATGTGGTATTGTTTTCTTTTTGGAAACTATACCTGTATCCTAACAGCTTTACATGAAATCTCCCTGTCTTATTCCTTAGATTTACCTTATCTTTCTCTTAGAAGCTGAACGGTTCCTAGTCCCGGGTATACATTCAGCGCCGGCTGAAGCGAAAATCCGAAGAACTTCACTTCAGTCGGCGCTATAGGTCTGTCTATTATTTATTAAAAGGATCAGAGCCAAGAGCTCTCCTGCCCGCTCCATGATCCAGCGGCCCGCTTCCCGCTCCCAGGTACAGGCCTCCCCGCAGCGCTTCCCCCAGATACGCCTTGGCCCGGCGGATGCTTTCCGTCAGGGAAAGATCTTCTGCCAGCCCGCAGGCAATGGCGCTGGAGAGGGTACAGCCGGTGCCGTGGCTGTTTGGATTGGAAATCCTTTCTGCCCGGAACCAGGTCAGCCTCCCCTCTGAATACAGCACATCCTCAGAAAGTCCTCCTGTCTCCGGATCCTCCGCTTCTGTTAAGTGTCCTCCCTTCAGAAGGACAGCGCAGCCGTATTTTTCCCCCAGAGCTTCCGCGGCCCTTTCCATCTGCCTCCTGGTCCGGATGGCTTCTCCCAGAAGTCTCTCTCCCTCCGGAAGATTCGGGGTGATAAGAGCCGCCATGGGAAACAGCTCCCGCTCCATAAGCGCTCCCTCCTCTTCTGACAGAAATCTCTGGCCGGCAGTGGCCGCCATGACAGGATCCACCACAATTTTTTTCAGCCCGTACTCCCGGAGCTTTTCTGCCACAGTTCGGATATTTTCACTGCTGCCAAGCATGCCGGTTTTCACCGCATCCGGCAGAATGTCAGAACAGACAGTATCCATCTGGCTGGCTGTAAATTTTGCCGGCGTCTCAAGAATCTCCCGTACCCCTTTCGTATTCTGGGCCGTCAGCGCCGTGACCACGCTCATTCCATAGACTCCGAAGGCTTCCATGGTCTTTAAATCCGCCTGGATTCCCGCGCCTCCGCTGCTGTCCGAACCGGCAATGGAGAGAACCGCTTTCTTTTTCCTGCCGGTCAGCCGCTCCAGCTCGCCCCGGAGCTTCCGAGCAGCGCCCGGGATATCCTCCTGCCCGAAAATCCCGGATACTACCGCCGCTCCGGCTATGCCGGTTCCCTGAAGCATCCTCACATTCTCACCGGTAATGCCTCCAATGGCTGCCACTGGAATGGTCACTGCTTCTGTAATCTGCCGCAAAGTTTCCAATGTCATGGGCCGGGCGTCCCTCTTTGTGGAAGTGCCGAAGACTGCTCCGCTTCCCAGATAGTCTGCTCCTTCTGCCTGTGCCTTTCTGGCTTGTTCCACGGACTTGGCCGTCACTCCCAGAATCCGTTCCGGACCCAGGAGCTTCCTGGCCTCCGATGCCGGAAGGTCTCCCTGACCCAGATGAACACCGGCGGCTCCCGACGCAAGAGCCACTTGTATATCATCGTTGATGATCAGCGGTACCTGGTAACAGTCTGCAATCCTTTTCACTCTGATGGCTTCTTCCAGAAAATTCTCCCGGGACAGGGACTTTTCCCGAAGCTGAAGCATAGTCACTCCTCCCTGAAGAGCTTTCTCGATCTGCTCTTCCAGACTCAGAGTCCCGACCCAGGCCCGATCCGTAATCCCGTACAGTAAAAGATCAAATTTCAATTCTGGCTCCCTCCTGAATCTGATGATCCGTAATTATGCTTACAGCGTCAAACAGGCAGGTATGGAAGGTTCCCGTGCCGCCCTTTGCCGCCTCCGTTTTTTCCCATGCCATCTCCCCGCACAGGCCGTGAGCGGCTGCCGCGTATACGGCCCGTTCAAAGACCCATTCTCTCTTTTTCTCTTCGATAGAGACCCCAAGAAAAGCCGCAGTCAGACCGTCCAGCATGCAGCCGGCTCCCGTAATCCGCTTCATCATGGGATGTCCGTTGTCTACAAGACAATACCGGTTTTCATCCGCGATAAGATCTTTTTTGCCTGTCATAACCACAACCGCTCCTGACATCCGCGCAAGTCTTTCAGCCGCCTTGGCGCAGCGTTCCAGATTCTTCCTGTCAAGCTCATCCTTTTTCCCGGCATCCACCCCGTACAAAGCGCTGCTTTCTTCAGACAGAGCCAGGATTTCTGAGACATTTCCCCGGATTACGCTGCAGGGAAGCTCATGAACCAGAGCTTTTGCCGCCTCTGTGCGGAAGGATGCCCCTCCGGCCCCTACCGGATCCAGCACTATAGGATGACCAAGGACTGCCGCTTTCTTCCCGGCGAGTCTCATGGCGGCAAGCTTTTCATCACTGAGCGTTCCCAGATTGAGGACCAGCCCCCTGGCCGCCGCCGTCACTTCTTCCGCTTCTCTGGCACTGTCTGCCATTACCGGGGAAGCGCCTGCCGCCAGGAGGTAGTTGGCCACGTCCCCGGCTGTCACATAATTCGTCATGCAGTGGATCAGGGGACGCTCTCTTCTGAGACGTTCCAGAAGGTTATCCTCTTTCAATCTCATGCATGCCTCCGGGTCTGGCCCAGGATTCCGCTTACATAGGCAAGCCCCCCTGACTTCTGAAGGGCTCCCATAAGCACTGCCGCAATCACGGTGCCGCAGAGGGTACTCATAAGGAAAGGCATTACATAGGCAAAGACTGCCGCCTCCTGGCCCATCAGGAATACGGCTACCGGATAGCAGAGTATTCCGCCCAGAATCCCAGTCCCTGCCACTTCACCGAGATAAGCCAGAGTCAGCTTTCCGGTATACTGATAGAGCAGGCCGCACAGCAGAGCGCCTACCATACTTCCCGGAAAGGCCAGAAGGCTTCCCGTTCCCATAAGATTCCGGATCAGAGAGGTACAGAAGGCCATACCAACCCCGTAAACCGGCCCCAGAAGCACGCCGGCAACCACATTGCACAGATGCTGTACCGGAAAACATCTGGAAGCCCCGATCGGAATAGAAAATCCTGAAAGCGCTACTGCCAGTGCCACCAGCATCCCGCTGACTGCTATTTTTTTTATATTGATCTGCATGTTTTGTTTCCCCTTTCACTTTTGCTTTTTTATAACCTTCTGCCGCGAACGGCCGACCGCTGACCTCCGCCGCATTTTGTCATTCATCATAAATGCTGACGATCTCTCCGTCCAGAATACGGTTCATGTTCTTCAGAGCGCAGAAATTGCCGCACATAGAGCAGGTATCTTCTTTCTCCGGCTTGGCGGAGGCCCGATAGGCCCTGGCCTTCTCCGGATCCATAGCAAGTGAAAACATTTCTTCCCAGTCCAGGCGCTTTCTGGCGGCGCTCATCTTCCGATCCCAATCCATAGCTCCCCGAACCCCCTTGGCGATATCCGCCGCATGGGCCGCGATCTTAGAGGCTATGATTCCTTCCTTTACATCCTGGACATCCGGAAGCCGCAGATGCTCCGCCGGCGTCACATAGCAGAGGAACGAAGCGCCGCTGGCTGCCGCTATAGCGCCTCCGATGGCTGCTGTAATATGATCGTAGCCCGGAGCCACATCCGTCACCAGAGGCCCCAGCACATAGAAAGGAGCGCCCTGGCATACCGTCTGCTGAATCTTCATGTTAGCCGCAATCTGGTCCATAGGCATATGACCGGGCCCTTCCACCATGACCTGCACATCCTTTTCCCAGGCTCTCTTTGTCAGCTCTCCCAGGGTAAGCAGCTCCTCGATCTGAGAGATATCCGAAGCGTCCTCCAGGCATCCCGGACGGCAGGCGTCTCCAAGACTCATGGTCACATCATATTCCCGGCAGATGTCCAGAATTCTGTCATAATACTGATAGAAAGGATTCTCTTCCCCGGTCATCTCCATCCATGCGAAAATGATGGAGCCTCCCCTGGAGACAATATTGGTAAGGCGCTTGTTCTTCTTAAACCGTTCCGCTGTATTTTTGTTGATTCCCACATGGATGGTCATGAAATCCACTCCATCCTTCGCGTGCATCTCTACAATTTTCAGCCATTCCTCAGCAGTGATATCCTTTAAAGCCTTATGGTAATAGACCACCGCGTCATAAATAGGCACAGTTCCGATTATAGCAGAGCATTCCTGGGTCAGCCTGCGGCGGAACTTAGCTGTGTCTCCATAAGAACTGAGATCCATAATGGATTCTGCCCCCATTTCCACTGCATCACGAACCTTCTGCAGCTCCATGTCCATGTCCTTCCAGTCTCTGGAGGTTCCCAAATTTACATTGATCTTTGTCTTCAGCATGGAGCCGATTCCGTTAGGCTCTATACATTCATGCAGCCGGTTGCAGGGGATAATCACCTTCCCCTGAGCCATAAGCTCCATGAGCTCACCGGTACTCATCTGTTCTTTCCTGGCCACCGCCTCCATCTGGGGCGTACAGATGCCCTTTCTGGCCGCTTCCATCTGCGTATGGTACTCTCGCATCTCTTCCTCCTTTTGGGAAACCGCTCTGGACTGTTCCTGCAGAAGCTGCAGACTGTGTTTCTTCTGCTTTTCCTCCTGAAAATCACATCTTCCTCCGACAAACAGCTGCACTTCGCCGTCACCTATCAAAAAGGGCATTCCCCGCGGAAACCATATCTGCGGAGAATGCCCTGCTTTTACAAAACATTCTGAAATTTCATATGATCCCTACGTTGGCATTACCCAAATCAGGTGATAAAGGTCGAAGTTGATGACTTCCTCTCAGCCCGCCTACGAGCTCCCTCTTATAATTTTAAAAAGATGTTCACAGTATACCACATCTGCTGTTTGGTGGCAAGTGAACTGGAACATTTTTCTTATGCTTCAGAAAACTGATCCTTGCCTACGCCGCACAGAGGGCATTCAAAATCCTCTGGAACATCCTCCCACTTTGTTCCTGGAGCAATGCCGTATTCCGGCGCTCCTGCTTCTTCATCGTATTCCCATCCGCATACGTCACATACATATTTCATTTGCGCTTCCTCCTTCTATTTGATATTTGCTTTTTCATGCCCCGCCAGCCTGCTGCGGGGTATTTGACTTATACCTGGAAGCAGAGCTTTTCTCCGCTCCCGTACTGCCGTTTTCATCCAAGAGGCTCAAAGTCCTCTGCTCCGTGCTTGCACAGGGGGCAGATAAAATCGTCCGGAAGGGTATCGCCTTCATAGATATATCCGCAGATCTTGCACACGAAGCCTTTTTTGTCAGTGGTAGGCTGGGGCTGCGGTTTAATATGATCAAAATAATACTGATAGGTGGTGCTGGGAACATTGGACAGCACTACCGCCTCTGTCACATCTGCCACAAACATGGTATGGGTGTCATAATCATAGGAATCCACTACCTTGCAGGAGATTACCGCATTGGAATATTCCGCCACGTAGCGCAGTCCGTTGGCCGTGCGCGCTTCCTGTCCGCCCTGAGCAAACTTATCTGTGTCTCGTCCGCTCTGGAAACCGAACTGCTGGAAGATCTTAAAGGGCGTATCTGTGGTCAGAACAGACAGATTAAATACTCCAGTCTTAGCAATCATCTCGCAGGTATAGTTAGCCTTATTTACACCGATTACAACTCTCTTCTTTACATCAGTCAGCTGCATAGCCGTATTGATGATGCATCCATTGTCCTTATTTCCGTCCTTGGCTGTGAGAACAAACAGACCGTAGGACAGCTTAAACATTGCCTGGGGATCTATTCCCGCTGCGGCAGCCGCTGTCTCAATAGCCTTGCTGGCATCCTGTGCCTTGGCCGACTCCGGCATAGACGCTGCCAGTGCCTCCACCAGCTGATCAATTTCCGGAAGCTGATCTCTCTTCAGGGCGGATTTCAGAGTAATCTGATTCTCAAGAATCGTCATGTTCTTGCATTTCTCAATCTCCGTCCGCATCAGTTTTCCACTGGTGGGAGCCCAGGAACCATTTTCAATAAAGGCAACGGTCCGATTCTGGATATTGTGAGCCACCAGGTCAAAGATCAGGGCCTCCATATTTACAAAGATACCCGCGTTGTAGGTGGTGGAAGCAAACACAATGTGGCTCCACTTGAAGCATGCCGCGATAATATCAGAAGCCGGCGTCACAGACACGTCAAACATAACGGTCTTAATGCCTTTTTCCCGCAGCCTGCAGGCCAGGATCTCAGCCGCGTTCTCTGTATGTCCGTACACAGAAGCATAGGCAATTACCACGCCGTACTCTTCCGGAGCGTAAGAACTCCAGTGCATGTATTTTGCGATGTAATCTCCAATGTTCTTTCTCCATACAAATCCGTGAAGAGGACAGATCATCTCAATCTCCAAAGTGGCAGCCTTCTTTAAAAGTGCCTGCACCTGATCTCCGTATTTTCCAACGATATTGGTATAATATCTTCTGGCCTCATCCAGGTAATCTCTCTCAAAATTAACCTCATCCGCAAACAAAGCACCGTTGAGAGCGCCGAAGGTTCCGAATCCGTCCGCTGAAAACAGAATCTTGTCCGTGGTATCGTAAGACACCATAACTTCAGGCCAATGTACCATGGGAGCCATTACAAATACAAGATTGTGCTTTCCTGTAGAGAAGCTGTCTCCCTCTTTCATGAGAATCGCTCTGGAATCAATATCAAACTCAAAAAACTGCTTGATCATGCCGGCGATCTTCTGATTGCAGATAATTTTCACTTCCGGATAGCGCATCACCAGTTCCTGAATCGCCTCTGAGTGATCCGGCTCCATGTGGTGAACCACCAGGTAGTCCAAGCTTCTTCCGTTCAGCACCTCTTTGATATTGTCAAAGAAAACACCTTTTACCGCTTTGTCTACTGTATCAAAGAGAACCGTCTTCTCATCCAAAAGCAGATAGGAGTTGTAGGATACGCCGTCCGGAACAGAATATACACCCTCAAACATAGCAAGGCGGCGGTCATTTCCTCCAACCCAATAAAGATCATCCGTTACTTTTCTATAACAGTACATAGTCTCCTCCTTTTCTTTACTGCTTTCACAGCTGTTTCCTCAATTATAGCCCAGGTAGTCAAAAATTGCCAGAAAAAACCGTATCTATTATTACATAATTTTAAGCCTGAATCTGTAGCATTTGCCACATTTTTGTATTATACTGTTTTTTATGATGGGAACTGCCGGAATTCCCCGGCATAACCGAAAAATTTTCCTCAGAAGAAAGGTATATCATGCATCAGATTTCTATCTTTAACGGTATTTCACAAGAAGAGCTTTCCCGGATGCTTCAGTGCTTCCAGGCAGTAGAGTTTTTTTACCATCGGGGACAGACGATTCAGACATACAGCAGCAGTCTGAGAAAAATCGGAGTTCTTCTTTCAGGCAAAGCCCATTTATATTGTGTCGATTTTGACGGCTCCTATACTCTTTTAGAACGATTTGGCCCCAATGATCTTTTTGGCGAAATGTTTTCCCTTCCTCTCTGGGGTCTGGAATACATTGTAGAGGCGGATACAGACTGCAAGGTTCTTTTTCTCCTGTATGAAGACATCATTAAGCGCTGTGAAAAAGCCTGTCATCACCACTCACAGCTTTCTGACAATCTCTTTCAGATTATTACAAAAAAATCCCAGGCTCTTTCCCTGCGGATCAACCTGCTGACCGCAAAAACCGTACGTCAGCGCCTCCTTCATTATCTTACGTATCAGCAGGGACAAAAAGGGCAGCCATCCTTTTCCATCGATATGTCCCTGACAGAGCTGGCCGAATACCTGGGTGTGGATCGGAGCAGTCTCATGCGCGAGATCCGCGGTTTAAAAGCTCAGGGCATCCTCTCTTCCAAAGGCCGTGTATTTTCCTTCAGCCCTCCACTGCCCGACGAAAAAGGAGGCGTGAGAAAACCAGATGCGTAAGAATCAGATAAACAGAAAGAATAAACCGTCTCACCGTTCCCGCCGCTTTCTAAAAAATCTCTTTGGCAGATTCTTCTGGTATCTGCTCCCTCTATATCTGATTTTCTGCTGCGTGGACTATGCTCTTCCGCATCAGACTCAGGCCCTCCGTTCCTGGGCAGAGAGCAGAATTTCTGACGCGGAATTTTTACTGACCGGAGAAACGTCAAAATCGGAGCCTTTCTCGAAAGGTTCGGAGAATTACGATGTTTCTGACTTTGAGGTGCATTTTCTGGACGTGGGTCAGGGGCTGTCCGTTTTTGTCCGTTCCGGAGAGCAGACCCTGCTTTATGACGGAGGCGACCGTGACACTTCTTCCTTTGTTGTCGCTTATCTGAAGCAGCAGCAGGTAGAATCTCTGGACTATGTAATTGCTTCCCATTACGACGCGGATCATATAAACGGACTGATCGGAGCTCTTCATGTATTTCCGGCCGAGACGATTATGGGGCCTGATTATACCCACGAATCAGATACCTTCGATTCCTTCTGTCAGGCTGTGGAAAGCCAGGAAAAGGAAGTGATCCATCCTTCGCCCGGCGACTGCTTTCCTCTGGGGAAAGGGTTTTTCACGGTGCTGGCACCTGAAAAGGAATATGAGGATTCTAATAATAACTCCATTGTTCTCAGGCTTGTCTGCGGCGATACCAGCTTTCTCCTTACCGGAGACGCCGAGGCCGAAAGTGAGGAAGATATGTGTTTTTCCGGCATGGATTTATCCAGTGATGTTCTCTGTGCCGGGCATCACGGTTCCTCTACCGCCACTACTGAACTTTTTCTTTCTGTGGTACAGCCTGCCTACGGAATCATCAGTGCCGGAAAAGACAATGAATACGGTCATCCCCATTCTGAAACGCTGCAGCGTCTGAAAGCCTACGGCGCGGAAGTTCTGCAGACCAGCCGGCTTGGCACCATCGTATTCTCTTCTGACGGAAATACTCTTACCTGGAGCAGCTTTCGCTGATTCAAGGGGCTCTTTAAAAAAGATCGCTCAGACTCTGAAGTCCGAGCGATCTTAATACTCATGACAATAAAAAGTTCGCGAAGCGGGTTTTCTGTTGTTTAGGCGCAGCCGATTGTCAGAAGGATATTGGAAAAGACTCTCTTCTCGCCTGTAGAAATTGCCAGAACCACATCCGGTTCGCTTGCCAGATCATAGAATTCAAATCTTCCCACACCGGAAAGCTCCAGCCCCAGCTCTTCCTTAAATTCCGCAAATATTTCGGGAGTAGAGCCGTCCCCCGGTACCATTACCTCTGCCTTTTCGATTTCCACCGCTGAGTGGATGGCCTTCAGAACCTCTGTTACCGTAGGCATTCCGGGAGTCAGTCCAAGGTAAACCTTCTTCGCGTTTCCGGTCTTCTCTGCCAAAGGATAGTTCCCGTCCGCAATCAGAACCTTGCTGCCGTGGCCGCAGTAAGCCAGCGCCGACATGATTTCCGGGTGAATCAGTTTTGATGTAAGCATATCTCCTGCCTCCTTATTTTATGTTTAATTTTACTTCAGCATAGAAGTATCCGGCGCTTCTCCCGCTTTCTCCTTCATAAATGCCTCAACCTTCTCCAGAGTGGGAAGAGAAGGCATGGCGCCCATAGAAGATACGGTCAGTCCCGCTGTATGATTGGCGAAACGAAGAGTCTCTTCATATCCCCAGCCGCAGCAGAGACCTACTGAAAGCGCTCCCACGAAAGAGTCTCCTGCCGCCGTGGGGTCTACTGCCATAATCCCTTCCACACAAGGGCTGTAATAGAAGCCATCCTTCTCTGTATCTAAAACAGCGCCGGCCTCCCCCAGCGTAATCAGCACATTCTTTACTCCCTTGGCCTTGAGGGCGGCGGTAGCGGCCTTGGCCTCATCCATATTTACTTCTTTTCCCGAATGAGAGATCTTAATTCCTACCATATCATACGCTTCATGCTCGTTGGGAGAAATGTATGTTAAATGAGAGAGCAGCTGGTCTGAAAGAGGCGCGCTGGGCGCGGAATTCAGCATGACCGGTACTCCTTTATCATAAGCGTACTGAGCTACCAGCTCATTGATCTCCATAGGAATCTCCAGCTGAAGGACGACCAGGTCATACTGGGCAATCTGCTCCTTCAGAAAGGCCACATCCTCAGGCGTAATACTCATGTTAGAGCCGGAAAGCACAATAATACGATTCACTGTCTGCTTCCCCGGAGCTTCCTCCAGAATAATCACACTGCATCCGGATGGAAGCTTGTCGTCATACAAAACGTAATCTGTACAAATCCCTGCTTCCTTGCAGGTACGGATCATCTCTTCTCCATTACTGTCATGGCCAAGCTTTCCCACCATAGTCACGTCTGCGCCCAGCCGTGCCATCTGCACCGCCTGATTGGCGCCTTTTCCTCCCGGCGCCTTAGAGAAGGTTCCCCCCAGAACCGTCTGCCCCTCTCTCGGGAAAACTTCAGTGGTAGCAATCTGATCCATTACAAAGCTGCCTACTACAAGTATCTTTGGTTTTGCCATTGAAAAAATCTCCTTCCCCTGTTATAATAAAATAAAAACGTTTTTATTTTTTTCTTTTTCATTTTATCATAAAACTGTTTTTTAGTCAATAACTGACCAATAACAAACAGCTTTGAAGGAGGCGGTTCTTTGGAAGATCATTTTAAGCTGAGGAAAAAAGAAATTACAATTAAAGACGTAGCCAGAAGAGCCGGCGTGGCTGTTTCCACGGTCTCCCGGGTGCTGAACGGACTGGACAAGGTCAGCGACAAAACAAGACGGAAGGTACAGGCCGCCGTGGATGAGCTTGGATATGTGCAGAATCAGCTTGCAGTCTCCATGGTTACAGGCCAGACTAAGACAATTATGATGATTGTTCCGGATTTTACCAATGATTTTAACGGCGCCGTGATTCAGGGGGCAGAAACTTATTTAAAAGAACATGGCTATACAATACTAGTTTCCTCTTCTGCGGATTTCAAAGATGCTGATTATGAGGCGCTCCGCCAAAGATTCTTCCGCATGGTGGACGGGATTCTGGCCGTCCCCTCTCCCTCTGACATTTTTAATTACAACAGCTGGGGAAAACCAGCGGTACTGATTGACTGCTGGCGTCCGGAAAACGACTACTATACGGTCGAGATCAACAATGCCTGGGGAACGTATCTCCTTACAGAAGAAATGATCAGAAAAGGACACAGACGGATTGCCTTTGTAGGCGGGATCCAGGGAGTGAGCCTGGGCGGCCAGCGTCTGGATGGCTTTCGAAGAGCAATGAAAGATTATGAAATTCCCGTTGACGAAAGCCTAATAAAACCGGGTGTTCACTTTCAGGAAACCGGTGTCCGGGGTATGGAAGAGCTTCTTTCACTTCCTGTCTCGCTGCGCCCTACCGGCGTGATTGCTGTCAATAATCTTACCTGCATCGGATGTATGGAGGTACTGCTGCGTCATCATCTTACTGCCGGAAAGGATATTTCCCTGGCAGGTTTCGATGACCATCCTGCCGCCCGTTATACTGCCCCCGGCATCACTGTCATCTCTCGTCCTTCCATAGAAATGGGCCGAGAGGGAGCGCGGATCCTTCTGCAGCTGCTTCAAGGGAAAAAAACAGAACCCAGGCGGCTTATCATGGATATTACCCTGCTACGCCGGGGTTCTGTACAGCCTCCCCACTGCGGCCTGACAGATTCTCCCAGGCCTTAGTCCCTTATCCTTGATTCCAAAGCTGAAGGGCTTTCGCGATTTTTTCAATGGTATCTTTTAAATCAATAGGCTTGCTGATATGTCCGTTCATTCCGCAGGAGAGACTTCTGGCCACATCTTCCGAAAAAGCATTGGCCGTCATTGCAAGGATGGGAATTCTTGATGCATCCTGTCTCTCCATGCGGCGGATCATCCTGGTTGCCTCATATCCGTCCATCACCGGCATCTGTACATCCATAAGAATCAGGTCATAATATCCCGGTGTAGAAGCAGCAAACCGTTCCGCTCCTTCTTTTCCATTGCAGGCTGTCTCAATCACAGCTCCTGTAGCCGCCAGAAGCTCCGCGGCAATCTCCAGATTAAGCTCATTGTCTTCTACCAGAAGGAATCTCCTGCCTCTGAAATCATACGCAAGCGGATCCTCTTTTTCCCCTTCCTTCTCTTCTGTTCCAAAACACCGTTCCAGAAGGTCTGTAAGAACGGATTCAAACAGAGGCTTCGTAATAACTTCCGCTACGCCGGCTTTCCGGCTCTCTTCTTTAATCTCCCCCGTATCATATGCTGTCATCAAGACTGCCACAGGCATACGTGTCACCGCGGCCAGACGGATCCTGCGCAAAGTTTCCAAACCGTCAATGTACGGCATTTTCCAGTCAATCAGGCAGAGATCAAAAGGATCTCCTGCTGTTTCTGCCTGCTCAGCCTTAGCAGCCGCTTCAAATCCGTTATCTGTCACTTCCACGTGAACCCGGAGCTTTTCCAGTACCAGCTTTGTATGGGCCAGAGAATCCGGGTCATCATCTGCCACCAGCACATGAAGTCCAGAATAGTCTCTTATTTTCTCTGTTTTTTCCTCTACCCTGCCGAAAGGAAGCGTAACGGTAAAGACAGTCCCCTCTCCCAGCCGGCTGTCAACCGCAATCTTGCCTCCCATCAATTCTGTAAACCGCTTGGAAATGGAAAGCCCCAGTCCGGTTCCTCCATAAACGTGGCTGACATTGGCATTCTCCTGTTCGAAGGCCTGAAAAATTTTTTCAAAATTTTCCTCAGCAATTCCGCATCCCGTATCTTCCACTTCAAATTTAAGCCAGCATTCCTCCTTCGTACGGTTCAGGCTTGTAACCCGCAGCAGTACTTTGCCTCCTCTGGGAGTAAATTTTAAAGCATTAGAAAGAAGGTTCATAAGAATTTGATTCAGCCTCAGAGAGTCTCCCTGAAGTTTTTCTTCAATATCACCTACAAAAACTGTCTCAAATTCAATTCCTTTTCCCTGGGCCTGCCCAAAGGCCACATTATTCAGCCCTTCCATAAATACCCGGAAGTCAAAGTTCTGCCGCTTAATCTCAACTTTTCCGCTTTCAATCTTAGACATATCCAGCACATCGTTAATCAGCGCCAGCAGATGTCTGGAAGAAAGATTGATTTTTCTCAAACAATGGGATAGCTTCTCCGGATTGGAAAGGTTCTGCTGGGCAATCATAATCATTCCCATAATACCATTCATAGGCGTCCGAATCTCATGAGACATTCTGGAAAGAAACTCGCTTTTAGCCAGATTCGCCTGTTCCGCTCTTACAATGGCAGTCTCCAGCTCTTTTTGGATATTAAGGAGTTTTGTCTCATCGGTCAAGACTGTGATAAATTGTTCCTGATCTTCCGAAAAAACTCGGTACGTCTGCAGAAAAAAGATCTTTTCTTCCGGCTGGGATGGATGCTGGTAATGGAAGGTAGCATTCCAACATGTTTCTCCTTGTGTCTGAAACAGCTCCCGGATCTTTTCCTGATCCTCAGAAGGCATATACTCAAAAAGAAACTCCGGTGAAATATTCCGCGGATCCGGCGCGAATCCCAGTATCCGCTCTGCGTTCTCCGAAATAAAATTCTTTTCCGGATATTTCAGTTCATTGATCATAAATAGATTATCTACATTTTTTGACAAAAGTTCAAAAAGCTGATTCTGTTTCTGCAGCTGAAGAGTATACTGCTTTAAAAGATATCGGTACAGAAAAAATACTCCCAGAACAGCTGCAAATACCAGACAGGAAATCAGAATCGAATAGAAGCTGCTGTTGCCAGCCTCCTGATAAAAATAGCTCAGCCGTCCCCGTGCATACGTCATTACTCCGTCCAGCTGATTATCGAATTCATCATCGTTCTCTTCCAGATACTCTGTGCTGTACGCGATAATCTCTTCCTCACTCCGATTCGCGGCGGCCGCATAATTCAGAAAGGCATCCTGATCTTCCTGTATTTGCCCCATCAGCTCCCGCAGTCTGTGGATCTCCTGCGGATCTCCCAGATAGCACTCCTCTATAATGTCCAGCTGTTCCCGGGCATCCTCGTAAAAGACCTGTATCTGCCCCCGCACATCCTCCACAACCTCCGGCGTGTTAATATTCTTCAGCTGTTCAAAACTCAATCTGACATTATCAATGTCATTCTGCAGTTCTGCCCCCGCCGACAGCACCTGAATGGGGTGCTGCCGGATATCCTCCAGCCATGCCATCAGCCTTGTAACGCTGTATATGGTATAGAACAGAAAGGCAATTAAAAGAACGACCATAAACCAGCCGGACAGGGATGAAATTTTTTTGCTTTTCAGTAATCTCTTTTTTTCTCTCTGCATACGGGACTCATTCCTTTGAAAAATATTTCAGCACAATTCAGGAACTGATTCTTAGAACATTATATAATAGCCCCGGCATTGAAACAAGAAAAATCAGGAGTCGCTTACTCTTAATCTACATTTTCTTTCCGGCCTTCAGATACTGGGCCGGCGTCTTCCCTGTATAGCGCTTGAAATATTTATAAAAATTGTTCATGCTGCTGTAACCGACCTGAAATGCTGTTTCCCGGATATCACAGCGCTGGCTGTCAAACAGTCTGCACGCCTCCTGAATCCTAAGCTGATGAACATACGCTTTAATACTCAGACCCATATGTTTCTTAAACAGCCGTGAAAGATGGTTCTCTGTACAGTAGGTCAGCTTCGTCAGGGTTTCCAGTTCAAAATTTTCCTTATAGTGCGTATGAATATACTCCAGCATCTGATTCATCGTTTCATTTGTGGTAAAATTCCATCCCACCGCCCGGGTTATGGCCTTTCGGAGCTGTTCCAGTTCAATGGGCTTGGGCAGAATATCACATACGCCGAACTGAAGGGCCTGCCGCGCATTCTGGAAGGAAGCAAAAGCGGTTACAATAATCACCTTTGCCCTTTTCTCCTGAACCATCTGTTCAATCACCTGAAACCCGGTAAGCTTCGGCATCTGCAGATCCAGGAAAATCAGCTGGGGCTGAAATTCTTCAATCAGTCGTATTGCCTCTTCCCCGTTTTTCGCGTATCCCACCAATTCGATCGGCATTTTCTCTTTCTCCAGAAAATAACTGATAATCGTTCTGGTAGCCAATTCGTCGTCACAAATCAGAGCTTTAATCAAAAGGAAGCACCTCCCATATACTTTTACAAAGAAATTCCTGGTTTTCGGAAAATCGGCAGTTCACATCCCAAAACCAGGAATTCGATCTCTCAGAAAAACCTTTTGTCCCTTTCAGAATACATCTGAAAACCTCTTTTTCGATTATACCATTCTTTTCTGAGATCTAATATTCATCTGTCAGATAATCCCCTGAGCCATCAGAATTGCCTGAGCAATCAAGGCTGATCCAAGGTACGTTCCCGTCATAACCAAAAGAGCTACCAGAATTCCTCTCCAGCCGATCCTCTTAAATTCAACCCAGTCTTTTCCGATAGAGACGCCCGCATAAGCCAGAATAGGAGTTACCAGAGGAAGCAGCCCTAATTTTCCGACCTGCTCGCTTACAAAAGGAGCCGTCACCGTGTTATAAGGCATTCCCAGAAGAATCCCGATAATGGTAATCCAGAGTACAGCGGGAATTTTGGGAACAAGCCATCCCAGAAGATTTCCCGCAAACGCAATGGCAATCAGAATCAGAAGTCCGGGGATTCCTTCCAGAATTGATACATACGTATCCGGATTTCCGTCTGTAACCGTATTAATACAGTTGCCGATCATTGTCATAATTGCGGAAATAATAAAGATCAAAACGTATTGTGTGATTTTTTCCAATGTAATCGCTTTTGTTTTCATGCTGCTTTTCCTCCCTTCGCGTTCTTCTTTCTGCCAATGCCAATCACCGGCCACAGCTTTTTATAGAGGAAATTGCACAGAGGCATTCCAAGCAGCACTGTCATAAGAATCCCATCCGCATTCGACAGAACATTACTCATACCGGCATAGGCCGTAATCTGATCCGCAATCTCCGGAAACATAGCAGTCAGCGAAGCAGAAGAGGCAGCCATCATACTTCCGCTTCCCACTCCGCAAGCCATGGCCAGGGCATATGGATGAATCAGTCCCATAGCGCCCATTACGCTTGCCAGAATCCCGAGAAAAATGGTTCCGATCAGCGTTCCGGCTATGTATACCATCATAACACCCCTGAATTCCGGCGAATTCGCGCCGTATTTATTCGCCACATATCCCACATTGGGTTCTCTGGCAATGGAATGCGTCATACCGACCGCCTCCCGGCTGAAGCCAAGCAGCAGGGCAAAGGGCAGTGCCAACAGGATTGTTCCAAGATTTCCAAACTCCTGAAGGATCAGGGCTGGTCCTGCTTCCAGCAGCTCCTGCAGTTCCGTGCCGCTGGTTACCGCAACCTTGCCGAGGAACAGTGAAATTCCGATCACAACAAAGTCACTGGACAATCCCGACTGTTCGTCTTTAACCCACTTTATGGGTTTTGCCAGAAACAGAATCAGAGCAATTACCATAGCAAACAGCATCGGAAGAAACATGATATTTCCTAACGGAGTTGGAATGGATATTGTATTGATCGCCTCACAGACAATTGCTACCGCAAGAATTGTCAGATGCAGAGGCCAGTTTTTCAGAATTACTTTTACTTTTTCCATATACGGCTTTCCCCTTTCCTAATTATTATTTCCTTTCACAGCTTCGATACCCGTAAATACAGACATGGCATAAGTGCCTGCCCCTATGGCAATACAATGTTCATCTGCTTTAAATTTAGGGCTGTGCCAGGAATACTTACAATCTTCCTCCTCATTGCGGACACCCAGCCAATAGAAGAATCCCGGTGCGTCACCTTTCAGATACTCTGAAAAATCTTCTCCGCCCGTGGATGGTATAGGATCCACCGGTACAGCTCCAATGGAGGTTACGGCCTCATAACCGGCATCATACAGCAGCGGATTGTTGTCCGTCACAGCCAGCTCATAAAGGTATTCCAGTTTTCCCTCACACCCATATGCCTCTGAAATACTCTCTGTAATTTTCTCCAGGCGGGAAGCAATCATCTTCTGCACATCCTCTTTGTAAGTTCGAACAGTTCCGTACATTTTTACCAAATCTGGTGTAACATTATTCGTTGTTCCCTCTCCGGCTTTTACATTGCAGATGGAAACCACAGCCGAATCCAATGGACTGACATTCCGGCTGACAATGGTCTGGGCTGCCTGAATCACAGCCGCTGCTGCCACAATAGGATCTACATTTCTCTGAGGAATGCCGCCATGTCCTCCTTTTCCTTTAATTGTAAAAATAATACGGTCCACCGCAGCCATCAGAGGGCCTTTCTTTACGGCTACAGTACCGATAGGTATTTCCGGTGAATTATGCATTCCAAATACAGCAGAAACCTTCGGACTCTCCAGGCAGTGGAGAGACATCATCTTCTTGGCTCCAAGATTAATCTCCTCTGCCGGCTGAAACAAAAATTTTACGCTTCCCTGTATCTGCTCCCTCATATCCGCCAGAATATGCGCCGCTCCCAGAAGTGACGCCATGTGCGTATCGTGTCCGCAGGCATGCATCTTACCTTCATTCTTTGAAGGAAACGCATAGGAAGATTCCTCTTTCACCGGCAGTCCGTCTATATCCGCTCTGAGGGCGATGCAGGGCCCCTCTTTTCCGCCTTTCAGATAGCCGACTACTCCCGTTTCCAGCCCGATATCCAGAATCTCAATTCCCCATCCCGTAAGCTTCTCTTTAATATAAGCGGTCGTCTCATACTCTTTGAAGCTCATCTCTGGATACTGATGCAAGTGCCGGAAAGTTTCTATAAACTCTCCCTCATATAAAGTCATTAATTCTTTAACCCTGTTCGCCGTCTGTTCCATGGTACCTCCTTCTGTAAAATTCTGTGTTAATACATATTTTTTCTTTGCTTTGTTAAAATTGCAGTTAATTTCACGATTTTAACAGCCTTTTTTATATATTTTTATTATCTCACAGATTTTTCCTTTAGCCTATTTCCGAAACTGATCTTTTATTACCCATATTTGATAATTTTCGTGTTATTTTTAAGTTAATTCTGGTAAAAAAACTAATTTTCTTCAGCATGATAAATATGCGGTAGGAGCCGGTGAGGCCAAAATTCCGGACGGACACTGCTTATGGAGGGAAGCGTCAAACCGGCGCATAGAAAAAGAGGGCTGCCGCACTAGTTGTACGGCAGCCCTTTTTCTGTCAGCGGCCCCTTGGAATGTTATGTTTTTTCCTTATGTTCTAAATCATCTCCCGGATCTCTTTCCCCTCAATTCCAAAGCTGTCAGCCACATTTTTACAAGTACAGAATCCCTGATATGTGTTCACTGCGGAGTAGATTACAGGATTCTCCTGGCAGGCCTTTTCCAACCCTTTCCCGGCGATTTCCAGTCCGTATTTCAAAGTAGCGTTCGTCAAAGCGATGGTAGCCGTTCTGGGTACTGCTCCCGGCATATTTCCCACACAGTAATGAATGACGCCGTCCACTGTGTAGATCGGATCATCGTGATAAGTAACCTTTGTGGTTTCGCAGCAGCCGCCCTGATCCACTGCCACGTCTACAATCACGCTTCCCTTCTTCATATTTTTCAGATAAGCTTTCTTCATCAGCTTCGGCGCTGCTTTTCCAGGAATCAGTACGCTTCCGATCACCAGATCCGCGTCTGCCACAGCTTTTTCAATGACTGCGTCAGTACTGTACAAGGTCTGAATCCGTCCGCCGAACAGATCGTCCAGATACGCAAGCCTGTGCAGGTTCATATCAATCACAGTCACATCCGCTCCCATACCGACCGCTATTTTGCAGGCGTTAGTCCCTACATTTCCGCCTCCCAGAATTACCACTTTCGCCTTCGGCGTCCCCGGCACTCCTGCCAGAAGAACGCCATAGCCGCCAAAGGTTTTCTCCAGATACTTGGCTCCCTCCTGGATGCTGAGCCGCCCGGCGATCTGGCTCATGGGCGCCAGCAGCGGCAGGCTTCCGTCCTTCTCCATAAGAGTTTCATAGGCAACTCCTTTTACCTCCGCTTTCATCAGCGCCTCCATCTGGGGTCTGTCCGCAGCTAGATGAAGATAAGTATAGAGAATCAGATCTTTGTGAAAGTAAGGATATTCTTCCGGAAGAGGCTCCTTTACTTTTACCATCATCTCGCTCTTTTCCCAAACCTCTTTTGCCGAATCCAGAATCACAGCTCCGGCCTGTTCATATTCCTCTGTGGAAAACCCTGATCCCTCTCCAGCGCCTCTCTCAATGAATACCGTGTGTCCGGCTGCCCGGTAGCTCTTTACATTATCCGGCGTAAGCCCTACCCGGTACTCATATTTTTTAATCTCTTTCACGCACCCTACGTTCATCTTCTTTCCTCCTTTGCATAATATAATTCTTTTTTTATTTCTTA
>DVGK01000119.1 GCA_018712785.1 Candidatus Choladousia intestinavium | reverse complement strand
GCTGTGGTTTGCTGTAATAACTGTCTGCCATCATCAAATACCAGTGGACATCCTTTGACACTGTATCTTCCGGTACATTAAACGTGTACTGGCTTTTCCCTATGTATTTTATGATGGAAGCCCTGACGCCTGTTTCTTCCAAAACCTCTCTCGCAGCAGTCTCCTTAAAATCTTCGCCAGCTTCCACCGTACCCTTCGGCAGAACCCAGCCCTCATACTTATTCCGATAGCTTTTGTACAGAACCAGTATTTTTCCACGGAAAATTACCACACCGCCACAGCTTGTTGCTTCAATCATTGCAATTCCTCCTGTTGCGCGTTGTGATTTTTACCCCGGATCTCCCCAGACCCTCCGGCAAAAATTTTCTTACACTAAAATCAGTATAACTCTTTTTTAGAAAACGCGCAACCAAAATCCATGGAGGAAGCTTCTGGTAGAATCCTCCATGGGCCGCCGCGCAGAATGAGTGGTCAGGAATTATAGTAAGCCTGGAAAACCTGAGCCGCGATGGGCACTGCTGTCTCGCTGCCAGTACCGCCGTCCTCAGCGATTACCGCCACCACCAGATCCGGATCCTCCACATTGGAAAATCCTACGAACCAGGAGTGGGTTCCCTCATATCCGTCAGAAACGTATTCCGCAGATCCGGTCTTTCCTGCGACACTGTAGCCGTAGCCGCCAAGAGCCGTGGCCGTACCGCTGTTTACGGTTTCCTGCATGTACTCCGTGAGAATCTGAGCTTCCTCAGTTGTCATAAGACGCTGATATCTGGAAGGACTGTTCTCAGACACCAGATTCCCGTCATATGCCTCTACGTGATCCACCAGATAAGGCCGCATCATGATTCCCCCGTTGGCCACGGTAGAGGTCAGAAGAGCCATGTGCAGAGGCGTTACCAGTGTATCTCCCTGGCCGATGGCTGTGGTCATCTGCTCTCCATAGGAGGACTCATCGTTCAGAGAGAACTGGGACGTACTGTGCTGCAGTTCTGTGGGAAGAGAATCATTAAACAAAAATTCCTCGCAAAGATCAGCAAAATCACCCGCATCCAGATCCAGCCCGATCTGGGCAAAGGCTGTATTGCAGGAATGAGCAAAAGCGCTCTTTAAATCCTCCTGCCCGTGAACCGCGTTATTGTAGCAGTGAATGGTCACGTCGTCCACCGTAATTTCAGAGGTGCAGTCAAAGGAAAAATTCCTGTAGCCCAAAGGCTCCTGTCTGATATAAGACAGGGTGGTCAGAATCTTGAAGGTTGATCCCGGAGGATACAGGCCCTGAGTGGCACGGTTCAGCAGAACGCTGCTGGAGCTGTCTGAAATCAGACTGTCCCACAGCTCTTCAATATTATTAGGATCAAAATCCGGCTTGGAAACCATAGCCAGGATTTTCCCTGTGTCCGGCTCTATGGCAACCACCGCGCCATTGTAATTTCCAAGAGCCTGGTAAGCTGCCACCTGAAGGCTGGCGTTTAAGGTCACCACTACAGAATCCCCCTGGGACTTCTGCTCTTCATTCTCATCCCGGATCTGCGTAAGGATCGAAGCATTCGATGACAGAAGATCATTGTTGCACAGGGCCTCCAGACCGGACTTTCCATTGCTGGAATAACCCACCACATGGGAAAAAACGTTGGCATAAGGATAAACCCTTGTCTCTGTCCCGTCCTCCCCTACCTGGGTCTCGGCCAGCACCTGTCCGTCCGCTGAGACAATAGAGCCCCGGATGTACCGGTCCTCATTGATATCCTGTTTTGTATTATATGCGTTAGAATTCAGATCATCGGCTCTCCAGACGTTCAGATATACGAGATATCCGATCATCAGAAGAAACAGAAAGAAAAAAGTGTAGGTAACGATTCCAAGCTCCGTATTGCGGGTTCCTCCCTCCGCGGAATCCGGAGTATCATTTTCAAGACGGACCTCCCGCACCCTTATGCCTTTACCAGTATCTCCGGTCTGGCCTCTCTTCATAAGGCGTCTCCTGGTATTCGTCCGATCCGTACTGGTCTGGCCCGTATCCGTATTCCTCCGGCTCATATCCGTATCCGTCCTCTCCATATCCATCCGATCCGTATTCATCCGGTTCGTATCCATATCCGTCCCGTCCGTATTCATCCGGTCCATATCCGTATCCGTCTCGTCCATAAGGTCGATCTCCTCCAGACCATCCGTCCGGAGCGTATCCTCCCTGGGATCCGTACGTCGGGTAGGCGGCTCCTCCCCGGTATGGTTCCTGGTACGGCCTGTTTTCCTGGTAAAAAATCTTTCTTTCATTCTTCTTTTCCTCATCTCTTTGCAGCATGTACAGTCCCTGGACAATGGAAAACATAATCAGTGTACTGAGGGCGGAGCTGCCTCCGTAACTCACCAATGGCAGAGTCACACCCGTCATGGGAATCAGCTTGATTCCGCCTCCTATAGTAAGAAAAACCTGCGTCGCGTACGTAGCGCCCAGACCCACCGCCACCAGACGGTAAAAACGGTTCGTCAGCTGCATGGCAATATTCACAAACATAATGAAGCAGCTCATGCACACCAGAATCAGGCAGATGCCGAAAATACTGCCCAGCTCCTCAGCAATGGCTGAGAACATGAAATCCTGCTCCACATATGGAATTGCCTCAGGGGACCCCTGGTACAGTCCCGTACCGAACCAGCTCCCCGCCGCGATGGAAAACAGGGACTGGCTGATCTGGTAGCCTCCCACCTGATAATCCGCGAAGGGATCCCTCCATGCCTGAACCCGGACCCGTATGTGGGAGAAAAGGAAATAAGCCCCCACGGCTGCTCCTGAGCCTGCCAGCAGCCCCGCCAATACATAGAAGGGATTTTTGGTAGCCACAAACAAGACTACCAAGTACGTAACGAAAAAGATAACGGCGCTTCCAAGGTCTCTGGACACAACGAGAATCAGCACATGAAGCGC
Organism: Candidatus Choladousia intestinavium; assembly: GCA_018712785.1. Lineage (GTDB taxonomy): Bacteria > Bacillota > Clostridia > Lachnospirales > Lachnospiraceae > Choladousia > Choladousia intestinavium. The sequence goes on along the minus strand of DVGK01000119.1, from coordinate 8,301 downwards.
GGCAAGTCCTGTAGCAATGGCCACGCGTCTGAAATCCCTTGCGTTTTTCAGAAGCCCCGCAATGGCAAACACATAAATGATTTTGACAAATTCCGACGGCTGCACCGAAATCCCTCCGAAGCTGAAGGAAAGCTTTGCTCCGTTAGTAGACTGGGCGGCTATTGCCACCAGGGCAAGAAGTCCGATTCCCACCAGCGTATAGAACCAGTACATCTTCGTAATAAAACGAAGTTTGCGGATCAGCACCGGTATGATCAGGGCAACCACTGTGGAAACCACAATGATCTGGAACTGTTTGATAGACTGATCGTAGGAAAGCCTCGTGATCATAATAAAGCCCACCGTGATGAGCATACACATATTATTGACCAGCAGCCTGGACGCTTTCGGATAGATTTTCGTAAACAGCAGCAGCACCGCTGCCAGATACACAGCCTGGGCAGCATAAAAAAGCAGCACCGTCACTTCCCCGATTTCCAGATATAAAACTGTAAACGCCACAAAATGCAGGAAAAACATCAATACATTCTGCCGCAGAAAAAGAAAGTCCCTGTCCTCATCCGAACGTTTCCTGAAAACGGTAAAGCACTGAAAAGTATACAATGCCATCAGAATGATAATCAGATATTTGGAAACCTGTATAATTAAATTCGTCATCGCTTTCTACTCCACTCCCCTTTTGAAGTGTCCTCTTGTACCGGCACGCACTTCTTTCCCTTTCGTCTCCTGCTGTCCAAGGATGTTCATCCCGTACTCTTTCAAAATCCTGCACGTCTCTTCTTTTCCCTCCACAGTAAATTCCAGCCGGAATCGGACACCCGCCAGACGATGCAGCTCACTGCCGCATCCTCCTAACTGGAGAGGGACGCTGTTATAAATCACGTTTGTACATTCCCCGCATCGGTTCAAGACGGGAAAGGTAACATTCTTTCTGTCCTTCAGTGTTAAAATTCCTGTTTTTCCCGAACATTTCTGCTGATTCCTCCTGAGGCACTGAGCGGTGACCATCAGGGGCTGGCAGCCGTAGATCACAAGCTCACACCCGGGCCCCGCGATCTCCTCTAATTCTCTCGCGTTCAGTTCCGGAGAAAGAGTGATTCTGGAGACCCCGTTTTCCTTATAGAAGGCCATGGCCGCAGAATTAAAGGCGTACAAGCCTCCGTCTGAAACAACCGGCTTTTTATACTGTATCTTTTTAAGAAAGCCAAGCTCATCCATGCTGAAGACCAGACATCCATCAGACTGATCCAGAATTCCCTCTGAAACGGCCCTTTCAAAGAGATCTGCCGCCTTCTTTCTGAAAACAGGAGGAAAGGCCAGGAAGCATCCTGCTCCTCTTTTCTGAATTTTTTTAATGGTTTCTCTCAGCCAGGGCCAGTCTTCCACGTCTCCGGCTTCGCAGACCAGAAGGGAGACATCCAGATACAGATCCAAGATCTGTGTGGCCCCTGCGTCCATACAGGAAAAGACTGCCTCCAGCTGTTCCCTGCTGCTTACAGATATATTCAGGCCTGGCTTTTCCTGGCGCATCCTCGTTTTCATCCGGAGAAATTCCCTCTTCGGGCTGCTCTCTCTTCTTCCGGCTGAAAGAATCTCCTTCTCCAGAGTCTTAAGCGCCCGACGGCGCAGATCATTCTGAGCCTGAACGGGCATAAAAAGATTTTCTCCCAGATCTATATCAAGCTCTTCAAAAACAAAAGGCGTATTTCCGGTCCTTGAGAACTGACGTCTCACTCCTTCAAGGCCAAGAGGGGTACTCTGGGCCTGTTCAGGACACGCCCCTTCCGTCTCTGTCTGCCATGATCCGCAGCTTAATTTCAGTATAGCAGGCGAGTGCGGCAAAATTCTTAACTCACCCTTAATTTTTTCTTTTATTTCACCGCCGCAGTATTTTTTCGCAATTTCTTCCTTAAGAGCCAGGCATTTTGTCCGGTACAGAAATGCTTTCCGCCCGTTTCCCGCCGAAAACGGTGCCAAAAAAGTTTCTCCCGACTTTATGTCTTTTCCCAAAGTAAACTCCCGGGTTCTGTCTCCGTCCTCTCCTCTGAGCTCAAGTACATCCCCTGCGAAAAGCGGTTCCAGGGCTTTCGCCTCGCATTTGCCTCTGCCGCAGGCCTTCTGAACCGAAGCCGCCCTGGTTCCCCAGTGATTGGGACGCTCCGCAGCGATCATGGAAGGACCGTTTTTAATTTTATAGTAGCCTTCGGAAAATCCGCCCCTGTTATAAAGGTCCAGAAGAGTTCTCTGATCCTCTCTGCTGACGCGGTACCTTTCTCTCTTTTTCTCCCAGAGATCCAGATACTTCCGGTATATACTTACCACTCCTGCCGTGTACTCCGGCCCTTTCATTCTTCCCTCGATCTTAAATGAAGCGATCCCTGCTTCCGCCAGCTCCGGCAGAAGTTCCAGCGTACACATATCCTTCATAGACAAAAGATAGCCCCGGCTTCCTGAAACAGAATTGCCGCACAGGACATACGGCAGCCGGCAGGGCTGGGCGCACCGCCCCCGGTTTCCGCTGCGTCCCCCCAGAAGACTGCTGAAGAGACACCGACCGGAATAGGCAAAGCACATCGCTCCGTGTACAAAGGTCTCCACCTCCAGACCAGTCTCCCGGATGATCTGCCCAACTTCCTCCAGGGACAGCTCCCGGGCCGGCACGATTCTCGACACGCCCTGCTCCTTCAAGAACGCCGCCCCCTGTGCAGATGTAACAGACATCTGCGTGCTGGCATGAAGAGGAAGCTGCGGAAACCATTCTCTTACAGCCCGCAGCACTCCCGGATCCTGGACGATTACACCGTCCAGCCCCGCCTCATAAAAAGGAGCCAGGAACTCATACAGCCCATCCTGGATCTCATTCTCTTTCAGCAGCGTATTCACTGTAAGATAAAACTTTCTCCCGTGAAGATGGCAGTAATCAATTCCCTGAATCAGCAGATCCTGATCCGGATTCTTCGCGTAAGCCCGGGCGCTGAAAAGAAGACCGCCCATATAGACAGCATCCGCCCCTGCGTTTACCGCGGCCGTCAGACTCTCATAAGACCCGGCCGGAGCCAGCAACTCTGCCATATTCCTTCCTCCCTCTCTAATTAATTCTGCGGTGGATTCTCCGCTTTTCTATCTGATAAAAAAACTGCAGATATCTCCATATACTTTTAAAAAGCATACGTAAATATTTGCAGTCAGCCCTTACCGCTTGCTGTGGCTTTTTAACTGCGTCTCCAGACGGATATTCTCCTTCTGAAGCTCTGCCTCCTGATCTTTTATAAGCTGCATCTCTTTCTCCGCGTTCTCAAACTGGATCTGTGAGGTAATCAGCTCATGCTTCAGATCATACATCTCCCTGTCCTTCTGTACCAGCTCTTCTTCCAGCTCTTCTACTTTCTTCTTTACTTTAAAATAATCATCCGCTATATTCAGATCCAGCAGGATCCCTTTCATCTCGGGTGAAAGCCTGTGATATCCCTCCAGACTCCTGAACTCATCCATCTTACCATTCAGATATGTAGCTACCTTCTGAAGATAATCTTCGCTCTCATAACCGCTCAGGGTATAGATTTTTCCGGCAATGATCACCTGTGTTTTATTTTTGGACGACATAAAATGCCCTTCCTTTCCCTTTTTCCTTTAGCCCTTGTTTCTATTATAAACAAATTTATTGGAAATACAACCGTTATTTCCTTCTTCCCAGATGTTCATACGCCAGCTCCGTAGCCACCCGCCCCTTTGGGGTGCGGTTCAAAAACCCGTTTTTAATCAGGAAGGGCTCGTATACGTCCTCAATGGTTCCGGCATCTTCCCCGATGGCCGCCGCCAGGGTATCCAGGCCCACAGGCCCCCCGGAAAATTTATCAATGACAGTCAGCAGCAGCACCCGGTCCACGGCATCCAGGCCGTACCGGTCTACCTCCAGCAGATCCAGAGCTTCAGCCGCAATCTGAGCGGTGATCTTTCCCTCATAGCGGACCTGGGCATAATCCCGGACTCTCTTCAGCATGCGGTTCGCCAGGCGGGGGGTTCCTCTGGATCTTCTGGCAATCTCCAAGGCACCTCTCTGTTCAATCTCCACTCCCAGGACCTTAGCGGAACGTATAAGAATGGTCTGAAGCTCTCTCTCGGAATAAAATTCCAAATGAGAGACCACCCCGAAGCGATCACGGAGGGGGGCCGTAAGAAGCCCCGCCCTCGTGGTAGCGCCAATCAGAGTGAATTTTGGTAGATCCAGACGGATGGACCGGGCGGAGGCCCCTTTTCCGATCATAATATCTATGGCAAAGTCCTCCATAGCAGGGTAGAGCACCTCCTCCACCTGCCGGTTCAGCCGGTGAATCTCATCTACAAAGAGGATATCCCCCTCCTGGAGATTATTGAGAACCGCCGCCATCTCTCCCGGCTTTTCAATGGCCGGCCCCGAGGTAATCTTTATGTTCACACCCATTTCATTTGCTATAATACAAGCCAGCGTGGTCTTTCCAAGCCCCGGAGGTCCGTAAAACAGTACGTGGTCCAGAGAATCCTTTCTCTGTCTGGCAGCCTCGATAAAAATCTTTAAAGTATTTTTTGTTTTTTCCTGCCCGATATACTCAGAGAAGAGCTGAGGCCGAAGCCCCGGTTCAATCCGGATATCCTCCTCTGTGGCATCTGTCGTAATCATTCTCTTTGCCATGGCTTCTCCTTATAAAAACGCCATCTGCTTAAGCGCCAGTTTCAAAATCATCTCTGTATCCATGTCCTCTGTAATCCCGGCTTTTTTTACCGCCCGCAGCGCATCGGAGGCAGAATATCCCAGAGCGGTGAGAGCCTCCACAGCTTCCGCCGCAGCTCCCTGAGAAGAATTCTGTTTCCTGTCCACCGCGTTCTGAAACTGTTTCTCAAAGGCATCCTGAAGGTCAAACTTGTCCTTCAGCTCCAGGATCAGTTTCTGAGCCGTCTTATTTCCTACACCGGGAGCCCTGGCTATGGTTTTCGCGTCTCCAGCCAGCACAGCCAGCCGCAGCTCTCCTGCTTCCAGTACGGAAAGAATTCCAAGAGCTGCCTTGGGTCCGATACCGTTCACGCCGATCAGCAGCTTAAAAATCTCCAGTTCATCCTCAGACTGAAAGCCGAAAAGCTGTACGGCATCCTCCTTCACATTCAGGTATGTATAAATCTTCGCTGTCTCTCCCTTTCCCGGAAGGGATGCGGCATCCCTGGATGTAATATAAATCTGATAGCCGATCTGGTTTACTTCTAAAATCAGCCGCGAATCCGCAACTGCCGCGACTGTGCCCGTCATATATGCAATCATACGTATTCCTTTTCCTTCCTATATCAGAAGCATTCTAGCATAAAAAAAGGATAAAATCAATCACACGTTCGATTCTATCCTTTTTAGATATTTATTTCCAGGTCTTAAAAAATACATGATCCCCGATCGTCCTGTAAGAGGAGGTCAATCCAAGCCTTCTGTATGCCGGCTTTGTCATAAAGAACAGATAGGAAGAGAAATTTACTTTTTTCCCGTTAAGCGTCAGATAAACCCTGGAACTTTTCCCCGCAGATTTGTATTTCTGCAAAACAGTCTTTGCCGCCTTCCTGCAGCTGGCGGTCACCAGGGAGGAGTTTTTCAGAGCCCTGGTCATACTTCCGTTTCTGGTAGGCTCAAACTGAGTCTTTTGGTAAATCACTTCCCGCAGATCCGATGGAAAAAGAGAACTTCTCACCCGGTTCATGATTACCATTCCCACTGCCACCTGCCCATTATAGCTTTGATTTCCGGATTCGCAGTAGATAATCGCCGCCAGGAGTGTCTCATCACTGACATCCGGATCCGTATAATAGGTGGATTCCACACTGACAGATGCCTTCGGAACCGTTGTAACTTTTTTGCCCTTGCCGGAACTGTCAAACTTATAAGTAGTCCCGTTTATTTTCAAGGTCGTACTGGTAACTTTTTTATACGTTTTCTTATCAAAATAGTAATAGTATTTTCCGATTTTTTTCAGACCGACAACGGCTTTGCCGTTGCTGCCCAGATACCGGCCGCTCTTCCAGGTATTTGTAACACGCTGCCCTTTGCTGTTCACATAGTAGCGTCCAATCCAGGCGCTTTTGGCCATGACGCCGTTACTGCCGTAATAATAGTATTTTTTATTGGTCTTTACCCACTGATTCGTGAGCATACGCCCTGTCTTATATCCAAAGAAATAAGTTTTTCCGCCGTATGTACGCTTTCCTGTAAGCTTCACGCCCCGCTTGCTGAAGGCGTAATAATATTTTCCTACTTTTTTCCGTCCGTTTGCCAGAAGAACGCCGTCTGAACCGGCATAATACATATTTCCCTGGGACTTAATCCATTTGCTCTTTACCAGCTTGCCGGATTTGGTGAAATAATACCATTTCCCGCCCTTCTGAAGCCAGCCGGTCTGACGAACTCCTTTTGAATTGACATAGTAATCGTCACCGATCCACTTATTCTTTACTTTCTTTCCATTGCTGTAATAAGAGTAGGTACCGTTGGAATTTTTCTTCCAGGCAGCTTCTGCCTGCACGGTCATAGATAGAAGCAGCAGAATAAATAGAACCCCCGCCGCAAAAAATTTTTTCCTGCTACTGTGTCTCATAAAATACCTCTCCTTTGTGATTTTTGTCATCACATTTGTTTCTTAAAGATCATGTAATATTTTATTCATATATTATAAGCTACATATTAATTTTTGTCAAATAAAAGGACACAGTTTTTTCACACTATCCTTTAATATATGACTTTTCCCATTTCTCATATGATGATGCATATAATTTTCCCTCTGGATTCATTGACAATCCTCTTCATGGTATCCTGAAGCTTCTGACGGCTCTCGTCTCCTATGGCCGCAAGCTTTGTCCGGATCCCGTCATCCACCATCTGCTCAATAGACTTCCCAAAAATCAGCGTATTCCAGGCCCCCTCCTGATCCCCTCCGCTTTCCTTCATATAAGAAATCAAATCCTGAGCCTGGCTTTCGCTTCCTACAATAGGCGCGATCTCTGTCTCAATTTCTGCCCGTATCAAATGAATGGACGGGGAAGTGGCCTTAATTTTTACCCCGTAACGATTTCCCTGACGGATAATCGCAGGAGGCTCCATGACAATCTCCTCCTTTTCGGGCATAATCACTCCATAACCGCTCTGCCGCACAGACGCCACAGCCTGAGCCACTGACTCATACTCCCTTTTCTGCCTTGACAGCTCCTTTACAATAGAAATCAGCTGATACTCGCTGTTTATGTCCGTCCCTGTCATCTCACTGAGTATCTGATAATAGAGGGGTTCCTGAATCCGGACAGAGAACTCCGCGTTTCCGCTTGCCAGATCTACATTTTCCAGCTTTGTCTTTTTCACGTATTCACTCTCCAGATTCATATGTGCCTCGGAAAGATCCCGGATCGTCCGAACTCCCTGGAGAGACTCCTTGACGCAGCGAAAAAGATCCTGCTTCAGCCAATGGGAAAAATCCAGAGTCTCTACCCACTTTGGAATCTGAAAAACCACTTTTGTAAGAGGGAATTCATAGAGAAACTGTTCAAACACAGCAAACAGATCACTTTTACCCATCTGTTCACAATTCTGAATCATACAGCCTGCCTTGTACGTCCGTGTGATATACTCAGCGGTCTGTCTTGCCGCTTCCCCATAAGGCCTGGAGGAATTTACGATAACAATAAAAGGTTTCCCCAGTTTCTGAAGCTCTGTGATGGCTTCCTTTTCCGCCTCCAGAAAATTTTCTCTTGGAATTTCCCCGAAGCTTCCGTCTGTAGTCATGACGATTCCCACGGTGGTATGGTCTGTAATGATCTTTCTGGTTCCGATCCTTGCCGCTTCCTGGAAAGGAACCGGCTGTTCCTGCCAGGGCGTCTTTACCATACGGGGTGTGTGATTTTCCTCTATTCCCTCCGCTCCAGGCACTAAAAAACCCACGCAGTCGGCCAGACGCACCTTCATCACAGTTCCGTCCCCCACCTGTATCTGAGCTGCTTCCCGTGGAATAAACTTTGGTTCAACGGTTGTCACTGTTTTTCCGGAGGCGCTGGCCGGCATCTCATCTGTAGCCACTCTCCTGGCCTGGTCTTCCAACTCCGGAAGCACAAGAATTTCCATGAATTTCCGCAGGAAGGTGGATTTCCCGGTCCTGACAGGTCCCACAACACCTACGTAAATTTCTCCTCCGGTTCTCGCCTGAATATCTTTGTATAAATCAAACTTTTCCATAAAAGACCCCCTGCATATACTACTGAAAATATATGCAGGGGGCTGTCCCTTTATGACAAAATAAATTTAAT
>DVGK01000118.1 GCA_018712785.1 Candidatus Choladousia intestinavium | reverse complement strand
TATTATATGCCAACCTATTTGCGCGAATGTTCAAAAAGAATCATATGCTTGAACAAAGCAAAGATCATAATCCGGGGGCTGCAAATGCGTTCCTCTACGGTGGATTTTGGTGCGGTTCCTTTACGCTGCTATTCGACCTATTAAAAGGATTTGTTCCTGTATTCCTGTTTATGCAGTATGGAACCGCCAGCGCAACCCATCCGTTTTTGATTGCGCTTGTCATTGCCGCGCCGGTGATAGGCCATATCTTTCCTCTATTTAATCATTTCCAGGGAGGCAAAGGCATTGCCGTTACCTTCGGATGCTTAGCGGGACTCTAGTTTCCGGCGGAAATTCTGACTTGCATGAAGCAGCAGGTATTTCAGATTCCCAAAACCATTTTTGTAGCTACGGATTATGTCTGCATTCCGTTTACAGAGGAAACAGACTGCGATGCCTATGTTATTCCCTCCGACAAACTGAATGAGGCATTTATAAATTGCGGCTTACCGGGTGAAAAATTATTCCCGCTCGGTATCCCGGTGCGTCGCTGTTTTCTGCAAAAGGAAACCAGACAGGAGGTCTGTATGCGCCTGGGCCTTGCCCCGGATAAAAGATACATTTTGGTGGCGGGCGGCAGCATGGGCGGCGGAGGAATCAAAAAAGTGATTCAAATGCTTGCAGACGAAATCATCAGATACAAGAACACCGAACTGATTGTTCTATGTGGCTCCAATCAACAAATGTACAATGAGCTGAATGAGACTGCGCTGTCTCATGTTAAAGTGATGGGCTTTGCATCGGATATGGCAGGGTATCTAAAAGCGGCAGATCTGTTTATTACAAAGCCAGGCGGTCTTTCATCCACGGAAGCTGCGGTATGCGGTACCCCCATCATACACATTGCTCCCATTCTGGGATGTGAAACATACAATGCCAGATTTTTTAGCGACCATGGTATGAGTGCCTTTTGTCACACAGCAAGACGCGAGTTAGGGGGCGCCTTAGAGAGATTGAATAACGAAGCTGCACGCGGCGAAATGGTCAGAACTCAAAAAAGACTGATTCCCCCGGACGCCTCTGCTCAAATTATTGCGCTTGCAGAAAGAATGGCCGTATCTTGTTAGAAGGCTTCCAGCATAGACATCGGAACCGGCACTGGTACAGAGGCTGTATTGGGAAGGTGAGGACATTACTGTATTTTTAGATGATCTTCAATTTAGCGCCTTCAGATTCAGCAAAACCATGGGAGATATCGCTGATCGCTTTTCCTGCTTCTGAAAAAAATTAATTGCATCATCATCAGCTCTGATAGCGGCAGTGTTTTTTGCCAATGATCTGAAGACAGCCGAGGAATATCTGGATAGATATATGCCTGTTGTAGAGCAGTAGGAGGACATATGAAAAAGGTATTAGTGATATTTGGACTCATTTTGCTTGCGGTAATCGTAATAATTGCCTTCTTTCTGATATGGGCGTCCAACAGGAAATTTGTTCCCGGTAATTATACAAAAAGAGTAGAGACTGGCGGTGAAATAGAGGCTGCCTATTTAGAAGCAGGCCCATACGGAGTTTCGATGTACGAAGAAGCAGTCATGCAGGGGTTTAAAAAATATATTATTTACTATCCCTCCGAACTGGAGAGCGAGAAGAAGCAGCACCCTGCAGTGGTTTTTGCCAATGGCAGCGGGTGTAGGGTATCGAAATATCCGGCCCTATTGGAGCATTTAGCATCTTGGGGCTTTATCGCTATTGGAACAGAAGAGGAATACGATTGGAGCGGTTTTTCCTCGGAAATGTGCGTGCGTTATCTTATTAGGCTGAACGGAAACGAGCGGATCAACGGAGCAAAGAATATTTTCTATGGGAAAGTCAATTTGGACAGTGTGGGAATCACCGGACACAGCCAGGGCGGTGTAGGCGTATTCAATGCCATCACGGTACAGGAACACAGCGAAATTTTCAGAGCCGCCGTTTCCCTTTCCCCCACCAACAAGGAATTGGCTGATGCCCTGGAATGGAATTATGACGCGGCAAAAATCAATACGCCCATCCTTTTGATCTCCGGGGCTGGCGGCGGCGATGACTGGGTCGTGACCGGCGAACAGCTGGAAAGTATTTATAACGATATACCCGGAAGCAAGGTGATGCTGCGCAGAGTGAATACAGATCACGGCGCTGTGCTGTATTCGGCGGACGGGTATGTGACCGCCTGGTTTATGTGGCAGCTCCAGGGCGATGAAAAAGCTGCAAAAGCATTCATCGGCCAGGACGCGGAGATTTTGAAGAACAGCCTATACCAAGATCAGCAGGTCAGCATTGCAAATTATAGAATAATTTTATGATAAGGATTGTACTTTGTGCCTTTAAAATATAATAAAAATGTGATTTTTATGCACATTAACTATTATAAAAGTGTGAAGAGGCGCGTTTATGGAACGATTGCTTTTGAATAAGCTGCTGGATTTGAAACGTTCGCCCTACCGCAAACCGCTAATCTTAAAGGGGGTGCGTCAGGTGGGTAAGACTTGGAGCCTTAAAGAATTCGGCAGGCGTTATTATGATAATACAGCCTACTTTAACTTCGATGAAAATCAGGAATATAAGCAGTTTTTTTGAAACCACCTGCTGCAGACCTTAATCACGCAGTTTGAGGCGGCTCCCCGGTACTGGAGCCAGAATAATCCGCCCTGCGAAGTAGATTTCCTGATCCAGCGGGAGAATGATATTTTCCCTGTAGAGGTCAAGTCCGAGGCCAACACCACCAGCAGAAGCTTAAAAAAATTTAAGGAGCTGTTACCGAACCAAGTTAAGCTCCGGGTGCGGTTCTCGCCGGATAATTTAAAGCTGGACAATAATGTGCTGAACATTCCGCTGTTTATGGCCGACCAAGCGGACCGGCTGATTGGACTGGCATTGGAACAGCGAAACGCCTGGTTCTCAAGAAATCCGGCGTTTCGCTGTTTTCTTACAGGATTGGTTCTATGACTGCCCGGAAATACCGGTCTAATTCTTCCGGCGTTTGTTTCATTCGGCCTCTAATCCACCACAGCACCATTTCTACAAAGCTGCCGGAAATATGATTCACTAAAAAATCCTGCGGAATATCTGTATTGTTTTTTCTGTTTTGATTCACAAACTGATTTTGTATCAATTCATTTAAGCTGTCTTTGAAGTACCGCAGAAAAAGCTCGCTGCTTTCACAGGAAAGCAATTCGAGGATATTATTTTCATTTTCCTGCAGGTGCTGCAATAAATGGCAGAATACAGACTTCGGCGCGTTTCTGTCAGAATACAGACCGTGGGTGTGAGTGCAGTCCAGCGCGCTGCTGATAATGTGGCCGAAAAGCTCTTCGCATAAGGCTTTCAATAGATCATCCTTGGTTTCAAAGTGCGCGTAGAAGGTCGTCCGGCCAACATTGGCGGTATCAATGATTTCCTGTACTGTGATTTTGCTGTAGCTTTTTTCTGCCAGGAGTGTGCTGAATGCAGAAAAAATAGCCGCTCTTGTTTTTTGCTGTCGCCTGTCCATCTTAGCTCCTTCCGTACAATTTTTCAAAAATGTTCCGTACGAAACACGGGAATGATATTATCCGTTGCATTTCTTTTGTTTCCTGCCTACAATAAAAAAGAACAAAGTGTTTGTTAATAAATTAATTGTACGGTAACTGAAAAGGAGTGTCAAGGACAAATCCGTTTGAAATGCCGTGCGGATTGGAGGTACCACCATGTTAAAAAAGCTCAATGATTTTTTGGCCGGGCTTCCCATGACGATTGTAGCCGGCGTATTCCTGCTGCTGGATTTAATCCCGCATTTAACAGAGGAATTTGGCGGGATACCGGTGCGGCTTTCCTTTCTGCCTTTTGACCCGGCGTGGGTAACAATCGTTATCAGCGGTATTCCGCTTTTGTATCTGGCGATATGGAGAATCATTCACAATCCAGGTATTAGTAAAATATCGTCTGCTCTTTTGATTTGTATCGCCATGTTTGCCGCGATCGCAATCGGAGATTTGTTTGCGGCGGGAGAGGTCGTGTTTATCATGGCAATCGGCGCTCTTTTAGAGGAGGCCACAACAAACCGGGCCAAAAAGGGGCTGAAAAACCTGATTCGCCTTGCGCCGGCAAAGGGACGCAGGCTAAAGGAGGGGAAAGAAGAAATGATACCGGCAGAAGAAATCCGACAGGGAGATATTCTGCGTATTCTGCCTGGTGAAACGATCCCGGTGGACGGAACCATCATAACCGGCGAAACATCGGTTGACCAGTCTATTATGACGGGGGAATCCCTGCCGGTTGATAAGGGAGCAGGAGAGGAAGTATTTTGCGGAACCATCAACCGCTTCGGTTCCATCGATATTTCGGCGACGAAGGTGGGAGAAAACAGCTCTTTGAAAAAGCTGATCCGCATGGTGCAGGATGCGGAGAAGAAACAGGCTCCCATGCAGAGAATCGCCGACAAAGTGGCAAGCTGGCTGGTTCCGGTCGCCCTGCTTATCGCGATTTTGGCCTATGTATTTACCGGAAATATCGTTACAGCTGTTACGGTACTGGTTGTGTTCTGCCCCTGTGCCCTTGTATTGGCAACGCCTACCGCCATTATGGCGGCAATCGGGCAGGCGACAAAGCATGGCGTGATTATCAAATCCGGCGAAGCTCTTGAAAAAATGGGGAAGGTGGACACGATCGCCTTTGATAAAACCGGCACCTTAACCTATGGCCGTCTGGATGTAAGCGATCTGATTATCTTTGATGAGACAATCAGTGAAACAGACCTGCTCTCTCTGGCCGCTTCCGCGGAAGCCAGAAGTGAACACCCGTTAGGAAAGGCGATTGTGGTTTATGCAAAGGCAAAGAAAGCGCCGTTGATGGAAGCAGCTGCTTTCAGAATGACCGCCGGCAAGGGGATTTTCGCGGAAGTGGACAATCGCAGCCTGCTTTGCGGCAGTGAAAAATTCCTCAAAGAGAATGGGGTTTCCATTGACGGCGAGGTTCAGTCCACTCTGGAAAGGCTTCGCACACAGGGAAAAGCCTCTGTTCTTGTAGCGGAAGGCCCGAAAAGCATCGGTGTTCTCGCACTTTCTGATGTGCTGCGTCCGGAAGCGAAGAACATGGTTTCCCGTCTTTCGGATATGCATACCCGCACCGTTTTACTTACCGGCGACCATCGAAAAACAGCGGATTATTTTGCGCGGCAGGCAGGAATTTCCGAAGTCCGGGCAGAATTGCTGCCGGAAGAAAAGGTGCAGAGCATTGAAAGACTGCAGGCAGAAAATCACAAGGTTTGCATGATCGGCGACGGCATCAATGATGCCCCGGCTCTGAAAACGGCTGACGTAAGCGTGGCCATGGGAAGCATGGGAAGCGACATCGCCGTTGACGCAGCGGAAGTCGCCCTGATGAGCGATGATCTTTCAAAGATCCCATATTTGAAGCGGCTCTCCAATGCCACGGTCAAGACCATCAAAGTAAGCATTACCCTGTCTATGTGCATTAACTTTGCGGCGATCGTGCTGTCCCTCATGGAAGTGCTGACGCCCACTACCGGAGCGCTGGTACACAATGCCGGTTCTTGCTTTGTGGTGCTGATCGCCGCGCTGCTTTACGACCGAAAATTTGAAACAACCTGTTGATAAATTTTCGACCAGCCAAGAACTCTATCCTTCATCCCTTCGATATCCAGCACGCCCAGGGCGAACCCTTTTCGTACCAGCTCATCCGGCACATACTCGTCATATTTTTCAAACACCGGAACTTCCTTGGGATAAACCAGCTCCAGGGGGTCAAAGTCTTTGGAAGCTTCCTCGGCGGTGATTCGGTAAAATTCCTCTTCAGAGGTCTTCATGGTAAACTGCAGATAGTAGGGGCGGGAGGGGTTCAGTCCCTTCAGCCCCAGCCGTTTGCCGCAGCGGATTTTGAGAAAACGCTCCAGGGCCAGAAAGGCGTAGCTGCCAAGCCAGGGGAACAGGGCCCACATATTTCCTCCCAGATGCACCAGAGGGCGGTCCTTCATTCCGGATTTCTGGAAGGTGTCCCGGGCGTCCAGCAGCCTGCATGATGCGTGCCGCATCAGGTATGGATAGCTTTTCTGCTCGTCCAGTACGCCGTACATCCGTTCCAGAATGCGGGTGTGGATGTCTCCGGCCACGTCGCCGAAATAGGCCGGGATATTTCCTTTGACCAGGGTACAGTAGACTTCCCGCTTTTTGTGATCCACCTCATCCACCAGCCAGACCCGGCCGGCAATGGCGATTTTATCCCCTGCAGGAGGCGGCTTTACGATGGTTCCCAGCTCTTCCGGGCCGCAGCGCACAGAGTATTCGACGTTTTCCTGGAAGACGGCGTAGAATTTATAATTGTTTACGATTCTTTCACCTGCAAGCCCCACAATCAGGCCCCTGTTTTCCGTCTGGGTGATGTGGTCGATTTCCAGCAGATGTCTCAGCAGCAGGCGGTAATCCTCCTGAGTTACCCGCCGAAAGCAGGAGAGGGTCAGTACCCGGGAAGCCAGTTCGCCGGGGGTCATCTCCCCGCAGGAGGCCAGAGTGCTCATAGTCTGGTGGTAGAGCAGGCTGTAGGGCAGCCGCCCGGTGCGGGGAGGCTCCACAAAACGCTCTTCTATGTACAGCTGCACCAGGGCAATGCCCTGAATCAAATACCAGGGAATCATTTCAGGCATCATGGCCCGGGGTTCCGGATGGTCCTCACGCATGACAAACCACATTTCAGCGGGACTGCCCCGACGGCCGGTCCGGCCCATTCTCTGCAGAAAGCCGGACACTGTGAAGGGAGCGTCGATCTGGAAAGCCCGCTCCAGCCTGCCGATATCTATGCCCAGCTCCAGGGTAGCTGTGGCACAGACGGACATCAGAGAGTCATCGTCCTTCATCTCTTCCTCCGCGCTTTCACGGTAGGAGGCGGAGAGATTGCCGTGGTGGATGAGAAAACGGTCCGGCTCATGTTTTGCCTCGCAGTACTGCCGCAGATTCTGGCAGACTGCTTCGCATTCTTCCCTGGAATTCGTAAAAATCAGGCACTTTTTGCCTCTGGTATGCTCAAAAATATAGCCCACGCCCGGATCCGCCGCCTGGGGCGCGGTGTCCGTGGGCGCTTCCAAAAGGGGCGTTTCCGGCACAGTCTGCCTGCCCTCGTCCGCCTGGGGCTCTGTGTTGTAAAAATGCTCCATGGAGAGCCGCCATACTTCCCTGCCTCCCTCAAACCGGGGGATCACAGTCTGTCTGCTGCTGCCCGCGGCGAGGAAACGGCCCGCTGCTTCCGGATTTCCGATGGTGGCGGAAAGGCCGATTCTTCTGGGACTGCAGCCCGCCAGCCTGCACATACGTTCAATCAGGCAGAAGGTCTGCAGCCCCCGGTCGCCCCGCAGCAGGGAGTGAATTTCGTCGACGACGATAAAGCGCAGATCACCGAACAGGGACGGAATCTCCATATGCTTATTAAGCATCAGCGATTCCAGCGATTCCGGCGTGATCTGCAGAATGCCGGAGGGCCTGCGCAGGAGCCGGCGCTTTTGGGACTGGGGGGCATCCCCATGCCAGCGGGTGACAGGGATGCCTGCCTCTTCGCATAGATCGGCGAGTCTGCCGAACTGATCGTTGATGAGGGCCTTTAAGGGCGCGATGTACAGCACGCCTACGCTTCGGGACGGCTCCTCATCCAGCAGGGTTAAAATAGGGAAAAAGGCCGCCTCCGTCTTGCCAGAAGCAGTGGAGGCGGTGAGAAGTACATTGCCGTCCGTACCGAAGATCGCCTGGCCGGCGGCATTCTGCACGCCCCGCAGCGCCTGCCAGCCGGAGCGGTAAATATAATCCTGGATAAAGGGGGCGTATCTCTCAAACACATTCATAAGGTAAACTCCACATAGTTTTTGTCCGTCTGGTCAGAAACGGCTTCAGATTTTGTATAGACGAATTCCTCCGACTGCAAAAGCTCATTCATGGTGGTGGATGGGTTTTGGAAGAGCAGGTCCAGCAGCTCAATGAAATCCCGGATCACCTCGCGGGGCGTGATGTTCTGATCCGCGCCGATGCGGGAGTACTCCAGCTTAATAAAGCGCGCCAGGAGGTCTGTATCCAGCTTCTTTTCGTAACCATACAGGTCGGCGTGCATAACTGTGAGCTTTTCACACAGAACCAGCATTTCCTCAGGGGTCAGCGGCTCAAGACGGATAACAGGAGCCAGCAGATCCCTGGTTCCCGGTTTGGAGAATCTGCCTTCAGCCAGACGGGAACGGAGCGCTTCATAGCTGTATACGCCCCGGCGTTTGTCTTCAATGGCCTGTGGGGTCGCGCCCATGATGATGCCCAGATACCGCGCCCTGCCCTGTAAGGTATCGTTATACATGGTCAGCAGTTTCTCGTAATTGTACTGGCGGGTGACGGCGTTGGGGATTTTATAGAGATTCACCAGCTCGTCGATCAGGATCAGCATGCCTGCGTATCCGGCCATGCGGAAGAAAACGGCAAATATTTTCAGATAATCGTACCAGTCATCATCGGTGATGATCATGTTGACGCCCAGTTCCTCTCTGGCTTCTCTCTTTAAGGCATACTCCCCTCTGAACCACCGCACGACCTTTGCTTTCTGTTCGTCGTCGCCCTCTATATAAGCGTGGTAATAGGCGGAGAGCAGCCGCGCGAACTCAAAGCCGTGAACCAGCTCGCTGACGGCGGAGGTGACGGCGTAGATCTTCTGGTCAACGGCTTTCGTCAGAGCGGGATGGCCGGGATCCAGCCCTGTTTCCCGGACAGCCTGGGACTGAACGCTGCTGATCCAGCGGTCCAGCACCAGCGTAAGTGCGCCGCCCTCAGGCTTTGTTTTTGTGGACAGGTTGCCGATCAGCTCCCGGTAGGTAGCCAGGCCCTGGCCCCGGGTGCCCTGCAGCCGCCGTTCCGGCGAAAGATCCGCGTCAGCCACAATGAAGCCCCTGTCCATGACATAATTACGGATGGTCTGGATCAGGAAGCTCTTGCCGGAGCCGTACCGGCCCACGATAAAGCGGAAAGAGGCGCCGCCGTCGGAAATAATATCCACATCGTGGAGCAGGGCCTCGATTTCGTTTTTCCTTCCCACTGTGATGTAAGGCAGCCCAATCCTGGGAACCACGCCTCCTTTCAGGGAATTTAAGATAGTCTGTTCGATCCGCTTCGGAACCTTTTTGTGCTTGTCATTCATTGGCTTTTCCTCCAAGTATCTGCAGGATGTCATCCCGGTAGTCCTCAATGAGGGTGATGGTATCGCCGTCACACTCTAAGACATTGTCGCCGATTTCATCAAACAATGCCTCATTAATCGTGTCAGCTGCCACGGAGGGCATCAGATAATTCGCTCTGAGATAGGGGGCGATGGGGACATTCTCTGTAAGAGCCAGAAGAATCTGTCTGTGAACCGGGTCCAGGGCTGCAGGCATACTGCTCATAGATTCAGAAAGTTCTTTCTGACTGCCGGGCTGCGCCGGTTCTTCTATCTTCTGAATGTCCGGCTTCACGTTTGCGTTCGTGCCCGAATTCCCATTTGTGTTTACATCCGGTGTTCTATTTGCCTCTGTGTCCAGCTCCTCCTGGGTCAGCAGGCTGTCCCGGGTGATCAGCGCGTCCTGCCGGATCTGCTCCAGATGGGAGAGGTCAATGGTGATATTCGGTCTCGCGGCCTCCAGCTTTGCCTGCCGAAAAGCCTGTATGACTTCTTCCGCATAGGGCGCAGCCCATGCGTCCGCGGGATTTTCACGCAGGTAGTGTCCTGTCTTCAGGGCTTTGCGCAGGAGACGGTCTGCTTCCCGCAGGAGGCCGTGAAATCGGTTTCGGTCAAAATACAGATTGTCATATCGTTCTTCCTGCCAAATGCCATTGCGGCAGCGATATGTTCTGCACGGGTCCAGAACGTAATCCGTATCCGGGAATTTCTGCTTTTTGCAATAGACGGCATTGCTGAGGGGATACCAGGAAAAGGATTTTGGTTTCCCGAAGCATGCCGTAAAAATATCTTTGCCATTCTGGGAAAAAGTCCGGGAAGCACAGAGCCATACCGACGAAAAGAAATGTTTTCCTTTTGCGACGTCTCTTTTAACGACAGGCGACTGTTCCAGCTTTTTTCCTTCAAAGACACAGAGGGCCTCGAAGATTTCCTCCTCAGAAGCGGTGTTCGGATCTTTGAGAAGGGCCAGGGCGCTGTCCTTTTTTAAGAGGGCCGGGTCTGCATACTGGCGGGCCAGCGCCGGGGAAACATTATGCAGTACTGCGTATTCCAGCATCCAGCGACGCAGATTTCCCCGTATACCCGGATCCCCAATCCCGGAGTCCAGGAAACCGATCTCAAATTCCCGCATTTTCCGCAGGCTGTCCTCCGGCGAACTTGTCCCGATCCCATTCAGCAGCTCATATAGGTACAGGTAAGCGAGGGAGGCAGCGATCGGAGAGAAGTCCCCCTTCCGAAGCCGGGTGCGCCAGGTGAAGTAGCCCCGGAGCTGCCGGAGATTTAAATCATGATAGGTGGTGAAATATCGCCGGAATTCCCCATTCCAGGGGGCGTCATCCTCATAGTCCTCCATAAACTTGCCCTGCCGGTAAAAGTTTCTGCATTTCTGGGCAAAAGAGCTGTCGCTATACTGGTACAGCCGCTGCATTCTGCGGATTTTGTCCGGAACTTCCGGAGCAGTCACAGAAAACTGCGCGCCGGAGAGAGGAATGGCGGTGTCCGGATAGAGAATGGAAGATTTTGTGGAAGCCACATCCAGCACAACGGTATATCCACGTTCCTGGCTGGCGTAGACAGCGCGGTCAAAGAGCCGGAAAACCATGTCCGGCTCTGTTTTGTCGTCAAATTTAACTCCAACCCATCTGTTTCCCTTCATGCGGAAGGGCAGGGACAGATAGGGCGCTTTGATTTCTGAAAGAATCTGCCGGCCGCATTTGATGTCGCACCGCTGTATTTCCTCCCCAAGGTAAGAATCCCACTGGCGCATTAAGAGGGCAATCCATTTACCCGTGTCAGGAGCGGCCAGAACGGAAAAACCAGGGAAATCAGCCCATTTATGCTGCTCCTTAATATGAAATTTTTCCTCAGAATAGGCTGTCAATTCCCACAATTTCAAAAAGCTGTTCACTCCTCTGCGCAAAATACCGCCGCCGGAAGTGAAGCGATACGCTGTCTGCCGCCCGGCGTTGGCTTTTAGCAAATTATACTATATCCGGGAAGAAAATCAAATAGAAGAATTGCCGCTGTTTTCTATTGCTTTTATTGCAGAGATATAGTATATTGAAAGCCAACTGCCGGGTTGCGTCTGTCACCATTCCGTTAGGCAATTGGAGGAATGTGTGAAAGACGCTTTATTCATGAGAAAAGGAAAACGAGCAAAAAGTTATGATTCAATATCGTGTTTTGAAGGAAAATGAAATAGACAGGGAATTGTTCAGGGACTTTACACGCCATCAGACCGTAACAAAATGCTGGCGCCGTGAAAACGGCAAGTGGCTGATCAAAGATGCTCCGTTTACCGATGACTGGTCGGAGGAGGACTATCAGTTTCTGGTTCAGTGCTTAAAAGACACGGCGCGTACAGGCGGATTCGTCTATGCCGCTTTTCGGGAAGGAAAATTAAAAGGGTTTGCTGCAGTTCTGCCGGAAATCTTCGGCGGTGAACACAGGTATCTTGATCTGGCCGCAATTCATGTCTCGGAAGATATGAGAAAGCAGGGGATCGGGACCCGGCTTTTTTTGGCGGCCAAAGAGTGGGCCAGAAAAAAGGGCGCGCGAAAGCTGTATATTTCTGCCCATTCTGCAGTGGAAAGTCAGGCGTTTTACCGGCAGATGGGGTGCGTGGAGGCTGAATTATGCAACCAGTCCCATGTGGAAAAGGAGCCCTTTGACTGCCAGCTGGAGGCCAGGCTGTGAAAAGATCTGCAGGGGAATCTCAACATAAAGGAGAAAAAGATGAGCTCAAAGATTTATAAGGTTTTTGATCTTCACTGTGATACAATCAGCGCCATCTGTGAGAGGCGGCAGCAGGGACAGTGGGCAGAACTGAGACAGAACCATCTGAAGGTAGACCTGGAGAAGCTGAAGGTCGGACATTATGGCCTTCAGACTTTTGCGCTTTTTCTGGATGCCGGAAAGGAAAAGGACTGCTTTCAAAAGGCGAAAGAGCTTCTGAGACTGTTTCAGGGGGAGATGGAGAAGAATAAAGATCAGATCTCCCAGGTCGCTACCTATAAAGAAATAGAAGAAAATGAGAAGTCCGGCAAGCTTTCAGCCCTTCTTTCCCTGGAGGAAGGCGCCATTTTTCAGGAATTGCCAAAGCAGCTTCAATGGTTCCGGGAACAGGGAGTCCGCATTGCCACATTCACCTGGAATTATGAAAATCTGTTGGGATATCCCAACCGTTTTTATGATCCGTTACAGAGAAAGGTATGGAGCGAAGACGATGAGAGAGGGCTGAAGGAGAGAGGAATCCAGGCGCTGGAGCTTATGGAGGCTCTGAGAATCATCCCGGATGTTTCCCATCTTTCGGACGGAGGGTTCCGGGATGTGGCGGAACATGCGAAAAAACCTTTTATAGCCACCCATTCTAATTCAAGGAGTATGGCGCCGAATGCAGCCAGAAATCTGACGGATGAGATGATACGGACCCTGGCGGAAAAAGGCGGAATTATGGGGCTGAATTACTGCGTGTCTTTTGTGCGTCCGGACTGGAGGCCGGGGCAGGAGGGAGCCAGGCTGGATGAGCTGGCTGCTCAGGCAGAACATATCATAAAGATCGGCGGCGAGGACTGCCTGGGCCTTGGATCGGATTTTGACGGAATAGAGGAAGCGCCGGAAATGGAAAATGCCGGAGGCATGCAGCGGCTGGCCCATGCCATGGAAAGAGCAGGGCTTTCCAGCCGCCAGATCGAGAAAATCTTTAGCGGAAATGTGAAAAGATTTCTGAAGGAGAACCTGTAGAGGTTTTATAGCTTCCTCCTCATCATCTCCGGATTGGAACAGTATTTCAGGGCCGTGTCCTTCGTGATGCGGCCGCTTTTATATAGGTTCAGAAGGCTGTTGTCCATGGAGATCATGTCATCTTTTGCTGAGGTATAAATTACTCCGTCAATCTGATGAATCTTGCTGTCCCGGATCATGTTGCTGATGGCAGGAGTCATGACCATAATTTCAAAGGCAGGAATCATCTTGCCGTCTATATCCGGAACCAGCTGCTGGGAAATTACGGCTTTTAATACCATGGAAAGCTGAATGGCGATCTGACGCTGCTGATTGGGCTCAAACACATCGATAATACGGCTGATGGTGTTAGCGGCTCCCACCGTGTGCAGGCTGGACAGAATAAGATGGCCTGTCTCAGCTGCAGTCATGGCCGTCTGGATCGTCTCGAAATCCCGCATCTCGCCTAGCAGAATCACATCCGGACTTTGCCGCAGGGCAGCCCGGAGGGCAGATAGATAATTTTTGGTGTCCGTTGCGATTTCTCGCTGGCTTACGATGCTTCTTTTATGTCTGTGGAGAAATTCCAGGGGATCCTCCAGAGTAATAATATGAGAAGCTTTTGTCTCATTCATTCGGTCTATAAGGCAGGCAAGGGTGGTGGATTTGCCGCTGCCGGCCGGACCTGTAACCAGGATCATTCCTTTGGAGGCGGCAGCAAGATTCATGACAGCATCCGGAATTCCCAGAAGGGCAGGATTCGGTAGGGAGAAAGCGATCATGCGGATAACTGCGGCCAGGGATCCCCTCTGCTTAAAAGCACTTACACGAAAACGGGACAGGCCGGGGATGGAGAATGAAAAGTCATCATCTCCGGAAGTTAAAAGAAGATCTATGGAACGCTGGGATGCCAGAGAATAAATCTGGCGGATCAACTCTTCTGTGGCATCCGGCATCAGACGATCTCCCTGAGAGTACATGACGCCGTTTACTTTATAGGAAAGAGGAAGACCGGCTATAATAAACAGGTCGGAGGCCCTTTCCTGGGCCGCTTTATTTAAAAGTGCAGCTACATCTAATTTTTCTTGCATAAGAGTACATCCTTTCTTTTAGCTGAAATAGTATGGATTTTTGATAGTTTAGTTTTGCCAAAGGTCTTCGTTTTTTCCGGGCTGATATACATCCTGGTGAGTATCTGGAGACCATTCCCGGGTAGACTCCGTTTTCCACGCGCTTACTGTAAAAAAGGAGCCGTATGAAGAAGAGGGGAATTCAGCAGTCAGCACTATGAAGAGCTGCTGATCTTCCGCGGACGGAACCTGGAAAGATACTGAGGCGTCAGAGACGGAAAAACTATAAGCCTCCTTGGTCAGAAAATCTGCCATAACGGACAAAACATCCGCCTGTGTTTCCAGAAGAGAAGATTGTGAAGAAAGTTCCTGGTTTAGGTCTGCCAGAAGGCGGGAGGCGCGGGCTTCGCCTTGATAGTAGGAGGCAGTGCGCTCCGCTATTTTTTCTGAAAGTCTAAGGTCTGCCTGGGCACTGGCTAGAGAGAGGATTGCAAAAGTCAGCAGGCAGAGAGAAAGAAAGATCAGAAGAATACAGGAAGTCCCGATAGAAATGATGGGTTTTGTTCTTTTCTTCATAAAGGCTTATCCTCCTTTCCGGTCTGATGATAGAAGGTAAGTTCAAGCTGAAATAAATCCTTTTCTCGTCGTAAATCACGGATCGTCAGAGCGGCTGTCTTCAGGCTGCCGGATATTTCTACAGGGGCGTCCAGGGAATAAACAGCGTCTTCAGAAGAACAGGGCTGCCAGCTGCTGTCATACCAGGAGCGGTACTGCTGACCAATGTAAGAGAGTTCCGGAAGAAGCCGGATCATCTCTTGGGGGGAACCGTCAGAACCTTTCAAAGCTTCTGCAAAGCTCTGGGCCAGATTCTGTGAGATACTCAAATCTTTTGACTCTCTGCTGGTAAGATCAGCCAGAGCGAACAGACGAAGGCAGACGGCGCATACCAGCATAAAGAAAAAAAGAACAATGATCAATTCGATTAAAAACAGGCTTGGTCGCCTTGAACCTGATCTTTTCATGGGTTTTCCTCCTGGGGACTCTGGGGATGAATCAGTGAAGTGGCGAGCCGACCGTACAAATCAGATACGGTACAGCGAAAAAAGCCTCCCTCCACCGGTTCGATTTCAAAATCGCTGATTTCCAGAAGCGCAGTTCCCATATCTGGAGACGCCTGGGCATCAGCGCTGATGAACAATTCCTTCAGATATCCGTCGTCTTCATAAATATAAGTGAAATACATTTCGCCTTTAATCTCACGAGAGAGGAGCAAGGCAGGGATAGAACCGATCTGAGCCAGGCGGATGCAGCCGGCCTCGTCACTCTGGCGAATTTTTTCTGTTACGTATGCCAGGCCGGTTCGGATCGTGTAATTCCCCTCCAACTGACTGGCACAGTGCCGATATACTCTTGCTCCAGTGAGAATCAGAAGAATTCCAAGTCCTGTAAACAGAAAGAAAAGGGCCAGAGAAAATAGAAAGTCTGCCGGGTGTTTTTTAACAAAGTGCGGCTTCAATGATACACCTCCTGTTCATCCAGAAGAAAGACGGTTACGTCAGGCAGAATATTAGAGGCTGTGACTTCGTAGTCGATGAGATAGCGGTCCTTATTATATGTAATTCCATAATGCTTTTCTAGGTAAGCCAGACTTTCCGGATAAGCTCCCTCCACCGCGTAACAGTGAACCGCGCTGCGGATCACTGCATCTCGCAGACTTTCAGCCTGCCGTGCAGAGGCGGAAGAGGAGAACGAGTCGATTCCGAAAGAAGAAAGAAGAATCAGAGCGGCAAGAAGCAAAAAGGAAAATAGCGGCCCGCGCTCTGAAAGTATTCGGCGCCTTTGTTTATGAAAGCGGTTCATAAGCTTCCCTCCCTTTCTAAAAACTTATCCGATTCCTGACAGAATTCCAGCCAGAGGAAGCATTACGGACAGCAGAATCAGTCCTACCAGCACAGACAGAACCGCAACCAGTATCGGTTCCAGGGCAGATACAGCGCCCTGGAGCCGCTCATCCACTTCGTCCTGGCATTCCGCGGCTACTCTATCAAGAACCGTATCGGCCTGACCTGTTTTAAAACCGATGGAAATCATCCGCGCGTGGATGCCGGAGAAAATGCCGCTGTGATTCAGAGCTTCTGCCAACTCCTGCCCCTGAGAGAGAAACGTCTGGGCTGACTGCGTCTTTTTGGAAAAATCAGGGTTATCTGTCAAGGATGCTACAAGCTGCAGGCATTCTTCCATATCCAGCCCGCTCTTTATGGCGATCGAAAGTCCGCCGGCAAAATTTGATCGGGAGATCTCCTCTGAAATCCTTCTGGCCCATGGGAAAAGCAGAAGGAGTCTGGCTCTAAGCCGCTTTCCGCGGGAGGTTCGGCATAGATAGAGCAAGAACAGAATGACTGCAAGCAGGAGGCAGACAAAAACGGCGGCATAACGGCCAAGCACCGTTCCCAGGATAAGCACAGCTTCTGGGAGACCGGTCATTTCTGTACCAAGATCCTGAAAGACCTGATTGAAAACCGGCATAACTTTTACTGCAAGAACCACCAGAACCCCGCACAACATGGCAAACATAACGGCGGGATAGGAAAGAGAATCCCGGATTCCCTTTATAAGGGCTTCTTCTTTTTCGTAATAAGAGGAAAGTGAAGAAAAAACTTCCTCCAGTGTTCCGCACCGCTCACCCACTTCTGTCATATGAACCGCATACTCAGGAAACACACCGGAATCTTTCAGAGCTTCCCAGAGTATGCCTTTTGTTTCCAGTGATTCCTGAATGTCGGCCAGGATTTCTGTTCCCTCCCCACCGGGAGCATCTTCCTTCAGGATAAGAATTCCTTCCAGGACGGAGATTCCTGCGTGGAGTATCATGGCGAGCTGTCCGA
>DVGK01000117.1 GCA_018712785.1 Candidatus Choladousia intestinavium | reverse complement strand
TCTTTGTAAGATATTCATAAGTCCATTATGCAGGAAAAAGTAACAAAAGAAAACCCCTAACCCCTCATGATTGAGGGGCAGGGGAGTTGAATAGGCGAAGCCTGTTTTTTAAAGATTTTTTTTCGGTTCATTTTAAATTCCTTTCTGTGACAGGTTTACAGTGCCTTTGCCGCGTAAGCTGCCGCGGCCTGTTTCTGCGCCGCATGGGCTGTCTTGCCCCTCTTTTGGTTCATCAGTAAAACAACAGAAAGCACGCTGTGCGGACCTTCCATTTTCATGAACAAAAAAAACGTGCGCTGTGACTGGCAGCACACGTACGAAAAAGGCCCGCTGATCTCAGCAGGTATTCGTCCTTATCTCCGTAACAGTTCTGTCGATCGCAGAATTCATTACACCCCTATGGCAGGTCTTCTGACTTATGCATCCCGGCGGACTTTCGCCTTCTCGAACCAGGTTCAATGGCATACCGAAAGCCGCTCCGCAATTACAGCAGCGAGACTGTACAAGACTTTCACTTGTTTCCCTTTTCATGTTCCGGCAGATGCCGTAAAACACACCATAAGCTTATTTCAGAATAACACAGGGACGATTATCCTGCAAGGAAAAAATGGGGAGAAATTTTGTTTACAAGATTTTTAAAAAAGCGTATAATTTGGGAGAAACAGAGAAAGAGACGGCCTGTTTCCTGAATCATTGTTCAGAATCGTAAGGCCGACAGACTGGCATTAAGGAGGGCATGTATGATTGTTTTACGTTTAGGAAGCGAAGAAAAAATTACTGCGAATACAGGAGTGGAACAGAACAATGAGAAACGATATAACAATACGCCCGGAAACACATAAAGATTATAAAGAAATCATTTCGCTGATTCTGCGTTCTTTCAGCGAAGGAACGGACTATTCAGATGGAACAGATATTATTGCGTTAGTTGAGGAGATAAGAGATTCGGAATATTATATTCCCCAGTTATCCTTTGTGGCAGAGTTAAATGGAAAAATTGTAGGACATTTTTTGTTTTCCAGTTTTCCGTTGTCTTCTGGGAAAGAAGGAGTCTATATGGAAAAAGGAGAAAAAAACCTCGTTATGCTTGCGCCTGTGGCGGTTCATGCGGACTATTTTCATCAGGGCATCGGCAGCACTATGATTCTCAAAGGCATTGAGAAAGTAAAAGAGCTGGGCTTTAAAGGTATAACGGTGGAAGGGGATTACCATTTTTACAATCGTATTGGATTTAGAACATCGTCAGAATTTGACATTTATCCTACAAGCGGTATACCATTAAATGAGCCGCGCTGCATGATGTGTCAGGAGACATATCCGAGAGCGCTGAAAGGCATTCACGGCTATATCGTGTACAATATGTACTATAATGCTTAAGAATGCTGATTTTTCCAAATCAGTACCCCAACAGATTAAATAAAAAGACAGGAGGAAAATAAAATGGTCAGAAGATGGTTTTCAGGTTTTATGGCGGCAGCGATGCTGACCTCAGTTTTAAGCTTCGGTGTTTCCGCGTCAGCTCAGGAGACAGAAGCCGAAACGGAAACAGAAACTGCGGCGGAAACAGCCGCCCAGACAGAGGCGGAGACGGAAGTGTCCGATGGAGCAGACACGGAGGCCGCGGAGGCGGATCAGGAAGCCGGAGACGTAAATATTATGGCCCTGAAAGGCCCTACCGCCATGGGAATGGTGAAATTTATGAGCGACGCGGATGCCGGGGAGATCGATACGCAGAACTATCAGTTTACCATCGCCGCGTCCGCGGATGAGGTGACTCCCAGACTGGTGCAGGGGGAGGCAGATATTGCGGCGGTTCCCGCCAATCTGGCTTCCGTTCTCTATAATAATACGGAGGGTCAGGTAGAAGTTCTGGCTATTAATACACTGGGAGTTCTCTATATCGTGGAAAGCGGAGATCAGGTACAGTCTGTGGAGGACCTTCGGGGCAAGACCATCTATGCCAGCGGGAAAGGTTCTACTCCGGAATATGCCCTGAATTATATTCTGTCAGAGAACGGCATAGATCCTGAGACAGACGTAACGATTGAGTGGAAGAGCGAGCACTCTGAGTGTGTGGCGGCTCTGGCGGCAGAGGAAGGCGGCATTGCCATGCTGCCCCAGCCCTTTGTGACCACGGCTCAGACACAGAATGAGTCCATCCGGGTGGCGCTGGATCTCACAGAAGAGTGGGATAAACTCCAGGAGGGCAAGGAAGAGAAGAGTAGTCTGATCACCGGCGTGGTGGTAGGACGGACAGAGTTTGTACAGGAGAATCCGGAGGCTGTATCGGATTTCTTGGACAGATATCAGGAATCTGTGGAATTTGTAAACAGCAATACGGAAGAAGCGGCAGCTCTGGTGGGACAGTATGATATCGTGACAGAGGAAGTGGCTCTGAAAGCTCTTCCGGAGTGCAATATTGTGTATATTGACGGTGATGAGATGAAAGAGCAGCTTTCCGGATATTTGGCTGTCCTGATGGAGCAGAACCCGGAGTCTGTAGGAGGAGAACTGCCTGGCGATGACTTCTATTTCAGCAGATAAAAAGAAAAAGGGCGGAGGAAAAATCCGCCTTTGGGCCGTGCTTTTCTGGCTCCTGGTATGGCAGGGGGCAAGCATGGCTATAGGGCAGGAGATACTTTTGGTATCTCCTGTGTCTGTTATTAAAAAACTTTTTGAACTGATTCCCACAGGGGAATTCTGGAGCTCCATTCTTTTTTCCGCTGCGCGGATTCTGGGAGGGTTTCTCCTGGCGGCAGGCTTGGGGGCTCTTCTGGCGGCGCTGGCGGCGAAATCTAAAAGAGCGGAAGAACTGCTGGCTCCGGCAGTGCTGACCATCAAGGCGGTTCCGGTGGCCTCCTTTATTATCCTGGTGCTGATCTGGATTTCTTCCAGGAATCTTTCGGTTTGTATCTCTTTTCTTATGGTATTTCCGGTGATCTATACGAATACTCTGAACGGAATCCGCAGAACCGACCGGGAGCTGCTGGAAATGGCCGGGGTATTCAGGATGTCTTCATGGGCGAAGCTCTGGTATATCTATATTCCCCAGGTGATGCCCTATTTCCGTGCCGGATGCTCTGTAGGCTTGGGACTATGCTGGAAGGCAGGCACAGCGGCGGAGGTGATCGGTATTCCCGACCATTCCATCGGCGAAAAGCTGTATAATGCCAAAGTCTATCTGAATACCAGCGAGCTTTTTGCCTGGACCCTTGTAATAGTCCTGGCAAGCCTTCTGTTTGAAAAAATTTTTCTGGCAGTCCTGGACGGGCTGACGGCAAAACTTGAAAGGATGTGAGAAGCATGCCCATACAGATCAGAAGCCTGAGCAAGGCCTTTGGGGACAATCAGGTGTTTTCGGAATTTTCCGCGGATTTTCCGGAAGGAAAAACCACCTGTATTATGGGGCCTTCCGGAGTTGGAAAGACCACGCTTCTGCGCCTTTTGACGGGGCTGGAAAAGCCGGATCAGGGAGAGATTCTGGGAATCGCCGGCAAAAGACTCAGCGCTGTTTTCCAGGAGGACCGGCTGTGTGAAAACCTGACGGCGGGAGCCAATGTCCGCATGGTGCAGAGGCAGCCGGCAAGAAGAAGCCGGGAATTTGCCAGGAGGATGGAGGAGGGCTTTATCAGTCTGGGACTGGAAGGGTGCGCCGGACGGAAAGCGTCGGAGCTTTCCGGGGGAATGCGCCGCAGAACCGCTCTCCTTCGGGCGCTTCTGGCGGAATACGATATCCTGCTTCTGGACGAGCCCTTTAAAGGGCTGGATGCGGAGACAAAGAAGAGAGCTATGGATTATACAAAGAAAATGTGCCGGGGGAAAACCGTGATTTGCGTGACCCACGACCAGGAGGAGGCTCTGGCGCTGGAGGGAGAAATCCTGCATTATACCTCGATGGCAGGCTGAGAAAAGACCCGGAGGAAAAGCCGGATGACAGGGCGGCAGAAAGCAGGCGGAAGGGAATTTAGAAGAAACAGAAATAGAAAAAAGTGTCCGTAAACATCTGTAGAAGAAGCTTACGGACACTTTTGCTGTGAGAATTTTAGTTCAGCTTAATATTTTTAAACAGAGAAGCCAGAGAAGTGGTAGCTTCTTCTGCCTTGGGAAGCTTGAAGGTCTCTTCTTCGATTTCCACTGCGGCTACATCTTCAAGTGCCTTCATGCTCAGGCTGATTTTTCCATCCTTGATGCCGATCACCTTTACCTTCACCGTCTGTCCCTCTTTCAGCACCGCGCCGGGATGCTTAATGCGCTGCTGGGAGATTTGGGAAATATGTACCAGACCGGAGAGGCCGTTGCCCAGATTTATGAAAGCGCCGTAGGGCATAAGTGACTCCACCACGCCTTCTGTTACAAGGCCGATTTCCAGATTGGAGATTTTGGCTTTCCGCTCTTCCTCCGCTTTCTCCCGAAGGATATCCCTGGCGGAGAGAACAAGGCGCTTCTCTTCCGGGTCCGCGGTAATAACCCGCACCTCAATTTCTTTATTCAGCCAATCCTCCAGATCCTCCACATAGTTCAGGGAGAGCTTGGAGGCAGGAATAAATCCGCGGATTCCTTCCACATAAGCCACCGCTCCGCCTTTTACGATTCCGCCGATCTTTACCTTCAGATTCGTTTTGTCCTCCATGAGCTGCTTTAAGCGGTCCCAGGCAAGGACAGCGGCGGCATCCTTCATGGAGAGCTGCAGACGGCCCTGGCCGTTGTCTTTGCGGATGACAGTGGCGGACAGGGTCTGCCCCACTTCAATGTCACGGAAGGTGAAGGAAGGATCGTCGCTGGCATCCTGCAGACGAATGACACCATCGGTATATCCGCCGAAATCCAGAATAATTTCATCTTCAGATACCCCGATGACAGTGCCGGTAAGAATGTCTCCCTCATGTACAGGCTTAAAGGAAGCGTTAATGGCATCCTCAAAATCCGCCATAGATTCAGCAGGAGCTTCCGGTTCGGCCGCAGGCTCCTCTGCCGGGGCGGCCGCAGTCTTGGCGGGAGCTTCTGAGGGAGCCGCGCCGGCAGTTTCCTCAGAAGTTTCCTCCGGAATTTGGGTTTCTGTTACTTTGGTTTCATCACTCATAAATATTCACTCCTTTTTCGACGGCAGAGAGCCCATATGCCGTATAAAAACGGTATATGCGGTACCGTCAAGATTCAAACTCATAAACCGATTTTAGCACATTCCGTTATAAGGTTACAAGGGATAGAAAAAAGAAAAGATGATTTAGAGGTTCCGGATTCCCAGGAATGGGGTATAATGGGAAACAGATTTAAAAACAAATGGAGCTACAGAAGTTTTGCTTTTGGAAGAGAGGTTGCAGGATATGGATTTTACAGACAGAATAGAAAAGAATATTCAAAGGACAGCAGAGAAACTGCAGAGCGGCTCAGTTATAGACGTAGAAAGTATGATTCCTCTGATGGATGATTCCCCGTATCCTAATAAGATTATGGATGTTCCATACGGAACGCTGACAAAAAAGGAAAAGCTGGATATTTTTTATCCAGACTCAGGCAGGGGGCCGTGGCCTGTATTTATGGAAGTCCACGGGGGCGCCTGGTACTTTGGACAGAAGAAATCTGTAGAGTTTGAGCCCTTTCTGGCAGGTCTTGAACGGGGATTCGCCTGTGTCTCTCTTGGCTATACCTTAAGCCCGGAGGGCCACTACCCTCTGCCTGTGCAGGAGATTAAGGCTGCTGTGCGATTTTTGAGAAAAAATGCGGAAAAATACTGCCTGGATCCAGAAAAAATTGTCCTGTGGGGAGGTTCGGCAGGAGCCCATCTGGCATCGCTGGCCGCGGTATCCTGCGATACAGGGTACCTGGATAAGGATTTGTTCGGACTTGATGCTGTTTCAGCCAAGCCGGATGTACTTGCGCTGTGGTTCGGATGCTTTGATTATCTGCATAACGGAAGATTTCTGGAGGAATGGATTTACCAGAATTTTTTCGGAACAGAAAATCTGGCTGCAATCCGGCGGATCCTGGAATTATCCAGTCCCCTCAGCCATATTACGGAGAAAGTCTGCCCCACCCTGCTTCAGCATGGAACGGCAGATACCACAGTTCCGTGGCAGCAGTCGCAGGGATATTATGACGCTTTAGTAAAAGCAGGAGCCGGGGAAAGATGCCGACTGGATCTTCTGCCGGGCTGCAGACATGCGGACGCTGCCATGTTTGCCAGGGAAAATGTAGAGAAAGTATTTGATTTCGCGGAGACATTTCTTGGACGCACAGGAAATGAAAAGGTTTTTGCTCAGATACCCCATCGGGGGAATCCAAAGCAAAAAATGGTTTCAAAAACACCTGTAAAGTGATATACTATACCGGAAAGGCAGGATGGCAAAATGAAGACCGTGATAGAAGATATGCGTCAGGGACTGCAGGAAGAAGGAATAAAGCGGGCAGGAGAGGTTATTAAAAGAGGAG
The DNA here is from genome assembly GCA_018712785.1 of Candidatus Choladousia intestinavium. GTDB lineage: Bacteria > Bacillota > Clostridia > Lachnospirales > Lachnospiraceae > Choladousia > Choladousia intestinavium. Next base: position 46,701 of record DVGK01000117.1, on the reverse strand, counting down.
GCCTGGTGGCCTTTCCCACAGAGACTGTATACGGTCTGGGTGCCAACGCCCTGGATCCGGAAGCTTCCGAGAAAATATACTCCGCGAAGGGAAGACCTTCGGACAACCCATTGATCGTCCACATCGCGGACTGGGAGAAGCTTAACTTTATTGTCCGGGACGTACCGGAAGCAGCCCGGAGACTGGGGGAAGCTTTCTGGCCGGGACCGCTTACCATGATCTTCAGAAGAAAAGAGACTGTTCCCCTGACTACCACCGGCGGCCTGGATACTGTGGCCGTACGGATGCCGGACCATCCGGTGGCTCTTGGGCTGATCCGGGCAGGGGGAGGATATATAGCGGCTCCCAGCGCGAATACTTCCGGCAGGCCCAGCCCTACGAAAGCCAGCCATGTGCTGGAGGATATGGACGGGATCATTGATATGATTATAGACGGGGGAGATGTAGGTATCGGACTGGAATCCACGATTGTGGATTTTACAGAGGAGATGCCTGTGATTCTGAGACCCGGGTACATTAACCAGAATATGATACAGGAAGTGATCGGCGAAGTCAGGATGGATCAGGCTCTGATCGACGAGCACTCCTCTGTACGGCCCAAAGCCCCGGGTATGAAATACCGTCATTATGCTCCTAAGGCACAGCTTTATATTGTGGAAGGAGCAGAGGAAGAGGTGCGTCAAAAGATTGACGCCCTGGCAGAGCAGGAGGAGCGCCGGGGGAGAAGAGCAGGCGTAATTGTGACAGAGGAATCCGTTCCTTTTTACCATCACGGTATTTTAAAGGTGATTGGATCCAGAGGCGATGAGCTCTCCATTTCCAGACATCTTTTTGGTATTCTCCGGGAATTTGATGAGATGGATGTCCAGGTGATCTATTCGGAAGCATTTCACACGCCCCAGATGGGACAGGCGATTATGAACCGCCTGCTGAAAGCGGCCGGACACCAGATAATAAAGACATAAGGAGCAGATATTGTGAAACGATACGACAGGCTTATTTTTGTAAGCAACAGCGATACTGCCGTGGGACCTATGGCAGAGGCTATTCTGCAGAGTAAGTTTCTGCTGGAAGAACTGTCCATTACTTCCAAAGGGATGGTGGTTTTGTTTCCTGAACCGATTAATCCCAAAGCGGAGGCGGTGCTGGTAAGCAATGGACTCACTATGAAAGGACATATGAGCGATCCGCTGGTGGCAGAGGATTTTAACAGCAGGACTCTGGTTCTGGTTATGTCCAGAGCTTTAAAGCAGAAGGTGGAGAAAGAGTTTGAGGAAGCGAAAGAGAGCAGACTGCATGTGCTCAACGAGTTCGTCGGCGTGGAAAAAGAGGTGACGAACCCCTATGGGGGCTCTCTTGCCGATTACGGACAGTGTTTTACGGAACTTCAGGCTTTGATTACAAAGCTGGTTGTACAATTAAATGAGGAGGAATTACTATGTTAGCATTGGGATGTGATCAGGCAGGCTACGGGCTGAAGCAGGAGATTATGAAGTATCTGGATGAAAAAGGGATTCAGTACAAGGACTGCGGGACTTATTCAGAGGATCCGGTGGATTATCCGGTGTACGCCAGGGCGGTGGTAAAGGAAATCCAGTCCGGAAACTGCGACAAGGGAATTCTGATCTGCGGCACGGGAATCGGCATTTCCATTACTGCCAACCGGTATAAGGGAATCCGGGCGGCAGTGTGCGGCGACTGCTTCAGCGCGGAGGCTACAAGGCTTCACAATGACGCCAACATTCTGGCCATGGGAGCCAGAGTCGTAGGACCGGGCCTTGCTATTAAGATTACGGAGACCTTCCTGAATACCCCGTTTTCTGGAGCGGAGCGTCACGCGCGGCGGATACGGATGATTGATGAGGAGTAGAATATGCAGAAGACAGTGATAATGGATCATCCTTTAATCCAGCACAAGATCGGGATTCTCCGGAGAAAAGAGACGGGCTCCAAGGATTTCCGGGAGCTGATCAGCGAGATTGCCATGTACATGTGCTATGAGGCCACCCGAGACCTGAAGCTGAAGGATGTGGAGATTGAGACACCCATATGCGGGACCACTGTAAAGGAGTTAAGCGGAAAGAAGCTGGCGGTGGTGCCGATTTTAAGAGCCGGACTTGGCATGGTGGACGGCATGCTGGCTATGATTCCTGCCGCGAAGGTGGGACACATCGGACTTTACAGGGATCCAAAGACTCTGAAGCCGGTGGAGTATTACTGCAAGCTGCCGGCGGATTCGGATGAAAGGGAAGTGTTTGTAGTAGACCCCATGCTGGCCACAGGAGGCTCTTCAGTGGCGGCGATCCAGATGCTGAAGGACAAGGGTGTGAAGAATATAAGATTTATGTGTATTATCGCTGCGCCGGAGGGAGTAGAGAGGATGAAGAAGACCCATCCGGATGTGGATTTGTATATCGGCGCTCTGGATGATCATCTGAACGAACATGGCTATATTGTGCCGGGACTTGGGGATGCCGGGGACCGGATCTTTGGTACAAAATAGAATAAGGATAGGCAGCTTTTAAGATGATACGCTTCCTTCCGGACAGATAAGTGAAAACCTGCTGTCTGGAAGGAAGCTTTTTTATCTGATAAGTCCGGGTGATGCGGAATATTCTTTGCAAAGATTAATAAAAAGCTGCATAAGCGGGCTGATCCACTTGTTTTTGTGATGTCCGCAGACGGCAGTAATAGTCCGATACTCCATGTCTGTCCGGATTTCTGCCAGCGTCCCTGCTTTTAATTCTTCTTGTACGGTAAATAACGGCAGGAAGGTAATGCCGACGCCGCTGGCCACAAGATTTTTGATGGTCGGGATGCTCCACAGTTCAATTGTGTGATTGAGGCGGATCCCTTTCTGACGCAGATATTCCTCAAACATCTTCCGGAAAATACAGTTCGGTTCGTTGATCACAAAGGGAAACGGCAAGGCCTGATCCGGCGTTATAAAATCCGAATGACCCATGGCGGTTTCCGGCGAAGCGATCAGGCCAGTGGGAAAGTCACCAATCTCATAAGTAATCAGGCTGCTGCCAAATCCTCCAACATCTTTATAGAAGACACCGATGTCCAGCGTGCCGTCCAATAGCTCGTCGCGAATATCATAGCAGTTCATGGAGCGCAAAAACAGCTGGGCGTTTGGCGCTTTTTGATGAAACTCTTTTAAGAGGATCGGGAAACGATAGCATAACTGTGTTTCCGCAATGCCGATCCGCAGGTCCCCCCGATATTCTGACAGATCGCTTTCAAAGGAGTGCAGCTTGTCGACGGATTGCAGAATCTCATCCACATATGGAATCAGACTCTCGCCGGCTTTTGTGAGCGCCATTTTCCTCCCGATTTTTTCAAACAGGCAGGTTGAAAGCTCCTGTTCCAGCTGATTCACCTGAAAAGTAATGGTGGACTGCGTATAATTCAGTTTTTGCGCCGCCTTGTTGAAGCTCCCTTCTTCCACAATGGTCCGAAAGGTGTATAAGTATTTCAGGTCCATGGCATTCCCTTAAATATTCAAAGATATTGAATTAAAAGTTTAAAACATTCAATTATACGAAATATTTTTCTGGTGCTATTATAAATGCCAGGAAAACAAAATACAAGAGGGGAGGGGAGAAAATGAGAGGAAAAATCGAAATAATTCTGCATGAAATCCATCGGCCGCTTCTGTATCTGCTGGGACTGGCCGGAACCTGTGTCGGTGTTTCGCTATGCTTAAAAAGTACAATGGGCATAGACGCCTGGAACGCTTCCATAGCTGGTTTAGCGATCTTAACTCCTCTCAGCCTGGGACAGTGGACCATGATTGTTCATTTCTCGTTTTGGCTGTTATCAACATGGATTGATAAACAGATCCGTGCGCAAAGCATTTTTCCGGTTCTATATAAAGGAATCGTATTAGATGCTGTAAATCCTATTATTGATGAATGGGTGGCCGCGGAGGGGTATTTCTCTCTTCTGATAGTATTTATTATCGGATATCTTATCCTGTCTCTGTCAACCGGGCTGTATCTGGCGGCCGACTACCCGCGCATGCCGGTGGATGGGCTTATGTTTTCACTGGGAAAGCTTTTAAAAGGAAATATTAAAAAAGCGCGGCTGATGATTGAGTTAACTGGATTTACTGTAATGATTATAGTCCATGGCACATTTGGAATAGGGACGATTATCATTACCTTAACATGCGGCTATATGTTTTCGTCATGTAAAAATATTTTTGAAAAAATGCTGAACAGAAGAAAAGCAAAGGAAAAGCATTAGGAATTATTTTGAGTAATATTATGATACAGCGGCTATTTCCGGGGGAAGAAGACACAGCGGCGGTGACGTCAAAAGGAAGAAAGGATTGGAGGAAAGAGGATGTATTTGCTGAAATTGGCACAAACACAGGAGGCGGCGGAATGTTATGGAATGATCCAGGATGCAAAGGCATTCCAAAAAGAGCAGGGTTTTACGCAATGGACAGAAGACTATCCGAATGAACAGACAATTCTGGAGGATATTGAGATGAAAAAAGGATATGTCCTCACAGCGGATCAGCAGATTGCAGGATATGTGTGCATTGATTTTTCCGGAGAACCGGCTTATGCGCAGATCGATGGCGCATGGAGCTCCGGACAGCCTTACGCGGTGGTTCACCGGATGGCGTTCAGCAGAAAATACAGGGGACGCGGAATGAGCAGTATTGCCTGGTCTTTGATAGAGGCGCTCTGCGTTTCAAAGGACGTAAATTATATTCGCGTGGATACGGACTTTCAAAACAAAAGAATGCAGCATATTCTGCAGAAAAACGGATTCTCTAAGCGCGGAATTGTCATTTTTCAGGGAAGCGGAAAGCTTGCGTATGATAAAGTGATTAGGAGTGACGCGCCATAAAGAATAAACGAGAGAAAACAAAAGCAGCCCCGCCTTTTAAATTTATTAAGAATCTTTTTATTTACGGATTCAAACGGAAGTAATATACTTACAGCAGGGTAAGAATTAAGGTGAGGAGGTTTCCATGGAAAAAGCAGTGAAAAAGATGTTGGCCCTGCTGCTGGCGGCTTCGATGCTCCTGCAGATGGCGGGACTTCCTGTAATGGCAGAGGAGTCGGGGACAGAGCCGGTTCAGACAGAGGCTGACCAGAAGATAGAAAGCGAAAGGAAAGAAGACACGCAGACAGAGACAGAGGCCCCGGAGACGAAAGCTCCGGAAACCCAGGCTCCGGAGACGAAAGCTCCGGAAACTCAGGCCCCGGAGACGCAGAAGAGCACCTCAGTGCCGGAGTCTCAGCCTGCGCAATCTCATTCAGAGACTGCGGCTTCCGAAACTCAGCCCGGAACGGAAGCATCTCAGGGACAGGATGGCCAGTCGGAAAGTCAGACATTGGTACCGTCGGCAGAGACGGACGGAGCGGAGACGGAAGAAGAATCCGAAACAGAAGAGACCGGGGAAACGGAAGAGTCCCGGGAGGAGACAGAATCTGAGACAGATACAGAGAAGGATAAGGACAGCGAAAGCAAAAATAACGGGGAGAAGCTGACAGCCGCGGGATTGTCCGGACGGCTGGAAGCAGTCCTCCCGTATCTGGCCGTAGCGCAGCAGATCACAGCGCCTGAAGATATGGAGAAAGATATGCTTCTTCAGGGGGATGAGGCCGGGCAGGCTTTGACAGATTTAAGCAGGCTGTCCAGGGAAATCGCACGGGGACGCAGCAGCACAAGCGTGCAGGTCATCAACCTTTACGCGGGAGAAGACGGGAAGCTGGACTTGTCCCAGCTGGAAGAGGCATATAAGGATCATGTCCTGGATGTAAGCAGCCGCTATATTGTGATTAATATTGTGGCGGCATCCAGGGATCAGTCCCTGAACCTTTCCGGTTTTTCTATGAAATATAATGGACAGAACGTGACTTATGAGGATTCCTCCAGGGTAGGGTATGTGCTGTATAATTTTACCGCTCTGGAGGGAGAAGAGTTTACAGACTATACAGGCTCTCTTACCTGGACGGCTTCCGGAGAGAGAGCAGGGACGATTCTGGCTCCCTGCGCTGCTGTGACTATCTCTCAGGGGCTGGACGGAGCTGTCTATGCCGGAACTGCCGTGCTGTCCGGCAGCGCGGATGAGTACCGGCGCATCGTATTTATAGAAGGAGAGGAAGGCCTTGGGCTTTCGGAGACCGAATCAGAAACAGCGCCGGAAGAGAATTCGGAGACGCAGGCAGAGGAAACGGAAGCAGAGACCGAACCGACAGCGGAGACAGAGAGTGAACCGGCAGCGGAGACAGAGACCGGATCGACAGCGGAGACCAGGACAGATTACGAAACAGAATCCGGCACAGAAATGATGGCAGGGGCTGATGAGACTGAGACTGAAGCAGAAACAGCAGAGGCGGGTGAAACGGAAACCGAAGAATTTCAGCCGGAGGACGGCAGCTTTCTGTCTGGTTCAGAGGAAGAAGAAGTTTTGAACACGGTTCCTGAGGATACGCAGGTTCAGAGTTGGTATTCCCAGGGAGGTCTCTCACTTCAGCTTAAACTGGCGGATGGAGAGGACACGTCCAGAAGCATCACAGGAACCGTCTCTCTCAAAGCCGGGGAAGCGATTCTGGATCAGAACGGAAATACCGTTTATCAGAAGGATCAGGAGGTCGCCCCTGCCTACACCTTTGCGAGGGACGAGGCATACAATCTTGGGGAAAATCTCAGATATTCCGGCGTCTACTATATAGAAACCACCGATGTGCAGGAAAATTACCTGGTTCCATCCAGGGTCTATCTGGTGGTCAATGAGTCCGGGGAGGTTTCGGCAGACAGTACGGGCGGTATCTGGAACGGGGAGAGAACCCTTCTTCAGATTCCTGTTTACCGGGATTCTGCCGCGGTTTCTCAGGTAAAAGTGACACTGACAGGAACAGATGACCAGGGGACAGCTGTAAACCTTACAGGGGCTTTTGTGGTTAAGGACGCCCAGGGGAACATTCTGAAGGACGGCGCGGGATATCCTCTGTATTACATAAACTGTACGGCTGACGGGCAGCCGGCTGTGATCAGCGGCCTGGCGGCCGGAGACTACTATCTGTCGCAGCTTTCCGCTCAGGAAGGATATGAAACGGCGGCAGATACCATGTTTACTGTGGAAGACGGCAGGACTACAGAGGTAGCTGTGACTAATGAACGCCTGGGAAGTCAGGTAAATACTCTCAGGCTCACTGCACGGGCAATGTACGGGACTCAGACGCTGACGGCCGAACGATCCCAGACCTTTTACGCGGCCCTGTTTTCTGACCCGGAGCTGACAAGGAAATGCAGCGATGTTAAGACTCTGACTATGGAGCCGGGGACGGCGGTTTCCGGGGAAGCCGTTTTTTCAATGAATGCTGCAGGTCAGGCCCAGACGTATTATCTGGCCAGGACAGACGCCTTCGGAACTCCCATAGACGGACAGGCGTCCTATACCTGGGCTTTCCAGAATGCTGCGGGGGAACCGACAGAAAGTGTGGTTTTCTCTGGGGGAACCGCTTCTGAACAGACTTTTGTTCTGACAGATACATACAGCATCTATCCCTCCGGCGAATTCAGCTGGGAGGCACAGATCCATGTGACAAAGCAGGTGCTGAACCGTGAGGGAAGTGAGACTCCGGTGACTGCTTCCTTTTACATCATGCTGTATGGGGATCAGGCCCATACGCAGCCCCTTTTGGCGGCGCCGGCAGAGCTTCAGATACAGGAGTCCTCTTCCGGGGAGACAGACATCCTTCTGAAAATGACAGAAGCAGGCGGAACGGTTTACGCGGCGGAGACGGATGAACAGGGGAATCCGGTGGTGTCAGGAGACAAGAGCTTCGGCTATAATGTTCGTTTTGGCGGTGGAACAGGGGGAGCTGTAAATGTGACGGCGGGAACGGAATCGTCCCTGTCTGTCATCAACCAGCAGTGTACCGATACAGTGGTGAGAATCCGGGTGACCAATGCTTCAGGACACCGCCTGTCCGGCGCATCCATGGTGATCAAGGATTCCAGCGGGAGAGTTCTCGATTTAAACGGACAGGTTCTTCAGTTCCGGTCAGGAAGCTCGGATTATGTTCTGACCAACCAGCTTTCCGCAGGGACGTATTATCTGTCTCAGATTACGGCGCCTTCAGGCTATCAGGCTTCTCCAGATGTGGAGTTTACCGTTTCGGATGGCCAGACGGTGGAAGTGGTGATGACCAACCAGGCTGTTTCTTCGTCCAGCAATGGGAGAATAACCGCTTATAAGCAGGTGTACAGCGGTCAGCATCAGCTTTATGCCCAGGACACTTCTGCCGGAAGGTACGCGGCGCAGGGAAGCTATACTTTTTACGCGGCGCTGTTTTCCGACCGGGCGCTCACCCAGAAGGTTTCCGATGTGCAGCAGATCACTGTATCGGGCTTCAGCGGCAGCACTGTATTCAGGAACCTGGAAAAGGGAAAGACATACTATATTGCGGAGACCGACCAGTACGGACAGGTTCTCACCTCCGGCAGCGGACGGCGGATCACCTATACCGGCAGCGGACGGATCCATCTGGGAAGCGGCAGCGCCGCCTCCGGTCAGGTGATTATCCGGAATATTTACAGTAGCCTTCCGGAGGGCTACCGGTATACCGCCCGGCTGACCCTGCGGAAAAATGTGACGGATTCCGCGGGAGCGTCCCTGTCCGTGTCAGATACCTTCTATATTGGAATTTACAGAACATCCAATTATTCAGATACGCCTACCATTGTTCCGATTCCGCTGGAGAACACGTCGTCCGGAAGCGCTACCCGAAGGATTCTTCTGGCCGGGAACAGCGATGTAACGTATTATTTTGCCGAGGTGGATGCCCAGGGAAACAGAGTGAGCGGAAATGATACTTTCGGATATGAGGTTTCTATGGACCAGTCAAGCCTGACTATTACTCGCGGAGCGGAGGCAGAAGTCACGGTGACCAACAGAGAGCGGTCCTCCAAGGTAACGCTCTACCTTACAAAGCGGGTGTTTGAGGGAGCGCAGTCTCTTTCAGTGTCAGAAACTTTTTACGCGGGGCTGTTCAGGGATGAGAATTTTACGCAGCTTTATACGGATCCCATCCCACTTACGCTGAACAACAGCAGCGCTGTTACCCTTCGGCTTTCCCTGAGCCTGGGAACGGCCCGGAACGCTACCATCTATATAGCGGAGGTGGACGAAAACGGCAACCTTGTAAGGAGCAGCCAGGAATTCGGATACGATGTCCGGATGATGAATGCCAGGGCAGCCTTTGACGGGGAAACCAGGGAAGTGCAGACCGTTCTGATCAATTCGGTTTATGGAACCAGCACGGATGACGACTGGTCCAGCATTTATTCTATGGCGGGAGACGGACTTGACAGTTCCTACGTATCTGAGAACGGGGCTGTGACCTCAGCGGCCCAGACCGGAGATCCGACCCCCATGGGGTGGTACCTTGCTCTCCTTGGAATTTCAGGAGGATGTCTGGCAGCAGCTCTTTATTACAGAAAGAGCAGAAAATACAGATAAAAGAAATCCAAAAGGGATTGACAAATAATCCCTTTTGGATTACAATAAAAAACGTAAAAAGATACAAATTCATTTAAGGGCAAACTTATCGAAAGGTAAGGACGCAAAGCTGAGGACCTAAGGTCGCAAGACTATGGTAGCCGGTTGCCGCATGTTATATGTGTATATGGATGTATTATACTATCCGTGTAGGCAGCCGTCTGTAGTTATTTATCTATAGACGGTTTTTTATTTCCAGAACATGCGATGCGACTCGACAGAAGTAGACACAGACATTTTTATCTGCATCGGTTTTGTAAGGAAATAGAATAGTACAGAGCCTCTCTGGATTAGAAATACCCATATCAGCGGTGTTTGAATCCAAGGGAGGTATTTTTATGAAAAAATTGGCGAAGTCTGCCATTTTGCTCCTGACGGCTGTATTATGCCTGGGGCTCTTTACTATGACTGCGGATGCAGCGACTACATCTAAGACAACAACAAAAACATCAACTAAAAAGGTTTCCATGTCTTCCAAGGCAAAGAAGAGCAAAAAAGTAAAAAAGACTAAAACAAAGAAGACCACAAAGAAAACAACAAAGAAGAATCAGCAGACCACAAAGGTAACGACAGTAAAAACTACGGTACAGACTACATATAAAAAGAATTCAAAGGTAAAAACTGTAAAGACGACAGTGAGAACCAATGTAAAAACTACAACCAAGAAAGTGAAGACAACCTCTTCCAGCAAAACCAAAAGCAAGACGGCGGTGGCAGGAGCTTCCAGCGCTGATATCTATGATCTGGCTCCCAAAGCAGGTTCAAATGTAAAAAGCGCGTTCAAGAAGCTGGGATTCAGCGTAAAAGTAAACAGCAGCGCAAGCTATTCCGGATATTTTAACGCAAAGGACCAGTCCGTTACCCTGAAGAAGCTGAACGACGACTGTATTTACCATGAACTGGGACATTTCGTTGCCTTCGTGGCGGGAAATGTGGACAAGAAGGCTGAATTTCAGTCCATCTACCAGGCGGAGAAAGGGAAATACACAGGCTCCGATAAAGCTTACGTAACCTCCAGCGCTTCCGAATATTTCGCGGAGTCTTACAAGAACTTTGTTGAAAACCCCGGTGCTTTGAAGGCATCCCGTCCTGAGACTTACGCTTATGTGGCGAAAGCCGCTGCGGCAGTTACAGATAGTCAGGTATCCAAAGTGGCGTCTGTTTACGGTCCCTTCTGGAAATAAAAATAGATACAAGCAATCAATATAAGAAATAGAAAGCGGCCTTTTTCCCTGCAGTCCCGGTTCTAAAAAACCGGAGCAACAAATAGACTGTAAGGAAAAAGGCCGCAGGTTTTTGTTATGTCTTTTTTGGTTTTTCTCTCCCGGTGCATGATTCCGCTGCTGGTTTTTTCTGTCACCGGATACGGGATTTTAAAAAAGATTCCTGTGTATGACAGCTTTATCCGCGGGGCGATGGACGGCATAAGAACAACGGTTAAGCTTATTCCTACGCTGATTGGACTAATGACCGCCGCAGGGGTGCTGGGGGCCTCGGGGTTTCTTACCCTTCTGTCAGAGCAGCTGGGAAAGCTCCTGGATGGAGAAGTCTTTCCGGCTCCGCTGCTGCCTCTGGCGCTGGTCCGCATGTTCTCTAACAGCGCGGCTGCGGGACTTCTGCTGGACCTGTATAAAGAATACGGGACGGATTCCAGAATTTCCTGGACCGCGTCCCTGATGATGAGTTCCTGTGAAACGATTTTTTACACGATGAGCATTTATTTTATGACAGCCAGGATTACGAAGACCAGATACACTTTGCCGGGAGCCCTTCTGGCGACTCTGGGAGGGATCGGAGCCAGCCTGGTGCTGTCAAAGGTTTTTTACGGCTGAAATTCAGTCATCCCGGGATTCTGTCTCTGCTTTCGCGGAAGGTTCCCGGGGTGTTTCCTGATCCTTCTCTTCTTCGGCAGTCTCTTCTTTTACGGCAGCTTCTTTATCGGCAGCCTTCGGATCGGCAGCAAACAAAGCCTGGTTATCATCCTCGGCCTCCGGTTCAGAAGAATCCTGGGCGGTGCTGTTAACCAGTTCAAGCTTTTCCATATTTTTAATTTCCCAGTGAATCAGGAAGGTCAGCACAGCCCGCAGGGCAATGATGCCGGCTACGATATAGATTTCATCCAGATTTCTGACAATAACCGTGCGGAGAATCTCGCTTCCCAGCTTAAACTCCAGTCCCATGGCCAGTCCGTTGGCGAGAACCAGCCGTGTGTCCGGCGATTTGCGGATGTAATTGACAATGCCCTGGATGCCCGAGAATGTGATGACACAGACTCCGATATATTCAAACAGAAGCATGGCAAGGTTTACAAAAGAATGCAGAATACTTTCTAAAATCTCCATATTTTTCTTCCTTTTCATAATTTTTAAGGATTTTCGGAAAACAGAAGGAAACTGCTTCCGGACTGCAGAATTTTGTATATCTGCGTCAGAATCAGTATATCCTCAAATAAAGGGAAACGCAAGCAGTTTCTGTATTATCCAATTGCGGAGAAGGGTGATTTGTGTTATAGTAAAGCCATTGTCAGCGGCAGTGCAGAGGAGCTGTACGCGGCGTCCTGAAGAAGAGAGTGTTGTTCAGAAACCGAAAGACTATAGAAACAGCAGAATTACAGGAGGAAGAAAATGGGGAAGATAGCCATTGTAACAGACAGCAACAGCGGCATTACGCCGGATCTGGCCAAGGAGTGGGGCGTTTTTGTAGTGCCGATGCCGTTTTTTATTAATGAAAAAGTATATTACGAAGATATTACATTGACGCAGCCGGAATTTTACCGCTGCCTGGAGCAGGATGCGGAGATCAGTACCTCCATGCCGGCTCTCGGGGAGATATCGGATCTCTGGGACAGGCTTCTGCAGGATTACGAGCAGGTGGTGCATATTCCCATGTCCAGCGGGCTCAGCGGCTCCTGTCAGGCGGCCATGGCCCTTGCCCGCGACTTTGAGGGAAAAGTGCAGGTGGTGGATAATAAGCGAATTTCAGTAACTCAGAAGCTGTCAGTCAGGGAGGCCAGAGAGATGGTCGCCCTTGGATGGAGCGCGGAGCAGATCAAGAAGTATCTGGAAGACACTCAGCATGATTCCAGTATTTATATTACTTTGAGTACTCTGTATTACCTGAAGAAGGGAGGAAGGATCACTCCGGCGGCGGCAGCTCTTGGAACGCTGCTGCGGCTGAAGCCAGTGCTGCAGATCCAGGGTGAAAAGCTGGACGCGTATGCTAAGAGCCGTACTCTGAAGGCAGCCAAGACCACCATGCTGGAGGCGGTTCAGAAGGATATGAGAGAGCGTTTTCACGCCAAAGAGAATGCAGAGGACATAGAGATTTCACTGGCCTATTCAGGAACAGATCTGACAGAGGCCGAGATCTGGAAAAAAGAAGTACAGGAGGTATTTCCAAACCATACGATTATGATGGATCCCCTGTCTTTGAGCGTGGCCTGCCATATCGGACCGGGGGCTATCGCCATTACGTGTTCTAAAAGATTTCAGCCCTGACACAGAACGGACTGCCGTACTGATTGCTTAGTACGGCAGTCCGTTTCAGAGTTCTATCCAAGATTTTCAGACAGGTATTTTTTCAGGATTGAAAAGGGCGCGGGACCGGCTTCCAGAACTGCCTGGTGGAAGCTTTTCAGAGAAAAGCTGTCTCCCATCAGTTCCATGGCGTAGTCTCTGAGATCATAGAAGTTCAGGCAGCCTACATAGTACTGCAGGTAATTGGCCGGAGATTCCAGAATGCTGTCATATAAGGAGGCGGCCGTCTCCTGGCTGAAGCCGAGCTGTTTCAGAAACTGGGCCGCGTCCTCTCTGGTATATCCACGGTAGTGGATTCCGATGTCCAGCAAGGAAGCCAGACCGAGGGTGAAAGAACGGTTTTTCTGAGCCAGAGCGGTCTGCGCCGGATCTCCTTCCCACAGAGAAAAAGAATACATTTCTACATAGGTAGCCCATCCTTCTGTATATCCGTCCGGCCCCAAAAGACTGCGCAGAAGATCCGGGGAGGAGGACTCAAAGTATACGGACTGATAGAGGTGGCCGGGATATCCTTCATGGGCCAGGGTCGTATACAGATCAAGCCCTTCATAATTTCCGGCAGGGTTAATATAGATCACATTGTTCCGGTAGTCGTCAATGCAGGGAGTCAGGTAAAAGGCTGGGCTTAAATATTCCTGAAGGGAATCGTGGACATACTTTACCTGATACTGAACCTGAGGAGGAAGAGGAAAATCCTTCACGATCTTTCCACGGAGATCCTCCAGCATTTCTTCCGGAACGGAGAGCGTTTCAGAAGAAGGGGTGCTCTCTGTCTCAAGGCTGCCGCTGTTTTCACGGATCAGATTTACAATGGCTCCATAATCCTCTACCATCTGAGTCTTTACGGCCTCCTCAATGTCGGCAATGGAACGGCTGTCTCCCACGCAGCTCTTTACCAGATATTCGTAGTAATCCTTACCCAGAGGCCAGTAGTACAGGCCCATGGTATTCGTACCTGTGCCTTTGAGAGAGGCCAGGCCATCGGCAAGCTCTTCATAGGCGGGAATCACAAGGCTGGTGAGAATAGAAGCGTTTCTTGTCTGATAATCAATTTTTTCATCCTCCGAGAGATTGGAAATTCCCTGAATTTTTTCATTGAAAATTTCCAGAAGGTAGTTGCTTTCAGGATCTGCAGTGAATTCCCGGCACTGAGCAATGATCCGGTCCGCCGTATCATCGCTCATAAACAGTCCGTTTCTGGATTTTTCCTGCTCAAAAGACAAAATAGAGGAAAAATAATCCGGGACCTGGGATAAAAGCTGAAGATAGTCTTCAATATCCTTTTTAATGCGGAATTTATATTCGGCAAAAAGGATGGGCAGCTGCGCCTGGATTCCCAGCGTGGGGCCCAGGGGCTCCTCATATAAGTACATAGAACCGGCAGCCAGCTCTGTGTCAAGGTAATCGCGAAAGATGTCATAGGTCAGCTGGCTGGAGGAGGAAAGCTTTTCATAAGAAAAATTCTCCAGACTTCTGCGGTAATTTTCCAGAATAGACAGACTCTGGCGGCGGCTGTCGGGACTGGATGAGCCTAAGGTCACAGGAGAATCCTCCAGTCCGTAGGAGGCGGCATCCGCCACGGTATAGTGAAGATTGAGCGTATTTCCGGACAGCTCCCTGGCGAAGACTTCCTGCGCGAAGGACCGGAACTTACTGTCTTCGGAGCGGAAAACGCCGAAAAACAGCAAGGCTGAGGCGCCCAGCAGAGTCAGTGCAAGGAGAAAAAGGAGACGGCATCTGCGGGAGGAAAACTTGGATGGAAAAGCAGGCATATAGGTGCTCCAAAAGAATGCTTGGGATATTATATGCGGCAGAAAGGGAGAATAAGACAAAGAAAGAGCCTGTGCCAAACGGCACAGGCCCGGAGAGAGGGGCTATCTGCCCTGAAGCTCTTTGTATTCCTGCCCGAAGTGTTTTCGGACATAATCTCTTGCCCGAAATAGACGGGCCCGGAGAACGGGAAGGGAAATCTTCAATTCCCTGGCTGTCTCCTGATGGGACAGCCCTTCTACGCAGACCAGCACGAGAACCTGGTACCACATCTGGTTTACACGGCTGACTTCACTTAAAATTCTTTCCATAAATTCACGGTGAAACATTTTCTCTTCGTACAAAGCAATGCTTTCTTCAGAAGGACATGCGCTGGTCTCCTGATAGGAGCAGTATCCGGTGACCACCTCCCTTTGGGTGCTGGACCTTCTGTAATAATCAATCACAGCGTTCTGGGCGGCTCTGAACAGCCAGGCCTTTTCCAGATCCCTGTCGATTTTCTCCATGTTTTTATAAAAGGCGAGGAAAACCTGCTGGCAGATCTCCTGGGCAGTCTGAACACTGCCGGTTTTGCCGGCCGCCATTTTTATAACCACATGGCTGTACTGCTGAAAGCACTCTTCAAATCTTTTGTTCTTCATGTTCCCTCCTCTGCTGCGCGATAGCAGCATCATTTCAGGGACGGCATACTGCCTTCTCTTTTGTAAAGGGTGACCAATGGTACAAAAAGGCTTAGGGCATCCTTTCTGTCCCGTCACCAGATGAAAAGGTAAGCAGGGAAACTGGCCTGGAATCCTCCTTTCAGGATACGATTTTTCATACTGTAATTTAATATTAAAGATTTTAAAGAAAAATGTCAACGGTTACCGGCTGATGGAGAGGCATAAGCCTTGACAAAGATTAGAGAACTGTGATAAGTTTACACGTAGAAGAAATTGGAAACCCAGTGAAGGAAAGAGTATGCCGGAAGGTACTGTTACAGAGAATTCCCGCCAGGTGAGAGGGGATACGGGAGAGCCGGCAGAAGATGGCTCCGGAGGGGAGCGTTCAAGCCGGGATTACCGGTAAGGATGCTACGGGCTCCGCCTGTTACAGCGGAAGGGTATTGAAAAGCCGTGGATTTTAAACGGCGGTCAAATACCTGCAGAGGTCCGTGCTGTGAGGCGCGGATAAAGAGAAGTGGTAACACGGGGGAAACCCGTCTTCTGGCTGGCAGCGCCGGCAGGAAGGCGGGATTTTTAATTCCCGCGAGCAACGAGCCAAGCGGACACAGCCCAGGCTGCTTTCTCTTGCCGCAAGCGGCAATTCACCTTGTGCTTGCATGTCCATTTGGCGACTGCCGCGAGGGTCAAAAACCCCGTAGCTCTACTGCGGGGTTTTTGACTCATGACAATAGAAAACTGACGGAGCGTGTTTTCTGTTGTTCTATGAGAAAGCTTTCGGGACAGGATGCGCATGCCGCAATAAGAGATTTTTCGCCTTGCGGTTCATGGCAGCAGAGGGTTCTTCAAGTTAAGAAAAGATATGAAGGGAGAATGAGAATGAGCAAACCAAAATATTATTTAACTACGGCCATAGCCTACACATCGGGCAAGCCTCATATTGGAAATACGTATGAGATCGTGCTGGCGGACAGCATCGCCCGGTACAAAAGGATGCAGGGGTACGATGTCTTTTTCCAGACGGGTACCGACGAGCACGGACAGAAAATTGAGCTGAAGGCCCAGGAAGCCGGGGTGACTCCCAAGGAGTTTGTGGACGGCGTGGCTTCCGAGATCAAGAGGATCTGGGATCTGATGGATACCTCCTATGATAAATTCATCCGTACCACAGACGCGGATCATGAGGCCCAGGTTCAGAAGATTTTTAAGAAGCTGTATGACCAGGGAGATATTTATAAAGGATACTATGAGGGGCTTTACTGCACCCCCTGCGAATCCTTCTTTACAGAGTCCCAGCTGGTGGATGGAAAATGTCCGGACTGCGGACGGGAAGTGACCCCTGCCAAAGAGGAAGCGTATTTCTTTAGAATGAGTAAATATGCGGACCGGCTCATTGAGCATATCAATACTCATCCGGAATTTATCCAGCCGGTGTCCCGGAAGAATGAGATGATGAACAACTTTCTTCTTCCGGGGCTTCAGGATCTCTGCGTTTCCAGAACTTCCTTTAAATGGGGAATTCCGGTAACCTTCGATCCAAAGCATGTGACATACGTGTGGCTGGATGCTCTGACCAACTATATTACCGGAATCGGCTATGACTGTGACGGCAGCAGTACGGAGCAGTTTGGGAAGCTCTGGCCTGCGGATCTTCACCTGATCGGGAAGGATATTATCCGTTTCCATACGATCTACTGGCCCATCTTCCTTATGGCTCTTGGGCTGCCTCTTCCAAAGCAGATCTTCGGACATCCGTGGCTGCTTCAGGGAGACGGGAAAATGAGCAAATCCAAGGGAAACGTGCTGTATGCGGATGAGCTGGCTGAATTCTTCGGAGTGGACGCGGTGCGCTATTTCGTACTTCATGAAATGCCCTTTGAAAACGACGGAGTCATCTCCTGGGAGCTGATGGTGGAGCGGCTGAATTCGGATCTGGCCAACACTCTTGGAAATCTGGTGAACCGGACTATTTCCATGACCAATAAGTATTTCGGAGGAACGGTTTCCCGCACCGATGTACAGGAGCCTGTGGATCAGGAGCTGAAAGAGCTGGCCCTGACGGTTCCGGGAAGAGTGTCCGCCAAGATGGATGAGCTTCGGGTGGCGGATGCCATTACAGAGATTTTCACACTGTTTAAACGGTGCAACAAATATATTGATGAGACTATGCCCTGGGCCCTGGCCAAGGATGAGACAAAGAAAGACCGTCTGGCGGAGGTGCTCTATAACCTGACAGAGTGCATCAGCATCGGCGCTTCCCTGCTGAAGGCTTTCATGCCGAAAACCTCAGAAAGGATTCTGGAACAGCTTCACGCATCAGACCGTTCTCTGGAAGAGATGAAGACCTACGGCCTGTATCCCTCCGGGAACAAAGTAACGGAGAAGCCGGAGATCCTGTTTGCAAGGCTGGATCTGAAGGAGGTTATGGCAAAGGTTGAGGAACGCCATGGAAAAGCAGAGGAAGAAGCCGCGCCTCAGAAGGAAGAGGAGCCGGGAATCGATCTGGAGCCGAAAGCGGAGATTACTTTTGAAGATTTTGAGAAGCTGCAGTTCCAGGTGGGTGAGATTATCTCCTGTGAGGCTGTGAAGAAATCAAAGAAGCTTCTCTGCTCTCAGGTGAAGATCGGAAGTCAGGTAAAGCAGATTGTGTCCGGTATCAAAGCTCACTATACGCCGGAAGAGATGGTGGGCAAAAAGGTAATGGTACTGGTGAATCTGAAGCCGGCCAAGCTGGCAGGGGTTCTTTCTGAGGGAATGCTTCTCTGCGCGGAAGACGAAAAGGGAGAGCTTTCCCTGATGGTTCCGGAGAAGAAGATGCCCTCCGGAGCAGAGATCTGCTGAGAAATTGGAAACTGTCGGCTGCAGGTAAAGCCGGGCCGGGCGTCCTGCCTGTTCGGTCTGCCAGCGCCGGAAATAATATGAAAAAGAAAGGGGATTTGCAGCTTAGCGGCTGTATACAGCAGCATCCAAGAAGCCGCGAATCTCTGGGGATCTGCCTGAAGGCAGGCCCGGACGAGGAGGATAAGATGAAACGGGAAAACGCATGGACAGGATATAAAAAAGAAGAGCTTCAGGAACTGGAAGCTCTCTGCGCAGATTATAAAAAGTACCTGGATCAGGGAAAGACAGAGCGGGAGTGCGTGGAGGAAACCGTACGCCTGGCAAGAGAAAAAGGCTATCAGAGTCTTCAGGAGGTGCAGGCTTCCGGGAAAAAGCTTATGCCCGGCGATAAGGTTTATAATATCTGCATGAATAAAATGATAGCTCTCTTCAGGATGGGACAGGAGCCGTTAAAGGAAGGAATGAGAATTCTGGGAGCTCATATTGACTCTCCCAGACTGGATCTTAAGCAGAATCCTCTGTATGAGGATACGGAACTGGCCTATCTGGATACTCATTATTACGGCGGAATCAAGAAATATCAGTGGGTGACCATTCCCCTGGCTCTCCATGGAGTGGTGGTGAAGAAGGATGGAACGAAAGTCGGGCTGTGTATCGGGGAAAAGGAAGAGGATCCCGTAGTATTTGTCTCAGACCTTCTGATTCATCTGGCCGGTGAGCAGATGGAGAAAAAAGCCCGCCTGGTGATTGAAGGAGAAAACCTGGATGTGCTGGTAGGAAGCCGTCCTCTGGCAGCAGAAGCAGAGGAAGATGAGGCGAAGGCTCAGGACAAGGAAAAAGTAAAACAGCAGATCCTGAAGATTCTCAAGGATCAGTATGAGATTGAGGAGGAAGACTTCCTCTCCGCAGAGATTGAAGTGGTGCCGGCGGATAAGGCCAGGGACTGCGGTCTGGACCGCAGCATGATTATGGCTTACGGACAGGACGACAGAGTGTGCGCCTACACATCTCTGGCAGCTATGCTGGAGGCAGAGCCACAGAAGTATACAAGCTGCTGTCTACTGGTAGACAAAGAGGAGATCGGAAGCGTGGGAGCCACGGGAATGCAGTCCCGTTTCTTTGAAAATACAGTGGCAGAACTGATGGAGTGCGCAGGCGCCTATAGTGAGCTGGATCTGCGCCGCTGCTTAAGCCGTTCCAAAATGCTTTCCTCCGATGTAAGCGCTGCCTATGATCCACTGTATGCAGCTTTCTTTGAGAAGAGAAACGCCGCGTATTTCGGAAAAGGCCTGGTGCTGAATAAATACACCGGCTCCAGAGGAAAGAGCGGCAGCAACGACGCGAACGCGGAATATCTGGCGGAGCTTCGCAATGTGTTTGACAGCAGCGGGGTGACCTTCCAGACAGCGGAGCTTGGAAAGATCGATGTGGGCGGAGGCGGAACCATTGCCTACATTACGGCGCTGTACGGTATGGAAGTGGTGGACAGCGGCGTAGCAGTGCTGAATATGCACGCGCCCATGGAAGTGACCAGCAAAGCGGATGTCTATGAGGCAAAAAAAGGGTACCAGGCATTCCTGGCTCTGTAGAAGAGAGGGTGAATACCTTTCAAATATCTCTTCAGAATGTCTGCAGAGCGCGTTTAGAAAATTTAGGATATACCAAAAAACAGGGATGGAACAGCGTTTTTCTGTTCCACCCCTGTTTTGTTTTTCGCTTCTTTTTTCTTGCTTACTCTAACATATAGCCATCATCCATATACATGGAAGTCAAATCCGCCGTTTTGCCGTAAAGAACCGCATGAACATTGTGAGGATCAAAGATGTTTGTAAAATTCAGGTCGGACATAGCGATCATATAGGCGCCCTTTGTGAAAAAACGTTCGTCTGCGGCTCCATAGGAAGAAGAACTGCGGGGGCCTTTAATACCCAAAGCTTTTTTCTCAGCCTCCGTGCATTTGTGCCAGCCCTGTTTCTGCAGCATACTCTCTGCCTGATCCATACTCATACGGATGTAGACTCCCATAACCGAATATTTCGTTGTATTATAACCGCTGATTTTTATACCGTTAATGACTCTCCCTCCAGCAGGCACTCCGAATCGGACGTAGGCGATGCTGTAATAAAAGGACGTCTCTTTCCAGTCCTGTGTGTACTGCTGGGCACCGAATTGAAAATAATCATAATCCGTAAAGACACCCCATGTCCCGGCCCTGTGTCGATGCTGGTTCTGCGGAGACAGGGCGGCGGAGATGTCCTTGCCCAGATATCCGGAAAGCTCTGTCCGGATAGAAGCTTTCTGTACCGTTACCTTGCAGGAGGCGCTTACGCCGTTTGCGGAAACTTTAATCGTTACCGTTCCGGGGGCCTTGGCCTTGACCGTTCCGGACTGGGTAACGGTGGCTATTTTGGAGTTGCTGCTTTTATAGACTGCCTTTTTGCTGGCTCCCACAATTTTAGCTTTCAGTCTGAAAGATTTTCCGACGGTCAGTACTGCCGTTTTTTTATCCAGCGTCACGGAGGGCTTCTTTACCGTGACTTTGCATCGGGCTGTTTTTCCATGAATTTTTGCTGTGATGTAAGCGGTTCCGTTTCCCTTTCCGGTTACGAGTCCTTTACTGCTGACAGTTGCCACCTTCGTATTGCTGGAACTCCAGATCACCTTGCGAAGGGAACCGGAATGAGAGACTGTAGATTTGGCTGTCAGCCGGAGGGTCTTTGTTTTTGGCATGGAAATAGTTGCTTTTGTTTTATTCAGCTTTACCCTGCAGTTTTTAGTGACAGCCTTTCTTACCGAGCTGACGCTGCCTGTGGCTGTATAACCGTGTTTTTTAAATAAAGTAGCCAGTTTAAAATAATACGTTTTGTTGGGCATAAGTCCTCGAAGCGTATAGGAGGTCTTGCTTTTTCCGATGATAGTCACCGTGGACGCAGCTTTTTCGGGGCTGGTAGAATAGTACAGCTTATAGCCGGTAATCATATCCTGACCTTTGATCCTTTTATCCGATACCGCGCTCCAGGTCAGCTTAATTTCACTGCAGCCCGTCACTTTGCAGGTCTTTAGTTTGGTTCCCAGAGGACGATAGGGGATGACCTTGCCGTCTTTGCTCAGGTAGTAGATGGTGTTGGCGTTCTGTTTTTTCTTCAGAACGCTTCCAATTAAATTCTGATCCATCCGTGCGCCCGGGGTTTTCCGGATTCGTTCCTTCAGCTTCCAGGGTTCATCCACAGCATCCTCATCCAGCTGATCTTTGTTCGGGGCCACCAAGTTCCAGGCGCGGACAGCGAAGGTCGTGCAGTTATGGAACATAATGTCCCCCAGACTGCTGTAATAGCTGTTCTTCTGAAAATACCGTCCAATCTTCGCGGCCTCAGAAGAGGAGATGGAGATTGTTTTATAAGCAAAACTTTTGTAATTCCCGGGGGAGACAGCCTCTACATTGTAGTATGCTCCTCCGGAATGTGCCAGATGCTTTGAATAGCTGTCGCGCATTCCCAGGGAAACCTGTTCGCCCGATTTTAAAACATAGGGCCCTATGGAGATGGATCCGGCTCCCTTGTTCGTGATGACAAGGAAGGCGTGGCCCAGATCCTTGATTCCATTGTCGTTGGCGACGATGGTAAGGGAGGCGCCTGATCTTGCCGCCAAGACCTGTACAGGGCAGAGCAGAGCTGCCAGCGCAAGCACACAGACCAGCCATCTTTTTTTGATCTTGTTCATAACTCATCTCTCCTTTTCCAGGCAAAGGGATCCTGTCCCGCGAGACCGGCAATACAGGCGGAGACCTCTCGTCAAAGCGCAAACGGGACAGAAACTTTGCTTATATTGTAATATCATCTTATCATATTCGCATCCAAAAGCAATCACTTTCATGGAAAATAAAGGCCATTTTATGAAAGGTTTATAGATGATAAAATACTTCAGAGAATTACAGCGGCTTTTTTTCTTTCGCGCGGAAGAGCAGGCTGGATTTTATGGCAGATTTGGCATACAATTAGGAAGAAAACATTGCTTGCCGAAGAAAATTTTCGGTATTAAAATTCGGAGGAAGAAAATGAAGAAAGTAAAAATCTTTGCGCACAGAGGAGCCAGCGCCTATGCGCCGGAAAATACACTGGAAGCCTTTCGGCTGGCTATGGAACAGGGAGCGGATGGAATTGAGCTGGACGTGCAGCTTACGAAGGACGGAGTCCCTGTGGTGATTCACGATGAGAGAATCGACCGGGTCAGCCAAGGAAAGGGCGCTGTCCGGGATTACACCCTGGAGGAGCTGCAGAAAATCCGGATTCCAAACGGCATGTCCCGGTATCAGGACGCACAGATACCAACGCTTCGGCAGGTGCTTGATCTGGTGAAGCCCAGCCGCATGGAGGTAAACATTGAGCTGAAAACGGGAATTTACTGGTACCCGGAGATTGAGGGAAAAGTGCTGGAGCTGGTGAAACAGGCCGGGATGGAAGAGCGGGTAATCTATTCCTCCTTTAACCATTACAGCATCGGACGCATTCTGCGGGAGAAGCCGGATGCCGAGACGGCATATCTATTTAACGATATCATTGTAAATGTTCATGAGTATGCCAGGAAAAACCAGGTGAAGGGTCTGCATCCCGGCCGCCATCACATCGGAATGGGCTTTCTGCAGGAGTATCTGGACAGCGGCCTGGCGGTACGGGTGTGGACGGTAGATGACCCGGAGCAGATAAGGGAGCTGATTCAGGCAGGAGTGGACGCGGTGATTACGAACGTGCCGGATGTGGCCATGCGAGTACGGGGAGAGGCGGAAGAAGAGGATTAGCTTAGTCTTGAAATTACCGGGATTTAATATTATAATCAGAGTATTAGCTGAAAACTCGGCAATGCTGGGAAGGAATTAAATTTAAGGAGGAATCTGATTATGATCACCTGGAACAATTTAGACACTCTCGCTTCCTATAAGGAACTTTTCAATCTGGAAAAAGTAGACCTTAAGGAGGCTATGAGCGGAGAGAACGGCGCGGAGCGTGTAAAAAAATACAGCATCCCTATGGCAGAAGGTCTTTCCTACAATTTTGCTGCCAAGCAGGTGGATGACAAGCTGCTGGAAGCGCTGGCAAAGCTTGCCGAAGAAGCGCAGCTTACAGAAAAATTTGAAGCTCTTTATAATGGCGAAGTGATTAATACAGGGGAGAAGCGCCGTGTGCTTCATCATCTGACCAGAGGACAGCTGGGAAATGCTGTTGAGGCTGACGGAGCTGACAAGCGCGATTTCTATACGGAGCAGCAGAGAAAGATCGCCGCATTCGCGGAGAAGGTACATGCCGGGGAGATTACGAACGCGGCAGGAGAGAAGTTTACCACGGTTGTCCAGATTGGAATCGGCGGAAGTGATCTGGGACCCAGAGCCATGTATCTTGCCCTGGAGAACTGGGCTAAGAAAAAGGGCCTGTTTAAGATGGAAGCGAAATTTATCAGCAACGTAGATCCGGACGATGCGGCGGCAGTCCTGGCGTCTATTGATGTAGCTCATTCTGTCTTTATCCTGGTTTCCAAATCCGGCACCACCCTTGAGACTCTCACCAATGAGTCCTTTGTAAAGGATGCTCTTGCGAATGCCGGTTTGGATCCGTCTAAACATATGGTTGCCGTTACAAGTGAGACTTCTCCTCTGGCTAAGAGCGACGACTACCTTGCGGCGTTCTTTATGGATGATTATATTGGAGGACGTTATTCTTCCACCTCCGCAGTGGGCGGCGCTGTGCTGTCTCTGGCGTTCGGGCCGGAGGTGTTCGCTCAGTTCCTGGACGGCGCGGCGGCAGCGGACAAGACGGCAGCGGACAAGGATATAAGGAAGAATCCGGCTATGCTGGATGCGCTGATCGGTGTTTACGAGCGCAACGTGCTGGGATATCCCAGTACAGCCGTGCTTCCCTATTCACAGGCGCTGAGCCGCTTCCCGGCACACCTGCAGCAGCTGGATATGGAGTCTAATGGCAAGTCCGTGAACCGTTTCGGAGAACCGGTAGAATATGTGACAGGGCCTCTGATTTTCGGAGAGCCGGGAACCAACGGACAGCACTCCTTCTATCAGCTTCTTCACCAGGGAACGGATATTGTACCTCTGCAGTTCATCGGCTTCCGGAAGAATCAGATGGATACAGATGTGGTGATCCAGGGAAGCACAAGCCAGCAGAAGCTCTGCGCCAATGTAGCTGCTCAGATTATGGCATTTGCCTGCGGCAAGGCGGATGACAACCGCAACAAAAATTTCGAGGGAGGACGTCCCTCCAGCATCATTATCGGCGACCAGCTGACACCCGGAGCGCTGGGAGCCCTTCTGGCTCATTTTGAGAACAAAGTGATGTTCCAGGGATTCCTGTGGAATGTAAACAGCTTTGACCAGGAAGGCGTTCAGCTTGGAAAAGTGCTGGCGAAACGAGTTCTGGCTCATGAGACGGACGGCGCGCTGAAGGTGTACAGCGACCTTCTGGATATCTGACGGGAAACCGGTCCTTTAAAAAGATCGTTCGTCTGAGCAGGGAAAAGCTTTCTTAAAAAGTGTTGTAAAAAGGGAGTATCTGCAGAGGCAGTGCTCCCATTTGCCTTTTTTGAAACCATAAGGGATTTTATTCGTGATAACCAAAAAGTTTGCAGAGCGTGTTTTTATTGTTCGTTGTAGATTACATTGGAATATGTTATATTCATAGAAGTCCGGATGTCCGGACGGATACTGAAGGAAGAAGATAAAACTAGAAAGGATGATTAAAATGGAATACAGACCGCAGGGCGTTTGTTCACAGAGAATTTTTGTTGAGCTGGATGGAGATACAATTAAGCATGTGGAGTTCATCGGAGGATGCTCCGGAAATACCCAGGGGGTGGCACGCCTGGTGGAAGGGATGAAGGTAAAGGAGGCTGTTTCAAAGATTCAGGGGATCCGCTGCGGCTATAAGCCAACCTCCTGTCCGGATCAGCTTGCCAAAGCACTTCTGGCAGCGTATGAGCAGCAGGCGTAGAAGCGGAACAGGCAAGAGGAGCGACAATATATGAAAAAGACAGGAATTATCGGCGCTATGGAAATTGAGGTGGAGCGCTTAAAACAGGACATGACGGTTCAGAGAACCCTTACAAAGGCCAGAATGGAGTTTTTTGAGGGAGAGCTGAAGGGGCATCCTGTGGTAGTTGTGAAGAGCGGTATTGGAAAAGTAAACGCTGCTGTCTGCACCCAGATTCTGGTTGATGATTTTAAAGTGGATGCTGTGATTAATACAGGAATCGCCGGTTCTCTGAATCCGGAAATTAATATTGGCGACATTGTCATATCCACCGATGTAGTACACCATGATATGGACGCAGTAAACTTTGGCTATGAGCCGGGACAGATCCCGCAGATGGATGTGTTTTCTTTCCAGGCAGACCCGCAGCTTGCAAAGCAGGCGGAGGAGGTCTGCGGCAGAGTGAATCCCGAAATCCGGGTGTTCCGGGGAAGGATCGTCAGCGGAGATCAGTTCGTGGCCGATAAGCAGGTGAAGGAACGGATCGTAAACACATTCCATGGATTCTGCACGGAAATGGAAGGGGCGGCCATTGCCCAGGCAGCCTATTTAAATGGAATCCCCTTCGTGATACTCAGGGCGATCTCTGACAAGGCAGATGACAGCGCGTCTATGGATTATCCAACCTTTGAAAAAAAGGCGGCGGAGCACTGTGTCAATCTGGTAGAGGGTATGATGGATATAAAGGAGGAAATCACATCATGAAACTGAGAACCCGTTCCTATACAGGAACTGTAAACGGGGAAGTGACCCAGCGGGAGCTGGAACATGGCAGGCTGGCCCGGGAAGCTGCCGCTGAGGGGATTGTTCTTCTGAAAAATGAGGAGAACCTTCTGCCGATTCCCAAGGGAAGCCGACTGGGGCTATACGGAGCCGGAGCGGTAAAGACGGTGAAGGGCGGAACCGGATCGGGCGATGTAAATGAAAGACACAGCGTGACCATCTATGAGGGGCTGACAAATGCCGGCTATCAGATCACCAGCGGACAATGGCTGGATTCTTATCTGGGGCTGTATGACCAGTCCAGGCAGGAGTGGAGAGATGAGATTTTCAGAAAAATGGACGGAAATGACGGAAACTTTTTTGAGGCATACTCTTCCGTCCCCTACCGGATGCCCTGCGGGGCGGCGCTGGATAAGGAGGCTGCCGGGAAAGATGGAGCCGAGACGGCGGTTTTTGTCCTGAGCCGAAACGCAGGGGAAAACAAGGACCGTCTGGAGAGCCGGGGCGATTACTATATTACAGAGGAAGAATTTCAGCTTCTGAAAGATATTTCTGATACATATAAGAATGTGGTGCTGGTTATCAATGCGGGAGGGATTGTAGATCTTGCCTTCGCTGATGAAATTCCGAATCTTAAGGCGATCCTTTATTTTGTGCAGGGAGGGCAGGAGGGCGGGAGCGCCCTGGCAGATATTTTATCCGGAGAGATCTCTCCTTCGGGGAAGCTGACCGATACCTGGGCGGAAAAGTATGAGGACTATCCCAATGCCTCCTACTTCAGCTACAAAAGCGGGGATGTGTTTAAAGAAGAATATAAAGAAGGAATTTATGTAGGGTACCGGTATTTTGATACTTTCGATGTGCCGGTGAGATACGGATTCGGATATGGCTTGTCTTATACGGCTTTTGAAGTAAAGACAGAGTCTGTGGAAATCATCCCGGAAGGAGACAAGCTGGGAAGCGCCGGGCCCAGTCTCCGGGTAATCGCCGCGGTTCAGAACGCGGGAGATAAGTACCCGGGAAAGGAAGTTGTGCAGGTTTACATCTCCTGTCCTCAGACAAAGCAGAAGAAGGAGTTCCGCCGGTTAATCGGATATGGAAAAACCAAGATGCTTCAGCCGGGAGAAGCGGAGAAGGTGACGATTGCCATTCCCCTCTGGCTTTTAGCTTCTTATAGTGAGAACGTTTCTTGCTGGTTTCTGGAGGAGGGGCAGTATGGTCTTTGGGTGGGAAATTCCCTTCAGAAAGCCGAACTGTGGGGAAGCCTTCAGTTAGAAGGAGATGTGATTCTTTCTGAAAGTGTCCCGGTGTGCGGACTGAAAGAAAGATTGGAGGAGCTTGAGCCCACCCAGGAGAAAGTCAGTGAAAAAGAATATCTGTGGCACAAGAAGGCTTTGGAACTGCCGAGCATCGTTTTGAATCAGGATATATTTAAAAAAGAAGTCATTCTGTACGATTATAAAGAAAAAACAGAAGGCAGGGCGGGGGAGATTACGGATTCCTTATCAGCGGACCAGCTTATAGCTTTCACAACGGGAGATCCGAACAGAGGCCAGGCGTTTCTGGCGGGCCAGACAAGACAGACGGTGCCGGGAGCGGCGGCGGAAACCACCTCCGCAGCAGCCGGGAAGCCCTGGGAAGTCGCCAGTATTGTGCTGGCTGACGGGCCCGCCGGCCTCAGACTGAAGAAAGAGTATCAGGTAAAGGACGGAGTCATCGACAGCGGAACGCTGATGGAGGCTCTGGAAGGGGGCTTCTTCGCGGATAAGAAGGAAATGGAGGGGACAGTTTATTATCAGTACTGCACGGCAGTTCCTGTGGGAACTCTGCTGGCCCAGACCTGGAATACAGATCTGCTGACAAGAGTGGGAGAAATGATCGGAGAGGAAATGAAGCTCTTTGAAGTAACGCTCTGGCTGGCCCCGGGAATGAATATCCACAGGAATCCCCTCTGCGGGAGAAATTTTGAATATTATTCCGAAGATCCTCTTCTTTCAGGCACCATGGCGGCAGCCATCACAAAGGGCGTGCAGTCCGTTCCGGGATGCGGGACTACCATCAAGCATTTTGCCTGCAATAACCAGGAGGATAACAGAATGGGCTCGGACAGTATTGTCTCAGAAAGAGCCTTAAGAGAAATCTACTTAAGAGGCTTTGAGATAGCGGTTAAGGATGCCCAGCCTATGGCGATTATGACTTCCTATAATATGATTAACGGAGTTCATGCGGCAAACAGCTATGACCTGTGTACGAAAGTAGCCAGATGTGAGTGGGGATTTCAGGGAGTGATTATGACAGACTGGACCACCACCACGGATTCCACGGCGGGAGAGATCTCGGCGGCAGGATGCATCCGGGCCGGGAATGATCTGGTTATGCCGGGGTCTCCCAGGGATATTGCGAATATTAAGGAAGAGCTGGAAAAGGGAACTCTTTCAGAGGAAGAACTAAAGGCCTGTGTAAGACGTATCATTAAGATCTGCCTTGCCTCAAACCAGTACGAGGGGGCCGCAAGCTATCCGGGAGATTCTTTCTGAGTCCGGATTTCTTCCGCATGACAGTAAAAATGAAGTGAAAAAACAGCGGATATGAAGTTTACAAAAGATCTCAGATGGAGAAATATTTAAGGAAGAGTCTTTTGAAATTTCGGGATTCCGCTGTTTTTTTACTTTTTATCTATATCCGGGCAGCGCGAATCTGAGGTGAAAAAGTCGAACGATTTTGCTTTGCAAATAAAAATTTTCCGGCTATAATGGCGATACTTGAGCAAGGACAGCGAAAGAGGCGCCGTCGCACCCTGGCTCAGAGCATAAAAAAGGGGGAATCCATATGTTAGAGTTCATTATGGAGCAAAATTTACTGCTGTACGTACTGACGGCAGCCTGTGTCATAGGAGTCGCCAGTCAGCTGGTTTTAAAACAGCTTTATGACAGACTGATTCGGGATACGAAAAACACAGGAGAACCGGAAGGAAAATTCCAGCAGCAGTTAAGACAGAGATTTCAATACTGTGTTCACCTGAATGAGAAAGTAGGCGATGTACATGCTCTGATTCGGAAAAGTATCATGGAATACCGGTTTTGGGGGATGAACCTTCACCAGTGGAAGCGGTTCGGCGCCGGATGCCTGGCCGTAAGCCTGCTGTGCGCTTTGGGCGGCACAATGGCTTTGCTGCAGAGCGGAGGAAGCCTTGTGGCAGGAAACACATACTTTTGGATGGGAGCTCTGGCATTGGCTCTGATGGCCGGGGTTTACGGGATTACGGAGCCCGGATACCGACAGGAAAGCCTGGAAGTCCGCCTGGCGGATTATCTTTTAAACAGCGGGGCGGCCAGAGACCTGCGGGAGGATGCCGGTGAAGATGAATTTGAAGAGGAGTACGAAAATACCGCGCCGATCGTCTCGGTGGCGGATGGAAGAAAGAGCAGGCGCAAGGCCCGCAGCGAGGTTGCAGCTTCCTCTGAATCCAAAGCGGTCAAGGAGAAGAGAGAACTGAAGGAAAATCTGGCCAGGGTGAAGGCATCCATGAAAGAGACCGCGGCGGAGCGAGAGAAGGAAAGGGGGGCAGATCTCTTGCGGCAGATGGACCCGGGGGAGCAGGAGCGTATCCTCCGGGAGGTTCTAAAAGAATTTTTATCTTGATTTATAGAAGAATTTTGTCCCGAATTGTCTTGATAAAACAGTATGGCTTTGTTAAAATATACGGGAGTAGGAAGAGCCCTGAAAGAGACTGTGATTCTTCTTGCGTTTCGGGATGGAAAAAATGTGTGGGATGCCGTAGGGATATTTTGCCCTGCGGCGTCCTTTTGTACTTCCGAAGAGCAGGAGAGCCGGTTTCCTGGCTCAGACAGAGAGGAGGAGATACACAGGATGAAGATCGTGTTTTTAGAGGCGGGGACGCTGGGAGACGATATGCAGTTTGACCGCTTTTTCGGACTGGGGGATGTGGATGTGTACGGGCATACAGAGTCTGAACAGATTCAGGAGCGGATTGCTTCCGCGGATGCCGTTCTTGTGAATAAGCTTCCCATGAATGAAAAGACGCTTAAAGATGCCGGGTTTCTAAAGTACATAGGAGTCACAGCCACAGGAACCAACAATGTGGATTTTGAATATACAAGAAAAAGAGGGATTACGGTTACCAATGTGGCCGGGTATTCTACCTCTACAGTGGCTCAGCATACCTTTGCTATGGCTCTCTATCTTATGGAGCATTTGAGATACTATGATGATTACGTAAAATCCGGTGAATATATAAAGTCTAAGTCCTTCTGCCATCTGGACCGGAAGTTCAGCGAACTGGAGGGAAAGACCTGGGGGATTATCGGGCTGGGCGCCATCGGACGCAGAGTGGCGTCTATCGCGGAAGCCTTCGGGTGCAGAGTCATCTACTATTCCACGTCCGGCAGGAATCAGAATGACAGCTATGCCCGGGTGGATTTTGACACACTTTTGACACAGTCGGATATTGTGTCGGTCCATGCGCCTCTGACAGAAAAGACGTACCATATGATGGACTACGAGGCATTCTGCCGGATGAAGCCCACCGCGATTTTTATTAATGTGGGAAGGGGACCCATCGTAGATGAGAAGGGGCTTGCGAAGGCTCTGAAGAAAGAAAGAATCAGCGCGGCCGGGCTGGATGTCCTGGAAAAGGAGCCAATGGATCGGGATTGTCCCCTGGCGAAGCTGAATGAAGATGACCGTCTGCTGATTACGCCTCATATTGCCTGGGCCGGCGTGGAGGCCAGGACAAGGCTTCTGGATGAGGTGTGGCTGAATCTGGACGCTTATATCAAAGGAGAAGCGAGGAACGTATGTCTATGATAAAAGAGAAGATTCTGAAAGGTTTTCGGTTTGCAGGGGCAGCCGCGGCTGCCCTTCTGCTTCTTTTTTTCTGCCTTCATTCGGATTATTATCAAAATGAGGACGGAACAGGTTCTCTCTTTACCAGCCCGAGAACGTACGTTACAGCGGTTTCCAGCCTGATTTTGATGATCTTTATACTGCTCCCCAACACCCTGAGCGAGAGGCGGAACAAAATTTTGGGATGGATCTGGTGCGCGGCTGCGCCGTTTGCCATTTATTTTTCTCTCCTCCATCTGAACGCGGACAAATACGATATAGAGTTCTGGGAGCTGAATAAAATCGCTCTGGTGCTGACCTTCTGTTTCCTGTATCTGGTGGAAATCCTGTTTCTGCTGATCACAGGAAGCATTAAGATATCTGTCATCCTTCTGGCGGTGCCTGTGGCGGTACTGGGAATCGTCAACTGCTTCGTGACCTCCTTCCGGGGAATGGCTATCTCGGCGGCGGATCTTTTTTCTATGGGGTCGGCTATGTCGGTGGCCTCGGAGTATACATATGAGCTGGACTGGTACATGTTTTCCGAAATTTTCTGGACCTTTGCCATCTGCGCCGTGAGCCTGAAGATAAGGGGCTTTCGCTTAATGAAGCTGCCGGCCCGGGTGGCTGTGCTGGCAGCCTGGGGCGTGGGAGCTGGAAGCTTCTTTTATCTGTGCTGCAGGACGTCCTTCCTGGAGGATCACGATATCAGATCCGGAGGCTTTTCCCACCAGCTTCGGTATAAACAGTACGATATGATTTTTACCACTCTGTGTACCTGCTTTTATCTGGCGGCGGAAAAACCGGCGGACTATTCGCTGGAAAAGGTGGAGGAGATCGGAGAGCCCTATACAGATCAGGTACAGGCGGAAGGAGCCGATACGCCGCATCTGATTGTGATTATGGACGAATCTCTGGCGGATTACGAGAGGATTGGAAAGAGACTGACGCTCTCTGAGGATAATATGCCCTTTATCCACAGTCTGGAAGAAAACACCATTAAGGGGACGGCATACTCTTCCGTATTTGGGGCTAATACCCCAAATTCTGAGTATGAGTTCCTGACCGGCAATACAATGGCATTCCTGCCGGCATCCTCCATAGGCTTCCATCTTTTTGTGAGAGGCGATATGCCTTCTCTGGCCTCAGAGCTGAAATCTGTGGGATATGAGACCTTAGCCATGCATCCTTACCGGGGATATAATTACAGGCGCCATCTGGTCTATCCTCAGATTGGATTTGATACATATTATACACGGGATGATTTTGAGGATCCGGAATATATCCGCAGCTACATTTCCGATCAGTCCCTGGCAGAGCGGATCGTGGAGGAATACGAAAAGAACCTGGAGACAGGGAAGCCTCTGTTCAGCTATAATGTGTCCATGCAGAATCACGGAGGATATTCGGTGTCAAACCTGACAAACCTGAATATGGATATTCAGGTGGAGACAGATGGGATCAATAAGAGCGCGGCTCAGATTTATGTCAATCTGGTAAAAAAGACCGATGAAATGTTCCAGTGGCTGGTAGAGTATTTCTCCAAAGAGGAAGAGCCGGTGGCGATTCTCATGTTCGGAGACCATCAGCCGAACCTGGGAACCGCAACGTATAACTATCTTATTGGAAAAGAAGAGTATCGTACTTCGGAAGAGCTTATGGGAAAATATAAGGTGCCCTTCATTCTGTGGACGAATTATGATATTGAGGAGGAGACGATAGAAAGAACCAGCCTGAATTATCTTTACAGCCAGATTGCCGACAGGCTGAATCTTCCCATGACCGGGTATCAGTCTTACCTGCTGGAGCTCAGCCAGGACATTCCTGTGATCAATACTCTGGGATATTGGGGAAGCGACGGCAACTTCTATGAGCTGGATGACGAGACATCTCCTTATTATGAGCAGATACAGGAATACAACATTCTGGAATATAATTACATCTTCGGAGGAAAAGACCGGTATCTGGAGCTCTTTGAACTTTCAGGATGAAAAAAAATTCCCGGCAGAAGAGAAGAATTCTGCCGGGAAGTTTTTTAGTCATGACAATAGAAGCTTCACGAAACGTACTTTCTATTGTTTTATCGTTCGATGCCGGCTCTGGCCGGGATTCCCTGATCGAAAGGATGTTTGATTTTCCGGATTTCCGACACGTAGTCGGCAGCCTCGATCAGCGCGGGGCTGGGGCCCTGGCCGGTAAGAATTACCTCCAGGCCCGCCGGTTTGTTTCTCAGAAAGTCAAGGACAAGCTGTTCATCCAGAAGTCCTGCCTGGATGGTATAGATGATTTCATCGAAAAAAACCAGGCCGTAGTTTTCTTCCGCAGCCATGGAGACAGCCCGGGAAAACTGTTTCTCATAATAGGCTTTTCGCTCCTCTTTTTCCTGAGGAGACATCTGAAAGCTGAATTTTTCCTGGGGGAGTCCCGGAAGCAGGGTGATTCGATCCGAAAGGGCAAGGATTTTCCTCTCGCTGGTGGAATTGTCCTTCATGAACTGATAGACCAGTACCTTCATTCCGTAGCCGGCTGCCCGGATGCACAAGCCCATTCCTGTAGTGGTTTTCCCTTTTCCGTCTCCGCAGTAAATATGCACAAGTCCGGTGTTTCGTTTCTGTTCCATTTCAAGAGCTCCTTTCTGCCGCAGGCTTAAGATTTCCATTCACGATACGTACTCCGCAGCTGCGCCAGGTCCGCAAGAATAAAAATGACTGTAAGAACGGCAACCATTTCCTTGTCTTCACAGAGTCCAAAGGCAGCGGCGCAGATGAGGATTCCCAGAATAGAAATCCATGCAGTACGCCGGAATTTCCCATAAGGAGTCAGATTTTTGTATAAAAAGGTGAATTGAAAAGTCTTTTTCTTCTTTTCCATTAGGGTTCTCCTGTTCACATTGCACCATGGTCACTAACCTCGCCGTTCGCCTTTGGCTCCGGCTCACTAAGTGTCCAGGTGTGTGTTCTCACTAAGCTCGTGCTGCGCTGCCGCTTGCACTCGCTAAGTGTTCACATTATAGCACGTTTTGCCGGCAAAAGGAATCAGAACTCTTTTTTTCTTACAATGCCGATACTAAGCCGGCAGGAAAGCAGCAGGAGCAGGAGGGAAACGGCGGCTATACTTCCTGTAAAGATTCCAGCGTTGAGGGAAAGCGCCCGGTCTACGAGAGAGGACAGGCTGAAGCTCAGCATGCGGGAAATCTCTGCTCCCGCAACACCCAGGACAACGGAAATTCCCACTACGATCAGCAGGGCGATCCGTCCTCTCTCGCCGCCGAATTTCAGCTGTATGGGAATTAAGACTGCCAGGATCAGGAAAACAGCAAACAGGGTGCCGACCGATGCGGACAGGGTTTCAGCAGATACAGCCTGACGTTTCCAGAACTCAGCAAGAATCGTGAGAACGGAAGCCAGCAGCCAGAAGCCGCCTCCCAGTATCAGGCCAAAGCCGTATTTTTCCACCACGTACGCTTTTCTGGTGATGGGAAGGGAGAAGAGAAAGGCGTTTCCATTGTCAAATTCATCGTAGCTGATGGAGCTTAGAGTGAACAGAGAACCTACTACGGAGAGGTAGCCAATAATATAGGAAGCGTTCTCCACTGCGTAGGCCATCAGCACAGCGATTACAATAAGCATCAGAAAAAAGTTTTTTTGTTTCAGCATCAGTTTTATATCCTTGATTAATAATCCCTTCATATCTTTTCCCCCTGTATCATCATGGAAATCACTTCGTCCACGCTGCCCTTTTCAATGGCGGCATGGGGATAATTTTCCATATAGTACTGTCTCTGGTTCGTGAGACAGCTGTAGCCGTAGCTTTCCTTTTTCTGCCGCAGAATATACTGCTTATCCAGAGCACGGTAAAGCTTCGGATCTGCTTTAATCAGACCGTAATCAGCCAGCAGCACATCGGTATCTTCATGAAGAATAATCTTCCCCTTGTGGATCATATAGATATCGTCGCAGAGAGACTCTATATCACTGGAGATATGAGAGCTGATCAGAACGGAACGATTCTCATCCTCTTCCATATATTCCCGCAGCGTGTCCAGAACCGTGTCTCTGGCCACCACATCCAGGCCTGTGGTGGGTTCGTCCAGCAGCAGCAGCCTGGCCTTGTGGGAGATAGCGCATAGAACCTTCAGCTTCGCCTTCATGCCGGTAGAGAATTCTTTGATCTGTTTATTCAGAGGAAGGCCGAATTTTTTCGCCTGGCTCAGAAAAAAGGCAGAGTCAAAGTTTTCATATAGACTTTTTTGGATGGGCAGCAGATCTTTTACGGCGAGATAGCCGCTGAAGCCTGAGTTTGATAAAACAACGCCCAGATCCTGCCGGTCTCTTACAGTAAGGCTGCGGCTGTCTTTCCCGAATATCTGTATCGTTCCTCCGTCTAACGAGATGAGCCCCAGAACCGCTTTAAAGGTTGTGCTTTTTCCCGCGCCGTTTTGGCCCACAAGACCTGTAATGCGGCCGGACGGCACCTGCAGGGAACACTCCAGGGAGAAAGAATCATACTGCTTCTTTAAACCATTGATTTTCAGCATACATTAACCCTCCAGAATTAATTCAAATAAGCTTCGTATTTCTTCATCACTGATTCCATAGCGCCTGCCTTTTTGAATGGCCATTTCCAAATCGGCTTCCAGCTCTTTTTTTTGTTCCTCCAGCAAAAGCTCGGTATTTGCGGCTGCCACGTAAGTACCTTTTCCGTGAACCGTTACCGTAAAACCCTCTGCTTCCAAGTTATCGTACGCTTTCTTGACGGTCAGAGCACTGATCTTCAGTTCTTTTGACAGAGAACGAACAGAGGGGAGAATGTCATTTTCCTTCAGATCGCCATTCCGAATCAGAGTTTTAATCTGATCTACAATCTGCTCGTAAATGGGAACCATCAGGGAAGTGTTGATAATTAAATTCATACGTTTACCTCCTGTTCGCAAACAGTATATAACAGTATCTAACTGTTGTCAAGTGTTATATGGTGTTTGTTCGTATCGGCCGTAATTAAGTCGTGACAGCAGAAAGACGCTTTCTAATGTTTCGGGTGGACGATTGGTTTCGACTATGATAAAATTCATGTAAACGTCTGAGGAGGCCGCTTATTTTCGTGAGCAGCGAGCCAGGCAGCCATGCCTGAAGTGGGACTTTGATTTTGACGCGGAGGACAGAAGAGAAGCTGTATGACAGCGGAAAGGGGACTTGAAATGAAAGAAAAGAAAACGCAGAATTTTATTTGTACTACAGATTTTCCAGTGGCAGAAACGGTTCAGGGAAAGATCCGGGGATTTCAGACAAACGGGATCTATACCTTTCATGGCATACGATACGCAGAAGCCCGCCGTTTCCACAGGCCGGAGCCGGTGAAGCCCTGGGAGGGCATCCGTGACGCGCTGTCCTACGGATTTGTCTGCCCTCTTCTTAACCAGGACACGCCCACCGGCGAGGTGCTGATTCCGCACCGCTACTGGCCTATGGATGAGAACTGCCAGTATCTGAATATCTGGACCGGGAGTCTGGATCCGAAAGCAAAGAAGCCGGTGATGGTATGGCTTCACGGCGGCGGCTTCTATGCAGGCTCATCTATTGAACAGGAGGCGTATGACGGAGAAAATATGAGCCGGTACGGAGATGTGGTAGTGGTTTCTCTGAACCACCGGCTGAATATTCTCGGCTATCTGGACCTGTCTCCCTTCGGCGAAGAGTATAAAAATTCTGCTAACGCGGGAAATGACGATATGATAGCGGCTTTAAAATGGATTCAGGAAAACATCAGAAATTTTGGAGGAGATCCGGAGAATGTAACCCTCTTCGGACAATCGGGCGGCGGCATGAAGGTGTGGAACCTGATGCAGATGCCGGAGGCGGACGGGCTGTTCCACAAGGGAATCGTTCAGAGCGGTGTGATGGAAGGTTTCCTGGATCCGGGAGAGGGAGACGGCACCAGAATTGCGGAAGCTCTTCTGGAAGAACTGGGATTTGAAAAAGATCAGGTGAAGGAGCTGGAAACCGTACCCTACAGACAGCTTGCCGATGCCTGGCTGAAGGTGTCTCCGGAACTGAAGGAGAAGGGGTATTATGTGGGAAGTATTCCAAAGCCCAATGAGTTCTATCTGGGAGAACCTACAATTACAGGGTTCCGGTCTCATGCAAAAAAGATTCCGGTTATCATCGGCACAGTGTTTGGAGAATTTGACTTCGGGCCGGGATTTCCGGGGAAATACGACCTGAGCCAGGAAAAAATCCTGGAGATCCTGAAAGAAAAATTCGGAAGCAGCACGGAACAGCTTGTGGAGCTGTTTAAAAAGGCATACCCGGAAAAATGTCTTCTGGATCTGCTCTCTCTGGACAATGTATTCCGGACACCCACTATAGAATTTGTGGAAGAACGGAGCAAGTCTCCTGAAAGCGAGACATACTCCTATCTATTTGCCTATGAATTCCCTCTGGACGATGGAAAATGCGCATGGCACTGTTCGGAGATCCCCTACGTGTTCCACAATGCGGACCGGATTCCCATCTGCAGGACTCCAGGAGTCATGGAGAAGCTTCAGGACGCGGTCTTCGGCGCCTGGATCAGCTTCGCGAAGGAAGGGAAGCCTTACGTGCCCGGAATTGACTGGAAAAGATGCGGAAAGGATGAAGAGCAGGTTCTTGTTTTTGATGAGACCTGCAGCCTTCGGAAAAATTTTGACCATGAGCTGGTTCGGCTTCACGCAGAAGCCACCGGTCCCTTTATTATAGAAGAAGCAGAAAATCTTCAGCATTGAGAAAAAGGTCTGCGGTAAGAGACTGGAGAACGGTTAGGAGGAAGCTTCCCCATGGAGCAGGTATTTGAAAAAGCCGGGAATTTTGCGCAGCAGTATCTTCCGGATATTTTGAAATTTGGTCTGAAGGTAATACTCTGCATTGCGGTGTATTTTATAGGAAAAAAGGTGATCGACCAGATCGTCCGTGTCCTTAAGAGAGCTTTGGAGCGGGCCAGAGTACAGGTAGGGGTCATTACCTTTACGGCCTCTATAACGAAGATCACTCTGTATGTGGTTCTGATTCTGGGAATCGGCAGTCAGTTCGGCCTTCAGGAGTCCTCTGTGGCCGCTATCGTAGCTTCCGGAGGAGTTGCCATCGGCCTGGCTCTGCAGGGCGGACTCTCGAATCTGGCGGGCGGCTTCCTGATCCTGCTGTTTCAGCCCTTTCGGGTGGGAGACTACATTATCACCCAGGGTGAGGAAGGGACTGTGTCGAAGATCGAGATTTTGTACACAACCCTTCAGTCCGTGGACAACCGCAGGATTATCGTTCCCAATGGAAATTTGGCCAATAATGTCATCGTAAATGTGACGGGCTCCGACCGGAGACAGCTGGAGGTCAAGGTGGGGATTTCTTACCGGGATAATATTCAGAAGGCAAAGGAGATTTTGGGAAATCTCATGGAGCAGGATGCGGATGTGCTGGGAGACCGGGATAAGCAGGTGTTTGTGGACGAGCTGGCAGAGAGCAGCGTGGTGATCGGAATGCGGTGCTGGGTAATGACGGAGAATTACCAGCCTGTCCGGTGGCGTATGAATGAAAGGATAAAAGAAGAGTTTGACCAGGCAGGCCTTACCATTCCCTTCCCGCAAAGGGAAATATGGATTCAGAAGCCGGCCGGAGAGGAACAGGAGTGACGGAAAATGGATTGGAACAGAATAAAAGAAAAATATAAAAATAATAAGACAGAACTTGTGCTGTTCCTTTTGTTCATCTGCTTTTTTCTGTTTCTGACTGTGCCGGAAGCGGCCAGGGAAGCGGCTTCGGATTCTGTTACGGTCGAAACGGAAGAGATGACAGAGACAGAGGACATCACAGAGGCGCAGACAGAGCCGGAGACCCTTACGCCTGAGGAACAGCAGGAGTCAGAGGAAATGCAGCAGCAGAATCTCAGGGCAAGGCTTGGAGGGGAATTCCAGATTCCAATGGCTATGCCAAGCAATGAGACTGAAATCCGTGTTCCAGAGCTTGCGGATACCGGCAGGCTGTGGGACTACCAGGTGGATTTCCCCCAGCAGGAAGAAGAGACGGAAGAGGAAGAAGAAACAGAAGCCTCAAATTCTCTGGATGCCCTTCAGACCAGCCTTGAGACAGAGCTTTCGGGATATGACGGGGTATGGTCTGTATATGTGAAAAATCTCGCCACAGATCAGAGCTTTATCATCAATGATCAGCCCATGAAGTCAGCCAGCGTAATGAAGCTGTTTATCATGGGGACTGTATACAAAGCCTTTGAAAGCGGCGACCTGGAGCGCACAGACGAGATCATGGCGCTGATGAACGATATGATCTCTTACAGCGACAACGAGGCCTCCAATGAACTTCTGTACCGTCTGGGAAATTCCAGCTATGAGGCGGGGATCGCGGAAGTAAACGCTTTTATTGAAGAGTATGATTTCAGCGATATGACGGTGGAATATAATGGCTTCAGCGATCCGGACACCAACACGGGAACCGGAAATTACAATCAGGTAGCGGCGGAGGACTGCGGAAAGCTTCTGGAGGATATTTACCGGCGAGAGTGGGTAAACCGGGAAGTAAGCATGGAGATTGAGGAGATGATGCTGAACCAGAACACCCGGTATAAAATTCCCGCGGGACTGCCGGAGGGAGTGCTCTGCGGCAATAAGACGGGAGAGATGGACAGTACCCAGAATGATGCGGCCATTGTCTATTCGGACGCCTGCGACTACATACTGGTGGTGCTTTCCAGCGACTGGAGCAGCTCTGACGAAGCGATATCCAGGATTCAGAATATTTCGTCAGAGGTTTACGCGTATTTTAACGGAGAATAACTAGGAGGAAAGATATGTTCCGGATGTGGGGAAAGCTGTGGAAGGATAACCGGATGCTTCGGGATACGGTGGTGGAGGAAGAGAGCGAAGATACCAGAACCCATAAAATCTTTCGGGCTCTGGAGGAGATCTGCTATGAATTTGATCTGGGAAAGCCCATCTGGCTGGATTCTACCATCCAGGAATTCAAACGCAGGAGCAAAGCTAGGTTCTATCAGGACAGCTTTATAGAAGAAGTTCCTTTCGACTATCTGGAGATACAGATACTGGAGGAATAAAAAGACAGAAACCGGGAACGTTCGGGAAAAGGCGGCGTTTCCGGTTTTTCTTGATGATATTATATATAGGGATAAAATGAGGAGTGCCCCCGGCGTTCTGGTACACCGGAGGCTATTATGAAAAAATTTATCAATATGTGTAATGAAACCATTACAGCATAGAGTCGAGAATGTCTCTCAAGAACTGTTTATACTATAGCAAGCAAATGTGAACAAATAATGAATGAAATGTGAACATATGGTAAAATTGCAAAAAAGAAAAAATAAAATAAAAAGATACCTATACAGAATGCACATAGAAAATTCTGAAAAGAAAGTAAAAGAAGAAGGATAATTAGATAAAGTGACGGCTAAAGAATTAATAAACATTCGGTTTCCTTTCCCGGACATTTGTAGTAAAATAAGAATACACCTGAAAAGAAAGCGAATGACAGAAAGGAGAATTTACTATGAGTATACCTACACCGCATATATCAGCAAACCTGGGAGATTTTGCAGAAACAGTTCTGATGCCTGGAGATCCCCTGCGGGCAAAGTATGTTGCGGAAAGTTTTTTGGAGAACGCCGTGCTGGTGAACCCGGTAAGAGGCGTCAATGGATATACAGGAACGTATAAAGGAAAAAGAGTTTCCGTTATGGCCAGCGGAATGGGAATGCCTTCCATCGGCATCTATTCCTATGAGCTGTTTCAGTTTTATGATGTGAAAAATATTATCCGCATCGGTACGGCGGGAGCTCTCCGGGCCGACCTGAAAATCAGAGACGTGGTTCTGGGTATGGGAGCCTGCACCAATTCCAGCTATGCTGCCCAGTATCAGCTGCCGGGAACCTTTGCTCCCATTGCCTCCTTTGAGCTTCTTGAGAAGGCGGTGGCTCAGGTGAAGAAGATGGGTAATGTAGGCTACAAGGTAGGAAACCTGCTTTCCTCCGATACCTTCTACAGTGACAGCAATCTGGACGGAAACTGGCAGAAGATGGGCGTCCTGGCCGTTGAGATGGAGGCTGCCGCCCTTTATATGAACGCGGCCCGCACCGGGAAGAACGCTCTGGCCATCTGCACCATCTCCGACAGCATGATTACCGGAGAGGCCACTACCTCAGAAGAGCGTCAGAACAGCTTTAATGACATGGTAAAGATCGCCCTGGAGATCGCGTAAGGAGGAATTTAATGAGCGTAAAGCGGGTATTTTTGATTGTGC
The DNA here is from genome assembly GCA_018712785.1 of Candidatus Choladousia intestinavium. Taxonomy (GTDB): domain Bacteria; phylum Bacillota; class Clostridia; order Lachnospirales; family Lachnospiraceae; genus Choladousia; species Choladousia intestinavium. The sequence continues at coordinate 5,466 of DVGK01000117.1, read as the reverse complement.
TGGACAGCTATGGGATCGGATGGGCACCGGACGCGGACCGCTTTGGAGACGTGGGAGCCAATACGCTGGCTTCTATTGTGAAGTCGCCGGAGTACAGCACGCCCAACATGAAAAAGATGGGCCTTTTTAATATCGAGGGAGTGTCCTGCCTGGAGGAATGTGAAAATCCCGCGGGAACCTACGGCCGCATGCAGGAGACTTCTATGGGAAAGGATACCACCATCGGGCACTGGGAGATCGCGGGGGTGGTGTCTCCGGATCCCATGCCTGTATATCCGGAAGGATTCCCTGAGGAGGTGCTGGATCCCTTCAGAGAGCAGACAGGAAGAGGGATTCTGTGCAATAAGCCTTACTCGGGGACAGACGCCATCCGGGATTTCGGGGAGGAACATGTAAAGACCGGGGATCTGATTGTGTACACATCGGCGGACAGCGTATTCCAGGTAGCGGCCCACGAGAGCGTGGTTCCCCTGGAAGAACTGTATGAGGACTGTAGAATTGCCAGAAAGATCCTGACAGGGAAGCACGCGGTAGGACGGGTGATCGCAAGACCTTTTACAGGAGAAGCGCCGGATTTCAAAAGGACCACAAACCGTCACGACTTTTCCCTGCTGCCTCCCAAGCGGACTATGCTGGTGAGCCTGCAGGAGCACGGCTTTGACACGTACGGAGTCGGAAAAATCTATGATATTTTCGCAGGACAGGGAATTGCCCATACTACCTCTATTTCAGGAAATGAGGACGGGATGGAGAAGACTCTGAAGCTGATGGATGAAAATTTTACGGGGCTGTGCTTTGTGAATCTGGTGGATTTCGATATGCTTTACGGACACCGGAACGATGTGGACGGATACGCCAGAGCTGCCACAGTATTTGACCGGCAGCTGGGACAGATGATGGAGAAGCTGGGAGATGAGGACGTGATCCTGATTACGGCAGATCACGGCTGTGATCCGGGAGCCCCCGGCACAGACCATACCAGAGAGTATACGCCTATGCTTCTCTACGGGAAGGCAGTAAAGGCAGGAGTTTCTCTGGGAACCAGAAGCACCTTTGCGGATATCGCGGCTACGGTGCTGGATATGTTTGAGATTCCGGAGACTCTGGACGGAGAAAGCTTCTGGAATCTTGCCAGGCGATAGATGCCTTCTGACCAAGGAAGAAAGGGGAGATTTGACGTGACAGAGATTACAGAACTGATCCGCCTTGCCTATGAGGCCCAGAAGAGAGCCTATACCCCGTATTCCGGATTTCAGACAGGAGCGGCACTGGAGACGGCGGACGGAAGGATTTTTACCGGATGCAATATCGAAAACGCAGCGTATACTCCTACAAACTGCGCGGAGCGGACCGCCTTTTTTAAGGCTGTATCAGAAGGCGTGACTTCCTTTACGAGAATCGCGGTTGTAGGCAATTATCCAGGGAAAAAGGGGGACTACTGCGCGCCATGCGGCGTATGCCGCCAGGTTATGAGAGAGTTCTGCGATCCGGAGCGGTTCCAGGTGATTCTGGCCAGAGGACCGGAGGACTACAGGAGCTTTCTTTTGAAAGAGCTTCTGCCGGCAAGCTTCGGACCGGCAGATCTGGAGCGATAGGACAGCCGTTATACAGGAGAGGGGTGATACGATGCGGATGTATGATGTGATACTGAAAAAACGTGAAGGCGGTGAACTGACGCCGGAGGAGATACGTTTTGTCGTTGAAGGATATACGAAGGGGGAAATACCGGATTATCAGATGTCTGCTTTTCTGATGGCAGTATTTTTCCGGGGAATGACGGATGAAGAAACCGGGGTGCTGACCCAGGCTATGGCTCATTCGGGAGATATGGTGGATCTTTCACAGATTCAGGGAGTGAAGGTAGATAAGCATTCCACCGGCGGCGTGGGGGATAAAACCACGCTGATTGTGGCGCCTATCGCGGCGGCCTGCGGATGCCGGGTGGCGAAGATGTCGGGCCGCGGACTCGGACACACCGGGGGAACGGTGGACAAAATGGAGTCTATACCGGGAATGCGCACCAGTCTGTCGGAGAAGGAGTTTGTGGAAATCGTAAACCGCACCGGGATCTCGGTCACAGGGCAGTCCGGAAACCTGGCACCGGCAGATAAGAAGATCTACGCGCTGCGGGATGTGACGGCGACTGTGGAGAGTATTCCACTCATCGCTTCCTCGATTATGAGCAAGAAACTGGCAGCGGGGAGCAACTGCATACTCCTGGATGTAAAGGCCGGAAACGGAGCCTTTATGAAAACCACGGAAGACGCCGTAAAGCTTGCGAAGAAGATGGTGGCCATAGGAGAGCGGAACGGGAGAAAGACGGCCGCGCTGATTACCAATATGGACTATCCTCTGGGAAATAAAATCGGAAACGCGCTGGAAGTACAGGAGGCGGTGGATACCCTTCGGGGTGTGGGGCCTGCGGATTTAACGGAGGTCTGCCTGGCGCTGGCGGAAAATATGCTTTATCTTGCGCAGAAGGGAACGCCCGACAAGTGCCGGGCTATGGCTCTGACTGCCATCCGCTCCGGAAGCGCTCTTGAAAGGCTGGCATCCATGGTGGAGGCCCAGGGGGGCGACCCGGAATATATTTTCCATCCGGAGAAGTTCGGCGAAGCGCCGGTAAAGGCAGAGGTTGCCGCCAGAGAAGAAGGATATCTGCACCGGATGGATACAGAAGGCATCGGGATTACAGCCATGATGCTGGGAGCCGGCCGTGAGAAAAAGGAGGACAGCATAGATCCCCTGGCAGGAATTGTCCTGTGCAAGAAGAACGGAGATTATGTAAAGAAGGGCGAAACGATTGCCGTCTTATATACTTCCGATGAGAGCCGGCTGAAGGACGCGGAGGAGAAGTATCTGAATTCTGTGCAGATACAGGCAGAAAAGCCGGCGCAGGAACCTCTGATCTATGCCAGGGTAACAAAGGACGGAGTGGAAGAGGCCGGCGCCTGAACAGCAGCAGAAGAAAAATGGGAGGATGATAAAGAAGTTTATGGAAGACATGGAAAAGTTTCTGGAGATGGAAGAAAAAAAGGATGAGGCAGGGCTTGGGAACCCGGACCGGGTCCGGCGCACCGTTTGCGTGGTAGGACATAAAAATCCCGACACAGACTCTATCTGTTCGGCGATTTCTTACGCATATTTGAAAAATCAGGAAAAAAGCAATTTTACGTATCTTCCCATGAGAGCGGGGCAGATTAATGCTGAGACTCAGTACGTCCTGGAGCGGTTCAAGGTAGAGCATCCTATGCTTTTAAGCAATATCGGAACCAGAGTGAGGGATATGGATATCCGGAAGGTGCCGGGAGTGAGAAGCGATATTTCTCTGAAAAAGGCATGGACCCTGATGACTACGCAGAATGTTTTCACCCTGCCTATCACTAATGAGGAGAATCAGCTGAAGGGGCTGATCACCATTAATGATATCGCGAAATCCTATATGGAAGAATATGACAGCGCCATTGTGGCTGTGGCAAAGACGCCCTACAGAAATATCCTGGAGACTCTGGACGCGGAGATGATCGTGGGAGATCCAGAAGACTATTTTGATCAGGGGAAGGTAGTGATCGCCGCGGCCAATCCCGACGTTATGGAAAACTATATCGATGAGCATGACATGGTGATACTGGGAAACCGGTATGAATCCCAGCTCTGCGCTATAGAAATGCAGGCGGGATGTATTGTGGTCTGCCTGGGGGCTCCTGTATCCAGAACCATTCAGCGGCTTGCCAGGGACAGGAACTGTTCGATTATTGTGACGCCCCTGGATACGTACGCGGTAGCCAGGCTGATTAATCAGAGCATGCCCGTGGATTTCTTTATGCGGAAAGAAAGTCTCCAGACCTTTTTCCTGTCGGACTATACAGAAAGCATCCGGGAAGTAATGTCAAAGAAGCGGTACCGTGATTTCCCCATTCTGGATTCAAAAGGCCAGTATGTGGGGATGATCTCCAGGCGTAACCTTCTGGGCGTTCATAAAAGAGGGCTGATTCTTGTGGATCACAATGAGGTGTCCCAGGCCGTGGACAATGTGCTGGATGCCGAGATCCTGGAGATCATCGATCATCACAGACTTGGATCTCTGGAAACCATGGCTCCCGTATATTTCAGAAATCAGCCGGTGGGCTGTACGGCTACCATTGTTTATCAGCTTTACAAAGAGAAGAATGTGGAAATTCCAAAGCACATCGCGGGGCTTTTATGCAGCGCGATCCTTTCGGATACGCTGATGTTTCGCTCCCCTACCTGTACCCCTCTGGACGTTGAGGTGGCCCAAAGGCTGGCGGAGCTCGCGGGCATTGAGTGCAGGGAATACGCCAGAGAGATGTTTACAGCCGGTAGCGATCTGGCGTTGAAAACGCCGGAAGAGATTTTTTACCAGGATTTCAAGAGATTTGAATTCGGGGACAAGAATATCGGAATCGGGCAGATCACCTCTATGAGCGCGCCGGAGCTTGATAAGATTAAAGAACGTCTTCTGCCGTATATTGACAAGGTTTATCACGGCCAGGAGATGGATATGATCTTTTTCATGCTGACGGATATCATGAATGAGTCCACAGAGCTTCTATGCTGCGGCAAAGGCATTGAGGAGCTGGTGGAGGAGGCGTTTAAGTGCGGCGTGGAGAATGGGAGCGCGCATCTTAAGGGCGTGGTATCCAGGAAAAAGCAGCTGGTGCCCTCCTTCATGTCAGCTATGAGCCGGCTGAATGAGGTGATATAGTATGGGAAAACAGAACTGGAAGGCAGGCAACATGCTCTACCCGGTGCCTGCCGTGATGGTAAGCTGTAGGAGACCGGGAGAAAAGGCAAATATTATTACTGTGGCCTGGGCGGGAACGGTATGTACCTCCCCGGCCATGGTGTCTATTTCACTGAAGCCGGAGCGGTATTCCTACCAGATCATCCGGGACACAGGAGAATTCGTTATAAATCTTACTACGGAGCGACTGGCCAGAGCGGCGGATTTCTGCGGAGTCCGCTCCGGCAGAGATCTGGACAAGTTTCAGGCTGCGGGTTTGACGCCGGAACCGGCAGAGCATGTAGGGGCCCCTCTGATTAAAGAGAGCCCGGTAAATCTGGAATGCCGTGTGACCCAGGTGCTGAAGCTTGGCTCCCATCATATGTTTGTGGCGCAGGTGCTTGGGGTGGATGTGGACGAGCGGTATCTGGACAAAAATCAAAAGCTTCATTTGGATAAGGCCGGATTGATCGTATATTCACACGGACAGTATTTTGGTCTGGGGAAAAATATGGGGAGATTTGGTTTCAGCGTACGAAAGAGATGAAAAATCCTTGGCAAAAATTACTAAAAAATGTATAAATGGTTAAATAATGTTTACAAATGAAGAGATTGTGGTATACTGGTAATAGTTTTGCTTGACTTTGACGGCGAAAGTGCCGGTTAAAGAGGGGAAAATACAATGATTAAGGGGATCGTATAAATACGAAACAACAGAGGTG